>JAJDTT010000172.1 GCA_022827025.1 Acidobacteriota bacterium
GACGTGCTGGACCTCGGCTGCGGCACCGGTCGGCACACCGCGTGGCTCGCCGCAGTGGGCGCCCGCGTCACGGGGGTGGACTTCTCGCACGAGATGCTCGAACGGGCCCGCAGGAAGGTCACGGACACGGACGTGCACGTCATCGTCCATGACCTGCATGAACCGCTGCCCCTTGAAGACACTTCGTTCGACGCGGTGGTGAGCGGCCTGGTGCTGGAGCACATCCGCGATCCGCGCGCTTTCTTCAAGGAAGCGCATCGCGTGCTGAAACCGGGGGCGCGAGCCGTCGTGTCCGCGATGCACCCCGCGATGTTCCTGCGCGACAGCCGGGCGCGATTCACCGATCCCGATTCGGGGGAAGTGGTCGCCCCCGGCAGCCTTTCCCATCAGCTCGGGGATTTCGTCATGGCCGCGTTGGGGGCGGGCTTCACACTGCGTGGTGTCGGCGAGTATGCTCCGGAGGCAGAATTCGTCCAGCGCTATCCGAGGGCCGAGCGCTACCTGGGGTGGCCAATGCTGGTGGTGCTTGAATTGAGGGCGCACCGGGGTAAGGAGTGTGCCTCTTTGTCCGCGCGCCCGACTATTGCGTCCAGTGCATAATCCCGAATCAAGAAGGCGAAGCCGCTGAACTGAGCCGCAGCCTCACTCCCGCCGCCGGAAGTTCCACGGCGGACATCCTGGTATACTTTTGCTCCACGTTGACAGCCTGTGGCGGACACCGTCACGGGCCGTTTACCCTTCCGCGGCAAAAAGTCACCGTCGTGTCGGCTGGAGGCCGCGGCGACCGTTGCCACGGGCCGTCAAACCGGAGGTGTGTCGTGTCGGGCAATTTGAGCGTAGCCATCGTGGGTGCGACCGGGGCCGTCGGGCAGGAGTTTGTCCGCCTGCTGGCCGAACGCCGTTTTCCCGTGGGCCGCCTCAAGCTTCTCGCCAGCCGCCGCAGCGCGGGCAAGACCGTAGAATTTCAGGGAAGGCCCCACACCATCGAGGAACTGACCGACGACAGTTTCCAGGACGTGGAACTGGCCCTGTTCAGCGCCGGCGCGTCCATCAGCCGGAAGTTCGCTCCCCTGGCCGCAGAGGCCGGAGCCACCGTCGTCGACAACAGCTCGGCCTTTCGCATGACCCCGGGGATTCCCTTGGTGGTCCCGGAGGTCAACCCGGAAGCCCTGGAGGGCGTGGAGCTGGGCAACGGCGGGATCATCGCCAATCCCAACTGCTCGACCATCATCATGATCGTCCCGGTGACGCCCATTCACCGTGCCGTCCGGGTCCGGCGCATCGTGGTGAGCACCTACCAGGCCGCCAGCGGCGCCGGCGCCGCAGCCATGGCCGAACTGGAGCAGCAGACCCGGGAGGTGTTGGCCGGGCGGTCCCCCACGTGTGAGATCTTCCGGCAGCAGTACGCCTTCAACCTCTTCAGCCACGACTCCGGGATCGGACCCGACGGGTACAACACGGAAGAGATGAAGATGGTCCGGGAATCCCACAAGATCTGGGGCGACTCCTCGGTGGCCATCACCGCCACCTGTGTCCGGGTTCCGGTCATGCGCGCCCATGCCGAGAGCATCAACCTGGAGCTCGAGGAGGCCCTGGATGCCGACCAGGCCAGGAGCCTGCTGGCGAACGCTCACGGAGTCTCGATTCTGGACGACCGGACCGGCAACCGCTTTCCCACGCCCCTGGACGCCTCGGGCCGGGACGACGTCTTCGTGGGCCGGATTCGCGCCGACATCAGCCGCTCCGGGAAAAACGGCGTCCACGGCCTGGACCTTTTCGTCTGCGGCGATCAGATCCGCAAGGGGGCGGCCCTCAACGCCGTCCAGATTGCCGAACGGCTGGTTGGCGACAGGACCCGCCGCTCCGCCCGGAGAGTCGAGGTCAGCCTCAGCCGATGAGAGCACCGGAAGGAGGGTGGAACCACGTGGTGGCGCCGACTCGACGACAGTTGCTGGAGGGAATCCTGGGACTGGGGGCCATCGGTCTTCTGAACGGTTGCCATCCCGCGGCTGAAGATCCTTCCCCTTCGAAATCGAACAGTGAGGACATCATGAAGCTTTCCCTCTCGGCGCGCGTGGCCGAATCCTTCAGCTCCAAGGAAAGGGCGGATCTGACCCTGGCCCAGATCATCGGCCTGGCTCAGGAGCACGGTTATGAGGCCGTCTGCATGAGGGCCTCCCAGGTGGGCACCCATTCGCCGCCGGAGAGAGTCCAGGAAGCGGCCGTCTCCATCGCCCAGGCCGGCCTGACCGTCTCCATGGTCACCGGCGATTTCGCGGTTCCCCGAAACGACGAGCAGGGGCCCGACGGCCTCCGCAACATCACCCCCTACCTGGACCTGACCGAGGCGCTGGGCTCCGATCTGATCCGGATCTGCATGAAGAAGGAAGAGGACATCGAATGGGCCGCCCGCGCCTCGGACGAGGCCCGGGAGCGGGGAATCCGCCTCGCCCACCAGGCGCATTGCGCCAGCCTGTTCGAGACGGTCCAAGGGGCGCTGGACACCCTCAAGCGGGTCGGCCGCTCCAATTTCGGCATCATCTACGAACCGGCCAACTGGTTCATCGCCGGCGAGGATTACGGGGCCGAGACCATCCGAAGCCTGGAACCCTGGATCATGAACGTCTACGTTCAGAACCATCTCCTGACTCCTTCCGGCGTGACGGTGGTCGAGACCTGGGGCCGCGGCGGCGTCGCCGTGGACCACATCGGTCTCTGGGAAGAGGGAGGCGTCGATTTCGAGGAGGTCTTCCGCGGCCTCGACGCCATCGGGTATCGAGGCTACGTGACCGTCCACCAGGCCTTCGCCGGCGTCATGCCGGTGGAAGAGGCGGTGGCCCGGAGCGCCCGGTATCTGAAACCTTTTTTGTCAGGTTGAGTCCGCTCCTACACATCCGGGCGTTTCTGGCCATCTTGGTTTCCCAAGGTCGAAAATACCTGCCCTTGCGTGTTCAATGGATGTCAACTTAGTGGATCCTGCGCCCGGCCTGCGGGCGGCGCTGAAGGAGCATTTCGGCTTCCCCTCCTTTCTTCCGGGGCAGGAAGAGACCATTCGCCACACCCTGGACGGCGACGATTCCATCGTGATCATGCCGACGGGCAGGGGGAAATCCCTCTGCTACCAGTTGACCGCGCTGCTGCTGGAGGGGGTCACGGTGGTGGTCTCCCCCTTGATCGCCCTGATGAAGGACCAGGTGGACGGGCTTGAGGCCCGGGGCCTGCCCGCCACCTTCATCAACTCCTCCCTGTCCTGGCACGAAATGGACCACCGCATCCGGGAGTTGGAAAGGGGATCGTACAAGCTGGTCTACGTGGCTCCGGAACGCTTCCGGAGCCGGCGCTTCATGGAGGTGCTTCAGAATCGTCAGGTCTCCCTCGTGGCGGTGGACGAGGCCCACTGCATCAGCCACTGGGGACACGACTTCCGTCCCGAGTACCTGCGCCTGGGTCCGGTCCTGACCCGGTTCCCGCAGGCCCGGGTGATGGCCCTGACCGCCACGGCCACGCCTTACGTTCGGGAGGACATCCTGAAACAGCTCGGACTGGGGCAGGAAGGCCGTTCCGAGCCCCGGCTCCTGGTCTTTGGCCTGGAACGGCCCAACCTCCGGCTGGTGGTCTCCCGGACGGCGAACCACCAGGCCAAGTTGGACCGGGTGATCGAAATCCTGGACGAATGGGAGTCGGGAATCGTCTACTGCGCCACCCGGAAACAGGCCGAGCGGGTCCATGCGCTATTGCGGGAGGCAGGGCGGCAGGCGAGTCTCTACCATGCGGGCCTGCCGGACCGGGAGCGCCAGGCCATTCAGGATCGGTTCATGGGGAAGAAGGATCCGGTCGTGGTGGCCACGAATGCGTTCGGCATGGGCGTGGACCGAACCGATCTTCGCTTCGTGGTGCATTGGGACCTGCCGGGCAGCGTCGAGGCCTACTACCAGGAGATCGGACGGGCCGGCCGGGACGGGTCGCCGGCGCTCTGCGAGCTTCTCTACAACTATGCCGACGTCCGAACCCAGGAGTTTTTTCTGGATGGCGCCAATCCGGAGCCCATTCTCCTGGAGCGGACCTGGAGCGTCCTGCGGCGAACCTGTTCCCGGGAAGAGCCGCGAATCCAGCCGTTGGCGGCATGGACCCGGGAAATCTCTTCCGAAGCCAGCGACATGTCGATTCGGACCCTCTTCTCCCTGCTGGAGCGGAGCGAGCTGATCCGGCAGGAGCCGGCCCCCGGTGGTCAGATCGCCATCACGCTGTTGGAGGGCGGCGGTCGTGTCCGCTTGGACCGGGAGGCTTCCTACCTGGTGGAGAAACGCCGCCGCGACCAGAGAAAGTTGAGGGAGATCCTCGGCTACGTCAATTCGACCCGCTGCCGGCACGGCTACATCCTGGGCTACTTCGGCGACCGGGAGGCGGCCGCCCAGTGCGACAACTGCGATCGCTGCCGCCGTTTCTCGACGGGAGAGGTCCGGGAGCCGACGGAAGAGGAGTGGGTCGTGCTGCAGAAGGCCCTGAGCTGCGTGGCCCGGATGCAGGGACGGTTCGGACTGGCCAAGGTGCTCCAGGTGCTGAGGGGATCGAAGGCGCAGGAGATCGTGGACCGGGGCCTGGACCGGCTCTCGACCCACGGTCTGCTCAAGGACCACGGGCAAGCCTACCTGCGCGCCATCCTGGAGGAGCTGATCCGGGACGGGTGCGTCCGCGTCTCTTCCGGAGAGTACCCGGTGATTTCCATCACGCCCCGGGGCCGGCGCGTCATGCTTCGCCAGGAACCGGTGGAACTCTCCTGGCCGAATCCGTCCCGAAAGCGGCCCAAGGCCAAGGCGCGGGCGGCGGGGCCGGGGTCGAGCGACCTGACATACGATGAAGCCCTTTTCGAAGAACTGAGATCGTGGAGGACGGACCGGGCGCGCGAGGCTCAAATTCCCCCCTACACCGTGCTTCACGACGCCACCCTGAAGCTATTGGCTGCCGTCCGGCCCCGCCGGCTGTCGGAGCTGGAGAGCATCAAGGGACTGGGTCCGGTGAAGATCGGCCGCTACGGCGAGGAACTGCTGGAAATCGTCGCCGGGACTCAGCCGGCGCCCTCGTCAAAGACCACCTGACCGCCGACCACCGTTCGATGGACCCTGATCCCTTCCTCCGTCCATGAGAACTGGATCAGGCTGGCCAGCTTTCCCGCGTCCAGGGCTCCCATCCGGTCGTCCCGGGCCAAGAGCCGGGCGGGATTGAGGCTGGCCATCCGGAGGGCGTCCTGCCGGGAGGCCACCCCCATGCGGACCAGGTTGGAGACGCTCTGCCCCAGATGGGCGCCGGCCCCGGCCAGGTATGGCGTTCCGGCCAGGGAGATCCGGCCGTCGGCGGCCACCTCCACCTCTCCCGCCGCCGCCGGGTAGGTGCCGGGGGGCAGTCCGCCATGGGTGACGGCGTCGCTGATGAGGACGGTGTGCTCCACGCCCTTGCAGCGCAGAATGCACTTGAGAACCGAGGCGGGGAGGTGATGTCCGTCGGAGATGACGCTGCAGTCGAGTTCGTCTCGGGACAATTGCTCCCAGATGTAGTTGGGATGGCGCGGAAGCAGCGAGTGGGCTCCGTTTCCCAGGTGGGTCGAGAGACGGGCGCCGGCCTGGATGGCGGCGTCCAGATCGTGTGCCGAAGCGTTGGTGTGACCGATGGCGGCCACGATGCCCGCTTCCGCCAGGCGCTCGATGAAGGGGATGGCTCCCTCCAGCTCCGGCGCCAGCGTCACCAGGAGGACTCCGCCTTCGGCGGCTTCCTGCATCCGGAGGAATTCGTCCCACGAGGGAAGCCGGACGTGCTCCAGGGGGTGGGCTCCCCGGGGACCGTCCAGCGGTGAGATGTGGGGCCCCTCCAAGTGGATTCCCGGGATCGAGCCGCCGATCAGCGGATCCCGGCGAGCGGCCGTGATGGCCCTCAGGGAATGGAGCATCCTGTCCCGGGAGTGGGTGGTGACGGTCGGAAGGAAGGCGCCGATCCCGGCCCTCCACTGACTCCGGACCACCCTTGCCACCGATTCCGTCGAGGTCTCCGCTTCGTTGAACCCGTAACCGCCGAAGCCGTTGAGCTGGATGTCCAACAGGGCCGGAGCGATCCAGGGACCCGGCTCGGCGCGATTCTCCCGCCGGACATCGGCGATGGTCTCACCCTTCACGCCCACGGAGATGGATCGTCCGGTCCGAACGTCTCTTCCTTCATAGCGGGTGGGTGCCATGTCTTCTTGTCTTCCTTCCCCGGGTCAGCGGCAGTCGATGAGACCGCTGCCCGCCACCGGCCGGCAGACGTAGGCCTCGACCTCCAGGCCCTGGGCCTCATGCCAGGCGCGAGTCAGTTGTTTCAGCGTCCGCGCCACCGCCTCGTTTCGGACCAGGATCATGGCGCAGCCCCCCAGGCCCGCGCCCGAAAGTTGAGCCCCCACGACCCCCGGTTGGGCACAGGCGAGATCCACGATCCGATCGATCTCGGGCGTGGAGCAGGCATAGCTGCCCGGCTGCATCCAGAGGCGGGCGCGCTCTCTCCTGGCGGAGTCCGGGGAGAAGGAGTCCCGGATCAGGCGGTCCAACTGCCGGTCCCCGCAGGAGGCGGAATGAGGCCGCGATCGGCCCTGCTCATGCCGGACGATGCGGTCGCCGTCGTGGCTGACCCGCATCATTTCTCCGATCCGGGAGAACCGGCGGTCCTTCAGGAGCCGGGAGAACCGGTCGCTCCGCCGGCACTCGGCGACGCCGAAGAGAGCGACTCCCCTCAGGGGATATTCCCCCAAGTCGTCGTGAGTCGAGAAGATCTCCTCGACTCGTTCGGTCTGCTCCGGCAACTGCTTCAGAAGGCTGCTGCGGCCGGTCTCCTGGGGCAGCTGTTTCAGCAGGCGGTAGATCTCGGCCTGAGAAAGGCCCAGCTTCCCGGGGTCCAGGTCCCTGAGGTGTTTCATGGCCCCCAGGAAGGACGCCTGCTTTCGCAGCAGCATCTCGGCCAGGTCGTAGCAGGCCACCCGGTGGTTGAAGGTGTGCCTGGCCCCGTGGCTCTTGGATACGGCGGCCTGGCTGTTGGCGATGATGACCGACAGCTCCCGGGGCAGGTCGACGGTCTCTTCGATCCGGAAGGGAAAGAACCCGATCTTGCTGACCTTGTCCTTCTCCCCGCCGCGGATGGCGGCCTGGTCGGCGATGCCGCCCCGGGACCCGACGAACCATTCCCCCTCGCCGCACAGATCGACGAATTGCCGTGTGCTCAGGGCCAGTTGGTTGAGGGCCACCGACGCCTCCGCCATGGCCACCACCAGGGCCGAGCTGCTGGAGAGGCCGGCTCCCAGGGGGATGTCCCCCCAGACGACGCAGTCCATTCCCCGCAACCTGCGGCGGGGGTAGGCGTGCTGGAGTCGCAGCACGGCGGCCCGGGCGTAGTTGCTCCAATCTCCCCGTGAGACGCTGAGAAACTGGCTGACGGTGTAGGAGCTGATGAAGTCCATCCAGGCGAGCCAGTCGGTGTCCGGCAGCAGATCGCGGATGCGAAAGGTTCTTTCGGGAAATTCGTCCGATGAGAGGTGCCGAAGAGTGACGCTGTCGTCCTCCCGGGGAGCGGCCGCCAACAGGATCTCCCGGTTGATGGCCATGGTATTCACGTAACCGCCCCGGTGGTCCACGTGCCGGCCCATGAGGTTGAGACGCCCCGGAGCCCGGGCCAGCACCACGGGGCGAGAGGCGCCGTGGAATTCGACGAAACGCTCCAGCAGGCGCCGGCAGGCACGAATGCGCGGCTCCAGGGGGACTCCGCCGGAGCCGTACACCTGCGAAAGAGACCGCCGCAGGGGCGGGGGCTTCCGGTTCAGGATCTCGAGCCACTCCCCGGCCGGTTTCAGACGGCTCGGGTCGATCCGGGGGAGAGGCTCCGCGGGGCCGTCTCCGAGCCGCTTGCGCCGGCCCAGCGCCTCCTCGATCCGGAGCAGTTCCTCCGGCGTGTTGAACCCCATGAGATCCTGTGGGTCGGCCACCTCCAGGACCGAGGTGGAGCCGCCGTTGGCGGAAACCTGCTCGACCGTGTCCGTCAGATAGAGCTCCTGCTGGGCGTTGTCGGCGGCGAGGGCCGCCAGTGAGGAGTGCAGGGATTCGGCTCTGAAGAGATAGAGGGAGGTGTTGAGCAATCGGCTCCCGGACTCGATTCCGGCGGCGGACATCTCCTTTCCCGCGACCGCGATGGGGACTCCCGTCTCCGACGAGCGGCGGATGTCGGCCACTTCCACCACGGCCAGGGGCCGTGACTTCGGGTCCAGCAGGATCCGGCCGGCGCTGCTCTCCGGCTCCTTGGACAGTGCCGCGAGCGTCAGGTCCGCGGCTTCCGACCGGTGACGTTCCACCAGATCCCGCACCACCTGGGCCTCGATGACCTTGTCTCCCATGGTGATCAGGATGTCGCCGCCGATGTGCCGCTCCCGCAGGACCCGGGCGGCGCACTCGGCCGCGTGCCCCGTCCCCAGCGCTTCGGGTTGGTATGCGAAGGAGACGTCGGGGTGGACCCGGGTCACCGTCTCCATGACGTCGACGGCCCGTTGGCCCACGACCAGGAGAAAATGCTCCAGTCCGGCGGATTTGAGGGTGTCGATGATGCGGACGATGGCGGGGACTCCGGCGATGGGGAAACAGACCTTGTGGTGCCGGGAGGAGCCCATGCGCCTACCGTGTCCGCCGCAGAGAATGACGCAGGTGGTCTCCATCTCGGGTGGTCTTGCCGGCGGAATCCTACCAAGCCGGAGCGGCGGCTTTCCACCCGGCGTAACGCAGGGGCCCCCAGCACCGGGGACAGTCCCGGGTAACGCAGGGGCCCCCAGCACTGGGGACAGTCCCGAAATTGCGCCCCTGAAGTAGGAGCCGTGTGTCCGGCGGGCACGCACGGATCTGCGCGCGCACGGATCTGCGCGGGGAGCGTTGGGGACAGTCCCGAAATTGGGCGGGGACCGCGCGCGCTACGCGCTGGGGACAGTCCCCAAATTGCGCGCCCCGTTTCCCTGGGGACAGTCCCGAAATTGGGAGCCGTGTGTCTGGCGGGCACGCACGGATCTGCGCGCGCACGGATCTGCGCGGGGGGCGTTGGGGACAGTCCCGAAATTGGGCAACCGGCGTCCCTACGAAATAGCACCCAGCACTGGGGACAGTCCCGAAATTGCACGCAGGACCCGGGCGGCGCACTCGGCCGCGTGCCCCGTCCCCAGTGCTTCGGGTTGGTATGCGAAGGAGACATCGGGGTGGACCCGGGTCACCGTCTCCATGACGTCGACCGAAATTGCTGGGGACAGTCCCGAAATTGCGCCCCGTTTCCACCCGGCATAACGTAGGGGCACCCCTTGTGGGTGCCCTCCGTCGCTTGCCCGGTCGATTGACTCTCAGAGGGGTGTCGCTCAAACTCAGCGGAGATGGCGGGACCGGCTCCGGTTCCGGATCAGCAGAGGAGAGGTGGATTCATGTCGAATGGAATCGGTGGGCGAAGGCTGTTTCTGGGATGTTTCTTTGCGCTGGTGGCCACCGCGTTCGGATTCGTGGTGCGGGCCATGATCCTGGACGACTGGCGGGCCCAGTTCAATCTCAGCGGAGAGCAGATCGGGTACCTGGTGGGAGCCGGACTCTACCCCTTCGCCATCTCCATCATTCTCTTCAGTCTGGTAGTGGACCGGATCGGTTACGGAGTCTCCATGGTGCTCGCCTTCGCGGGCCACCTGGCGTCGGCCGTGATCACCATCTTCGCCGGAAACTTCTCGACTCTGTACCTGGGCACGTTCCTGTTCGCCCTCTCCAACGGGATCGTCGAAGCGGTGATCAATCCGGTGGTGGCCACCATCTACGACAAGCAGAAGACCCACTACCTGAGCGTGCTCCACGCCGGCTGGCCCGGAGGACTGGTCCTGGGCGGCCTGCTGGCCATGACCCTGGGAACGGGGGATGCCCTGGGCGGTGTGGGCAGTCTGTGGCAGTGGAAGGTGGGGCTGGTGGTGATTCCCACCGTCCTCTACGGGTTCCTGTTGCTGGGCCAGAAGTTTCCCGTCCAGGAGCGGGTGGCCGCCGGAGTCCCCTACCTGGACATGCTCCGGGAATTCGGCGCCGCGAGCTGCCTGATCGTCTGCTATCTGCTGGTGCAGGGACTGGACCAGATCCTGCTTGTCAACCAGACCGCGCTGGAGCCCTGGATGAAGGTGGTGCTGGTGGTGGCGCCGACGGCCGCTTTCCTGTACTTCGTCCGCTCGCTGGGACGGCCCATGTTCATCTTCCTGCTGCTGATCATGATGCCCCTGGCGACGACCGAGCTGGGCACCGACAGTTGGATCGCCGACCTGATGAGCTCCGTTCTGGCCAGTCCCAACGCCGGCGCGCTGGTCCTGATCTACACTTCGCTCATCATGTTCGTCCTTCGCTTCTTCGCGGGCCCCATCACCCACCGCATCTCCCCCTTGGGCCTGCTGGCCGTTTCGGCCCTCATCGCCGCCGCCGGCCTTTTCTGGTTGTCCTCCGCCGGTCAGGTCGCCTCCGTGGTATTCCTGGCCGCCACGCTCTACGGTGTGGGCAAGACCTTCTTCTGGCCGGCGACCCTGGGAGTCGTGAGCGAGTCCTTTCCCCGGGGCGGAGCCTTGACCCTGAACGCCATTGCCGGGGTCGGGATGCTGGCGGTGGGCGTCCTGGGCGGACCCCTCATCGGCACCTTTCAGGACCAGGCGTTCGATCGCATGATGAAACAGGAGGACCAGGCCCTGCATGCCCAGGTCATGACCGAGAAGCTGGGGCTTCTGGGGCGGTACAATGCCTTGGATCAGTCCGCACTGGGAAGTCTCGACCAGGAGAGCCGGGAACGCGTCGGCGAGGTGGTGGTGGTCTCCAAACAGGGAACGCTGGCCCGGATCGCCGTGCTTCCCCTGGTCATGCTGGCCTGCTATCTGGTCCTGATCGCCTGGTTCCGTTCGCGCGGAGGCTACAAGCCCGAAACCATCGGTTCGTCCGGAACCTGACGGGGTACCGGGCTCCCGTGGTTGTTCGTTCCTCTTTCCGTCCGGCCAGCCGGACCGCGCAGTCCCGTGTGTTAAGCTTTTCCTAGTACTCCGTGACGATTTTTGCCACGGTTTGCTGAGCCGTCGCCGGGGGTGACAGGTGCGGTCCGGTGGAGTGCGAGTTCCTTGTTGAGGGGATTGACCGGGATCTTTCGAGGAGTTCCATTGCTGCTGCGAGCGGGTCTGATCTTGTTGCTCTTCCTGACGGTGGGCGCCGCCGTCCCGGACCCGCAGCAGATTCTGCGAAAGGATTTTTCCAGTTGGACGCTGGCTGAAGCCACCCGGATCCTGAACCGGTCCCCCTGGGCCCGAAAGCAGACCTATACCCGGGTCGTGGAAGGCGTCGGCAGCGGGATTCACGGCGAGAAGGAAATCTTCAATTCCTTCTTCGTCCGGCTGCTTTCGGCCCCGCCCATTCGCCGGGCCTATGCCCGTATTCAACAGATTCAGAACGGCTACGACGAGATGACGCCGGCGGCGAAGAGCCGTCTCGATGCCGACATTGCCCCCGGTCTGAATCTGGACGTGAGCCGTTGGATCGTGGTCACCATCAGTTTCCGGTCCAACAACCCCAACATGGAGCTCCGCGTTCAGCGTTTCTTCGATTCCCAGATGCTGGAGACCATGAGAGACCGGGCGTATCTGGCCACCGAGAGCTTTCCGCGGGTCGAACTGGCCGCCTACTTCGTTCCCCGGGAGGAGGCGGTGGGGGCCAAGTTCGTCTTTCCCCGCCGGATCGACGGTGTCCCGGTGGTTTCGCCGGACCAGAAGGAAATCAACTTCGAGGTCAACATTCCGTCGGTCTACCGCCGGTTGCGCGTCAATTTTTCGGTTTCCGACATGTTGGTGGAAGGGGCGCTCGTGTTGTGATCCCATCCGTTCGCTCTGCCGATCCTTCGTTCCGCCAGAAGAAGACGCATCATGGAATCCGGATGGGCGCCGGTGTGTCTCGAGTCTTGAAATCGGTGCTCGTCTTCGGGCTCGTGATCGGCATCTGGGATCCGGGTTCGGCCCGGGCCAAGCGCAAGAAGGCCGAAGCAGCCTCCCAGGGGAGTGGCGCCGGTTCCGGGAAGAGCCCCCTGGATCAGATCCGCGACTACCAGATCGGACTGGCCCGCGAAACGGCCGCCTCGACCCCGACCCCCTCGCTTTCGGAGATGGTCAACCCGTTTCCCGCCAAACAGGCCGGGAGACTGAATGGATCGGTGTACTGGTTTCACCGGAACGACAACCTCGACGCCCGAAACTTCTTCGATCCCGGTGGGAAGCCGCTCCCGGAATACAAGAGGAACGAGTTCGGAGCCAGCCTGGGCGCACGGGTGGGAGACAAGATCAACCTGTTCGGCAGCCTCCGGAGCCTGCGCATCATCAAGGGGTCGACCCTGCTCTCGCATGTGCCGGCGCCGGAGATGAAGCAGGGTGATTTCAGCAGCCTCGACGCCCCCATCGTCGATCCGCTGACGGGAGAGCCGTTTCCGGGAAATCAGATTCCCCAGAGCCGGCTGCATCCGGTCGCCCGGAATCTCTTCCGGGTCATTCCCGGTCCCAACAGCCCGGACCCCGACCGGAACTTCGTCAACAACCAGCCCCGGGTGACCAACCGGGATACCTACCTCTTTCGCTTCGACTATACCGGCGACGACGATGCCAAGAGCTATCTCCAGTACGAGCTGACGGACGGTGACGGGAAGATGGTTCATCCGCTCCCCGCCTTCGGCTGGGATCGAACGCTCCGCAGCCAATCCGTGAGCCTCTCCCACAACCGGACCTTGGGAACCCGCTGGGTCACCGAAGGCTCCATCGGATACAACCGCTACCTGAGCCTGAGCGTGTCTCCCAACTCCGGCCAGGTGGGCTTGCTGGATTCGGTGGGAATTTCGGGACTGGCCGCTCCCGATGCCCTGACCGAAGGATACCCGGACTTCGAAGTCACGGGCTACGCTTCCTTCGGGGATACATCGTCTCCGTACAAGTGGCTCAGCAACCGGTACTCCGGTTCGTTCTCCACCACCACGGCGCTGGGGGATCATACCCTGACCATGGGAACGAGCCTGACCCAACGCCAGGTCTATGACACGCACATCGAAGGCCGCGGCCGCGGGGAATTCGAATTCAGCGGGTTCTACACGGGTGACGGGTTTGCGGATTTCGTTCTGGGCCTGCCCAGTGTGGCCTCCCGGACGGTGGGATCGGACAGGACCGACTTGCGGCGCAACCAGTGGCAGGCCTATATCCGGGACCGCTGGCGGTTGAGTCCGATTCTGGCGCTGACGGGCGGGGTCGCCTACCATTACGCGTCTCCCTACCGGTCCACGAGCGACACCATCTCCGGTTTCTTTCCGCTCCTGTTCGAGCCCCCGGCCACGGGCCGGATCGTCGTGGCCGACAGCTTCGAGGCCCGGGCCCTCGGCTTGGAGAGGGCCGGGCGGGGCGGACTGGTCTTCCCCGACCGCAACGACTGGGCTCCCCGGATCGGGTTGTCCTACCGGCCCTTCAGGACCAACAGATTGGTATTCCGGGCCTCGTATTCCCTCTACTACTCGGTGGTGGGGAGCAGCAGTTTCAGCCGCTATCTGGGGAAGAACTATCCCTTCTACTACACGGAAAGCGCCCAATCCCCCGTGGACAGTCCCGATCTGGACCTGGCGAACCCCTTCGAGAACGTGGCGCCTCCCGAACTGTTGGTCCGCGGGATCGAGACCGGACTGAGAACGCCTTATGTGCAGGCCTGGACGTTGATTCTCGAGAACGACTTCCAGGAGGTGTGGCACCTGCGGGCCTCCTACTATGGAAACAAGAGAACCGGGTGGAGCCGGGTCCTTCCGGGAAACGTCCCCGAGCCGGCGCCCGGCCCGATCCAGCCACGGAGGCCGAACCCCGATTTCGGCCGGTTTCGGATCTTGACCGGTGCTTCCTCCGGGAGCAGCCACCGGATGTATTTGTCGGCGGAGCGGCGTCTGAGCGACGGCATGTCCCTCCGTTCCGCCTTTACGTTGCACCGTTCGCTGGACGACCGCTATCGGCGGGAACCGTCGAACCCGCGAAATCTGAAGGCCGAACGGGCTTCCGCCCGGGGGGTTCCCATTCGGCAGTTCTCCTTGAACTACATCATCGACCTGCCGCCGGGAAGGGAACGGACGCTGGGTTCCGAGGGACGGAGCCCGCTGCTGCAACTGGTGGACGGCTGGCGCCTCTCGGGCATCACCCGAATCCAGGACGGGACACCCTTCAGCGTTTTTGTGCCGGGCGACGGGAACAACGACGGGCTCGGAGGAGACCGGGCGGACCGAATTGCCATGACGCCTGGCGACCGGTTCGAATCCTCGGTGGACATGTGGTTCCCGGTGGGCGACTTCGCCGAGCCGGCGCCCTACTCCTTCGGAAATTCCGGCCGGAACATCCTGAGACGTCCCGGTTATCATGCGTGGGACATCAGCCTGATCAAGCAGACACGGCTGGTCAACGGAGATCTCGTGGAACTTCGAGTGGAACTCTTCAACGCCTTCAACCAGGTCAATTTCCGCCAGCCCAACGCCGTCGTCGGGACCTCGCTCTTCGGAAAGATCTTCGGGGCCCAACGCTCCCGCGAGATCGAGGTCGCGCTCAGGTACTCTTTTTGAGAGGCGTGGAAGGGCGACTTTCCAGTCGCCCTCCTTCATCTCCCACAAGTGAGAAACTCCGACCCGTAGGATAGACTCTTCCCAATAGTCGGTCCTTGCTCGATCTGATGCGGATCGACACGAGGAGATTCTTCATGAACGCGTCACCATTCCCTCCCGTTCCGGAGATCCTCCCTTCCGGGGTCCGGGGGGCGCTGATGTTTCTGTTTGCGGTTCTGTTCTCGCTGATTGCCGCCTGCGGGTCCCAGGACTCCGGGGATTCCGCCTCGGCGGCCGCCGACTATCCCCGGCTGCGCCGGGAGATGGTGGAGTCGCAACTCCGTTCTCGAGACATCTGGGACCGCAAAGTGCTGGAGGCCATGGTCAAGGTCCCCAGGCACGAGTTCGTTCCCCAGGCGGTGAAGCATCTGGCGTACGAGGATCACCCGTTGCCCATCGGCCTGCGTCAGACTATTTCCCAGCCCTACATCGTCGCTCTGATGACGCAGTTGGCGGATCCGCGCAAGGAAGCGAAGGCGCTGGAGATCGGAACCGGATCCGGTTACCAGGCGGCGGTCCTGGCGGAGCTGGTGGATCAGGTCTACACCATAGAGATCGTCCCCGAGCTGGCCCGCCGGTCGGCGGCCTTGCTCAAGCGCCTCGGCTACGAGAACGTTTTCGCCCGGGCGGGGGACGGTTACCTGGGATGGCCCGAGGCGGCTCCCTTCGACGTCATCCTGGTGACGGCCGCCGCCGGCCGGATTCCCGAGCCCCTCCAGGAGCAATTGGCCGAAGGAGGCCGCCTGGTCATTCCCGTGGGTGATCCGGGACGGGTCCAGAAGCTGCTCCTGTTGACCAAGGAGGAGGGCAGGATCCGCCGCCAGGACGTGCTCTCCGTCCGTTTCGTGCCCATGACCGGGAAGATCCGTCAATAGCCTCCCGTCACGGCACCGATTCCGAGCGTCTCCGGTAATAGTAGTAGACGGGGAGCCCGGCACAGACGGTGGCCACGCCGGCCAGGGATTCTGCGGGATGGGAGAGTGCGACGCTGACCAGGATCGCGAGACTCGTCAGGACGAAGATCCAGGGCAGCACCCGCTGCAAGATCCAGGCTCCGCGGCTCGAGCCGGGGTCGACCGGTAATCGAAGCAGCGCCGAGACCGTCACTGCCGAGAAGAGGATGACCACGAATCCCGAAAACAGCAGGATCTGCCTCAAGGTCCCCATCCAGACCAGGGCCAGAGCGATGCCGCTCTGGAACCAGATGGCCTTCAGGGGGATTTTCTTCTGCAGGTGCACTTCTCCCAGCCAGGAGGGAAAGAGCCGTTCCCGCGACATGGCGAAGTAGATTCGTGGACCGGCGATGGACATGGCGGTGACGGAGCTCAGGATCGAGACCAGTATCAGCAGCGTCAAGATCCATTCTCCCGACGGCAACACGGCCGCGGCGGCCAACCGGGCGACGGCCACCTCTCCCTGCAATCGCTCCAGGGGAAGCGCCGTCAGGTAGGCCAGGTTGACACCGATGTAGAGGATGGTGACCAATCCCGTTCCCAGCAGCAGGGACCTGGGGAGGTTGCGGGCCGGATCCCGAATCTCCTCGGCGATGTAGGCCGCGGCGTTCCAGCCGCTGTAGGAGAACATGACCAGGACCAGAGCCGAGGCCACCGGGACCAGCGTCTCCAGGTCCCAGGCGCCGGCCGGATTCAACTCGTGGAGGACGCCGGTCTTCCGGGTGTTGAAAAGCACCAGGCAGGTGAACGCGGCGAGCAGTCCCAGGTTCAGGAGGGTCACCGTGGAATGGAGGCGGGTTCCGAACTTGAGCCCCACGGTGAGCAGGGTGGTGACCGCCAGGAGAACCAGGGTCGCCACCGCCTGGTTCCCCAGAGGTCCCGATGCGAGGGGCAGGTAGGGCTCCAGGTAGATGGCGAGTCCCAGCGAAGCGGCGGCCACGGGGCCCGAGAACCCGATGATCAGCGACGCCCAGCCGGAGAGGAATGCGGCCAACGGGCCGTAGACCGGGTAGAGGAAAGCGAACTCTCCGCCGGCCCTGGGGGTCCGGGCCCCCAACTGGGCGTAGCAGAGGGCTCCGGTCAGGGACAGCAGGCCGCCCGCCACCCAGATTCCCACGAGCCACGGAGAATTCCCGATTTCCTGGGCGATGAGTCCGGAAGTGGTGAAGATCCCCGTCCCGACGATGTTTCCCACCACTAGGAAGACGGCGGAAGCCAGGCCGATTTCCCGAAAAAGCTTCATTCCGGCCTCCGTTGGAGCCCCGGGGCCGCGTTCGGGGTCGTCTCGGCGAGATGCCGGAGCCGTGTGCCGGCCGGCATCAGGGTCCCACCAGTTCGGAGACCACCTGGTCCATGGTCTCCTGACTCTGGTAGTTGATCAGGCGCCGGACCACCTTTCCGGAAGAATCCAGGAGAAAGAGCGTGGGGAAGACGTTGACGTTTCCGTAGGCCTCGTGGGCCGCCGGGGTCAGGTGGACGTTGGGAAAGGAGACCCCGTGCTTTTTCAGGTATTCGATGCGTTCCCGGTCGTTCACCGTCAACTCCAGGATCCGGTCGGCATTGAGGCCCACCACTCGGAGTTGATCGTTTTCGTACCGCTGGTGGAGCGATTCCAGGATGGGCGAAATCCGGGAGCAGGGCGGGCAGCCGGTGAACCAGAAATAGAGGAGGGCGTTGGACCCTCTCAAGCTCTCGCTGGACAGCCTCGTGCCCTCCAGGGTCAGCAAATCGAAGCCGGGTGCGGTTTTTCCTTCCCAGCCGGTGACGCGGACCGGGTTGCCGTGACGTTGCAAAAAGGCCGCCAGGCCTTGCCGGTGAACTCTGGTGATCTCTCCGGCCTGGTCCCGGTCGAACATCTTGGGGACCCGGCGATCGATTTCCATGACGGTGAGCAACAGGTCAATGGATTGCACGCCGACGCCGAACCGTTCTCCGATCTGCGCCCGCTTCGGGGGCTGGCCCGTCCGTTCCAACTCGCTCTCGACGAAGGCGGGGATGCGGAACAGGATCTCGAAGAGCCTCCCGATGAACTCTTTCTCCTCTTTGCCGAAGTGGGGATCGTTCTGGAGCTGGGAGAAGCTGACGGCGGTTCCCTGGCGAAGCAGGTCCTGGATGGCGTTCAAGACCCGGGTTTCGGTTTGGGAAGGAGCAGCGGGTCCCAGGGCGAGCAGCAGGATCAGGGGGAGTGAGTTCGTCATGGTCACACGTTCCGGGTTCTGAAGAATTACTTGGCTGTCAACAGGATGACGGCGACGACGGCCCCGAGGAGGACCAGAAGTCCGGCCGGCATGAAGCGCCGGGTCACATTGAGACGGTAGAGGGACAGTACCGTCAGTCCCAGAACCAGCCACAGCGGCAGGTCTGCGGGGATCCCGCTTTCGGCGCCTGCGAACAGCGCCGAGAGGATGAGAGCCACTCCAAAGAGAAGGCCCAGGCCGAGGGAGAGCAGGCTGCGGGCCTTGAGATAGCCCAGCAGCCCTCCCAGGGTCACCAGGGCTCCGTAAATGACGACCGCCGCTTCGGGAAGATTCATGATTTTCTCCTCACTAGGAGCCTGCGCGGCAGAAATTAATCTACTGCGAAAGCGTAGAATCGGTCCATATTCGTGCGATTTCTCGGCGAATAGAACAACTATGCACCTCTAAATCGTGAAAATCTGGCCTCGATTCTCCACTTTCTCGCTACGATCATTTCTACCGCGCAGACTCCTAGGCCGCCCGTCCTTTCCTCGCAATTCGCTGATGCCTCGCCAGGACCAGGGACCAGACGGCGGTGACCAGGAGGCCGCCCGACTCGCTGAGTTCCTCCTGGCGGTAGTTCAAAGTTCCTTCGGGGAGTGCGGCGCCCACGTAGAGCGCAGACGCGAGGCACGCGGCCGCGAAGAACTCCACCCAGGGCTCGGGCAGCTTCCTCCCCGTTCGGTGCATCCAGGACCAGAGCGCCGCCAAACCGTAGACGGGCATCCAGAAATAGAGGTCGGGATCGTTGTACTGAAGGATCGTGGCGGCGGAATAGAGGATGAGCATCACGCGGCTCACGACCCTCAGCCCCATGACGCTACCGGTTTCCTCCGGCGATGGCCGGCAGAAAATGAACTTCGCTACCGGGCTCCAGGCGGGCTCGAAGACCCTCGGGCGAAATCACGCCGTCGATCGAAACCGCGACGCCGCTGCGCAGCCGATCGCCCTCGCGGAGACGCTCGCCGATTCCAGGGTACTCCTGGTCCAACTGATCGATGAGTTGTCGAACGGTCTGTCCGCGAACCTCCACCTGCACCCGTCCATCCGTGAGCTCTCGCATCGGCGGCGGAATCCAGGCTGTGGGCATGGAACTCTTGTGCGACCCTCCCGGCTCGGAGCCGGGCGGCGGTTCAACCGGAACCGTTTCCTTTTTTCTCCAGGATCGCGTTCAACACCCTGGGCGGGCTCATGGGGAGGTCCCTGAGCCTCAACCCGGTCGCCTGGTAGACGGCGTTGGCGATGGCGGCCGGCGGCGGCACGATGGGGACCTCTCCGACTCCCCGCACGCCGAAGGGATGTCCCGGATTCGGCACCTCCACGATCTTGGTGTCGATCATGGGGAGGTCCAGGCTCGTGGGCATCCGGTAGTCCAGAAAGCTGCCGTTCAGGAGATGGCCTTGTTCGTTGTAGACATATTCTTCGTTCAGAGCCCAGCCGATGCCCTGGACGGCTCCGCCCTGCATCTGGCCCTCGACGTAGGACGGGTGGATGGCCCGTCCGGCATCCTGGACCACGGTGAAGCGAAGGATTTCCACCTTTCCGGTGTCCGGGTCCACCTCCACGTCGGCGATCTGGGTACAGAAGGCGCCGCCGACGCCCTTGGGATCGACGGTGGCCCGGCCCACGATGGGGCCGCCGGTCTCGTCCAGCTTGGCGGCCAACTCGGCGAAGGAAATACTCCGGCCCGATCCGTCGTTGGCCACGTAGTCCCCGTCCTGGGCCTCCACCTGGTCCTCCGGGATCTCCCAGAGGACGGCCGCGCGGCCGACCATCTGACCCTGAATGTCCTTGGCCGCCTCGTACGCCGCGTAACCGGTGGAGAAGGTGACCCGGCTGCCGCCGGTCACGTCGGTATAACCGACGGCGTCCGTGTCCGCCACGATGGGCCGGACGCTCTCGGCCGGAATGCCCAGGACTTCGGCCATCTGCATGGCCACGGAAGTCCGGGTGCCGCCGATGTCGGTGGAGCCCTCCACCAGGCTCACCCTTCCGTCCGGGTTCACGCTGGCGTGGACGCTGGATTTGAGTCCCACGTTGAACCAGAAGCCGCTGGCCACGCCGCGGCCGCGGTTGGGTCCTTCCAGGGGAGCCGCGTAGTGCGGGTGTTCGCGGGCGGCTTCGGTCGTTTCCACACATCCGATCCGCGGCCAGACCGGTCCGTCCACCCGCCGGTCTCCCTCGCGGGAGGCGTTCTTGATGCGGAATTCGATGGGGTCCATTCCCAGCTTTTCACAAATCTCGTCCACCACCGTCTCGGAGGCGAACTCGGCATGGGTCGCTCCGGGAGCCCGGTAGGCGGATGACTTGGGCTTGTTGACCAATACGTCGAAGCCGTCGATGACGCCGTTGGGAAGGTTGTAGGGTGCGAACACGCACATGCAGGCGGCGCCGATGGGCGATCCCGGAAATCCGCCGGCGTCGAAGGCGGCCCAGAAACTCCCGGCGGTCAAGGTCCCGTCCTTCTTGGCGCCCATCTTGACGCGCATGAACGAAGCCGGCGTCGGGCCGGTCGCCTGCAGGACCTCCTCCCGGGTCATGAGGATCTTCACCGGCCGGCCGGTGGCCTTGGACAACAACGCCGCCGTGGGCTCCAGGTAGGTGGCGATCTTGCCGCCGAAGCCGCCGCCGATCTCGGTGGGCACCACCTTCACCTGGGAGATGGGGACCCCCAGGATCTCGGAGGTCTGGGCGCGGCTGGTGAAGGAGCCCTGGGTGCTCAGCCAGATGGTGAGCTGGCCGTCGGAGTTCCAGAAGGCGGTGCAGTTGTGGGGTTCGATGTATCCCTGGTGCACGGTCTGGGTGGTGAATTCCCTCTCCACCACGATGTCCGCTTCCGCAAACCCCTGCTCCACGTCACCCAACTCGAAGTGGATATGATCGGCGACGTTGGTCGGTTTGTCCCCGGTGGTCCCGAAGGACTTGGTGCGGAGGTTCTCGTCCAGCAGCGGCGCCCCGTCCTTCATGGCCTCCATCACGTCCATCACGGGGGGAAGAAGTTCGTATTCCACCTCGATCAGGCCCGCGGCTTCCTCGGCCAGGTGAGGGTCGGTGGCCGCCACGGCGGCGACGGCGTGTCCCTGGTAAAGAACCTTGTCCCGGGCCAGGACGTTGAGGGAGAGATGGCGCAAGGGCGCCGACGCCTCCCCCAGGTTGGCGACCTTGTCCCCCGGGTCGGGCAGGTCCTGACCCGTGACCACCGCCTTCACGCCAGGCAGGGCCAGCGCTTTGCCGGCGTCGATGGAGACGATCCTGGCGTGGGCATGGGGGCTGCGCAGGACGTTGCCGTGCAGCATGCCCGTCAGGTACACGTCGGCGCCGTACTGGGCTCTTCCGGTGACCTTGTCCACTCCGTCGTGGCGGATGGGACGGGTGCCGATGACCTTGTATTCGGACTGGGTTTCCGGTGCGGTTTTGGTTGCTGGTGCCATCAGTCTTGACTCCCCCTCGGTTAACCGTTGCCGTTGGTCGGCCCGGCAGTGTCCAACACGGCTCGAATGATCTTGTCGTAACCTGTGCAGCGGCAGAGATTTCCCGCCAGCCAAAGGCGAACGTCATGTTCGGAAGGATCGGGATTCCGGTCCAGAAGGGCTTTGGCGGCGATGATGAAGCCGGGCGTGCAGACGCCGCACTGGAGGGCGGCGTGTTCCAGGAACTTCTGCTGCAAGGGGTGCAGTTCGCCCGATTCCGACGCCAACCCCTCGATAGTGGTGACCTCGGCGCCCTGAACCTCGCCGGCCATGACCACGCAGGAGTTGACGAGGCGCCCGTCCAGGATGACGTTGCAGGCGCCGCAGTTGCCGTTGTTGCACCCTTCCTTGCTGCCGGTAAGTTGGAGAATGTCGCGCAGAACCTCCAACAGGCTGTGGCGCGGCTCGCACAGGAACTCGGTGTGTTCGTTGTTGATCCGGGTCTGAATATGTAGCTTTTGATCGGCGGCTGTCACGCTCATGAATTTCACTCTCCTCTGGCTCGGGCGACGGCCTTCACGAGTGTCCTGCGGGTCAGGACCCCGGACAAGTGTATCCGCTGCTCGATGGTTCCCCGCATGTCGCTGATGGGGCGGGCCGCATTGCCGGCCGCCGCGGCGGCCTCGTCGATGACGGCGTCCGAGACCGGCTTCCCCGACAACACCTCGCCGGCTTCCTCCACCAGCAACGGGGTGGGGGCTACCGCACCCAATCCCACGCGGCCGGAGACGAAGGTGTCGCCGGCGTCATTCAGCACCACTGACGATCCCGCCCCGACGACGGCGATATCCATTTCGTTTCGCGGGATGAACCGGAGATAGTGCGCTCCCGAGTTGGGGGCAGGGGTCGGGATCCGCAGGGAGACCAGCAACTCTCCCCGCCCCAGCACGTTGCGGCCGGGCGCGGTGCAGAAGCTTTCCACCGGGACTTCGCGCTGGCCGCCGGGACCGGCGATCACGCACACGGCCTGGTGTGCGATCAGGGCGGGAATGGTGTCCGCTGCCGGGGAGGAGTTGCAAAGGTTGCCGCCGAAGGAAGCGCGGCTCTGGATGGCCGTTCCTCCCACCAGCTCGGCGGCGTCCACCAGCCCCGGGTACAGGGACGCGATCTCGGCGTGCTCGTAGAATTCGCAGCAGGGGACCGCGGCCCCCAGGAGCAGTCCCTGGTCTGCATCGTGAGTCAGTTGTCTGAGCTGGGGAATCCGCTTGACGTCCACCATCAGGTCCAGGTCGCGATGGCCCTCCCTCACTTGGACGATGATGTCGGTTCCCCCGGCCAGAGGGCGGGCGCGGCCGTCGTATTCGGCCAGCAGCGCTGTCGCCTCCTCCAGCGTCTCGGGGCATGCGTAACCTAGTGCCTTCACAGTGTTGTCTTCTCCTCTCGTCTGTGGGGGAACGTCATCCCGTTCGACTACCTGAATCCCGCGTGGTTCGATCCGGAAGGGTCATTCTACACCGTCGGAGACCCTGGGTGCAGAAGCCCTGCGCACTCCCACTCATATTCGGGAAAAACCTCGGAAAGTCAACTCCAAATCGCCTCCTCGTGGGATTCGGGAGATTCCCCGTCGGCCTGTAGGCTTTTGGAATCGAGGCGTGTCTATAATGCGCACGGGACTTCCGCCGGGCAACGATGCCGGAAGGCGGCCGCCCGGCCCGGTGAAACATCGGCCATACGAACCCGTATCTGACCGATGACCGGTGCGGGCCGCCAAGATGGGAGCAACGGTTGAATTCCGAGAGGGGATTCCTGCCGTTGGTGATCATGAGAGAAGAGATGGGGGCTCATTACCTGGAATGGCGGCAGGGCGGCCGGCCCCGCCGGATGGCGCTGCGGAAAAAGGAGCTGTTCATCGGGCGCAGATCCGATTCGGATATCGTCCTGACCGATCCCTACGTCTCAAGGCGGCATGCCCGGCTGCTACAGCAGCACCGGGTCTACAAGGTCATCGATCTGAACAGCACGCACGGGACCTTCGTCAATGGGAACCGCGTCCGGGAACGGGTCCTGGAGGCCGGCGACAAGATCCGGATGGGACCCGGTCCGAGCGAGTTCAACTACACGGGTCTGGTGGAGCAGGCCGGGAACCGGCCCCTGAACCTGGAGGAGTCGGTCCTGCAGCTTTCTTCGGTGCTTCCCTCCGTTGCGTCGGCCGCCTCGGAGTTGGAGAAGATCTCCCATATCCTGGATTTCCAATATCAGTGGGGCCGGACCTTTTCGGCGGACCGGATGTTGGGTCAACTGCTGGAGTCGGCGTTGCGGGTGAGCGGCGCGGAGCGGGGATTTCTGCTGACCCTCACGGGACGGAAGTTCGACTACGTGGTGGGGATGGACCATCGGGGCGAACGCCTCTCCGAGAGCGAGTTCAGCACCAGCCATACGGTGGTCGAGCAGGTGGCCGAACAAGGGGAGCCGCTGTTGATGACCGAGGGCATCGACCAGCAGTTCGCCGCCCAGGAGAGTATCGTCAACATGCGGCTTCGAGCCGTGGCCTGCATGCCCTTGAAATGGATCTCCGGCGACGGCGACCGGCCGTCGGTGCGAGGCATCCTCTACCTGGACAGCCGGAAGGCCATGCACATGCTCAGCGGCCTGGATCAGAAGATCCTGACCCGGCTGGCCCTGGAGGCCTCCAACGTCTTCGAGAAGCTGGGACTGATCCAGAGCCTGGAGGAGCGCAAGCGGGTCCAGCAGGAACTGGCCCTGGCCCAGGCGACGCAACGCGCTCTGCTTCCCCAGGACCTTCCCCATTCCCGGTCCTTCAGCGTCCATGCCTCCAGCACGCCCACGCGTTACGTGGGGGGCGACTACTATGACTTTCTCGATCCGGACAGCAATGACCTGACGGGCGTTCTGGCGGACGTGTCGGGAAAGGGCGTCCCCGCGGCGCTGCTGAGCTCTTTTCTCCAGGGGGTCCTGGAGGTTGGATTCGGTTCCAGCCTGTCCTTGGGGGAGGCCGTCACCGGAGCCAACAACCACCTCTTCCAGAAGACTCCGAGCAACCGTTTCGTCACCCTCTTCCTCTTCCGGGTCAAAACCTCGGGCGAGGGGGCGTACGTGAGCGCCGGCCACAATCCCGCGTACGTCTGCCGCGTGTCGAACGGCGGGATCGAGGAGCTCAATCCGTGCGGCATGATCCTGGGCGCCTTTGAAGACGTCGCCTACGAGTCCGTTGCCTTTCACCTGAACGTCGGCGACATTCTCGTCGTATATTCGGATGGGGTGACCGAGGCCATGGATCCAAACGGGGAAATGTTCGGCGAAACGCGCCTCATGGACGTCGTCCGGGAATCGGCGGCGTCCGGCGGGGCCGCTGTCCAGGACGCCATCCTGGCAGCCGTCCGGAGTTTCATGGGAAAAGCCTCGGCCTACGACGATCTCACGGTTCTGGTGGTGGAGAGGCTGGACTCCGGAAATGCCTGACGACCTGCTCGGCAGCTACGAGATCATCGGACCTCTCGGGGCCGGGGGAATGGGCGAGGTCTACCGCGCCCGGGATACCCGCCTGAACCGGCAGGTCGCCATCAAGATCCTCCCTGCGGGCTACGCCGAGGACTCGGGACGCCTGTCCCGTTTCCAGCGGGAAGCGCGGGTTCTGGCATCGCTCAACCACTCCAACATTGCCGCCATCTACGGATTCGAGGAGGCGAACGACCGGAAGTTCTTCATTCTGGAACTGGTGGATGGCAAGACGTTGGCGCAGCTCCTGGAAAACGGTTCTCTGCCCTTGAAGAAAGCCGTGCGTTACGCGGTGGAGATTGCTCGAGGCGTGGAGGCCGCCCATGACAAAGGGGTCATCCACCGCGACCTGAAGCCAGCCAACGTGATGATTACGCCCGACGACCGGGTCAAGGTTCTGGACTTCGGCCTGGCCAAGGCGATCGCCGGGAGTTCCGAGCCTTCGGACCTGACTCATTCTCCCACCCTGATGGACGAGAAGACGAGAGAGGGTGTGATCCTGGGGACGGCCCCCTACATGAGTCCCGAACAGGTGGAAGGGATGCCGCTGGATCGGCGGACGGACATTTTTTCCATCGGGTCGCTGATCTACGAAATGGTCACCGGCCGCAAGGCCTTTCCGGGAAAGACTCAGGCGAGGGTGCTGGCGGGGATTCTGGAGAAGGAGCCCGGGCCCCTGGGAAAGCGGGTGCGCGGCGTCCCCCAGCAATTGGAGTGGGTCGTGGCCCGTTGCCTCCGGAAGGATCCCGAGAGGCGTTTCCAACACATGCGGGACCTGCGTCTGGCGCTGGAAGATGTGCTCCAGGAGTTGCGGAGCCCCCGGCGGTGGGGACAGCGGGTTTCGTCATTGACGATCCGGCAGCTTTCCGTCGCCGGCCTGGCGCTGGCGGCGCTTCTGTTCGGGGGGTTGTGGTGGGGAACCGCCGGGGATCCTTCCAGGCTGGCTCCGCCACCCGTGCTGACCCGGGTGACGTCGGTCTCCGGGCTCACAGTCGATCCGGCCATCTCCCGCCGGGGACGGCTGTTGGGGTATGCGTCGGACCGGAGCGGCGAGGGAAACCTGGACATCTGGGTTCAGCAACTGGGCGGAGGCGGCTCCCGCCGGACTCGGGACCCGGCCGACGACCACCAGCCTGCCTTTCATCCCGACGGGACCAGGATGGTGTTCCGCTCGGAGCGGCGCGGAGGGGGGCTCTACTGGACCACGACCCTGGGGGACGAGGTCGGGGACCGGTTCATCGTCGATGGGGGCCGGCGGCCAAGAGTCTCGCCCCGAGGCGACCGGATCGCCTATTGGAGGGGGCGAATCGGCCCCGACTTCAAGCGGGGCTCCCTCTTCACCACCGGCTGGAGTTCCGGCCGGGCCCGGACTCAACTGGCGGAAAGTTTCGCGGTCGCGAGTCATCCCATCTGGTCTCCCCGGGGGGATCACATCGTATTCCTGGGCTGGGAATCCTCCGGACGCGACGAAGACTTCGACTGGTGGATCCTGCGGTTGGAGGACGGTGAGATCCGAAGGCTGGGTCTGGCGGCCCTGTTGCCCGAGGCCGGGATCTCCGGTCTGGTGATCCCCGGTGTCTGGGTGCCCATCGACAACTTCATCGTCTTCTCCGCCCGCCGCGGGGACAGTGTCAACTTGTGGCGTATTGCGGTCTCGCCCCGAACCCTGTCCCTCTCGGGCGTACCCCGGCAGATCACTTCAGGCGTCGGCCCCGAGCTGGAGCCTTTCTCGGTCCTGCCCGGCCGAATCGCCTTTTCCTCGCAGATCGAGAACCTGGACCTCTGGAGTCTGGCCATCGACGCCGACCGGGGACGTGTGCCGGAGGGGGCGCGTCTGGAGAGGCTCACGCAACATGCGGGCGAGGATTCCCATCCGTCCCTATCCCAGGATGGAGGCCGGATGGCGTTCGAGTCCGCCCGCTCCGGGAACCGGGACATCTGGCTCATGGAACTGGAGTCGGGCGAGAAGATCAACCTCACCGAGAGTCCTGGAGACGAGCGCCGCCCCAGGATCCGGTCCGATGGGAGTCAGGTCGCATACAACGCCGGCGAGTCCGATTCGGAAAGCCGGGGCATTTACCGGATGGAGGCCCGGAGACAGACTCCCAGGACAACGGTCTGTCAGGATTGCGGCAGCACCCTGGATTGGTCCTCCCAGGGAGACGAGATCCTGGTGGTGCGCCGGATCGGTGGAGAAAGACGATTCAGAGTCGACCTTCTGGACGTGACCAGCGGGAGCCGGCTCAAGCTGCTGGAGCATCCCCGGTACAGCGTGGTCCAGGCCAGGCTCGATCCTGCTGACAAATGGGTCGCGTTCACGGTGTCCGAAGGTCCTCTTCAGGCCAGAATCTACGTGGCGCCCTTCCGCCAGGAGGAACTCCATGAAAGCGGGGGCATCCCGCCCGAGCGATGGGTGGCCGTCACGGACGGCCAGGACAGGGACGGGATGACCGGCTGGTCCCCGAACGGAAGACTCCTGTACTTCGTCTCCAACCGCGGGGGAGCCCGCGGCATCTGGGTGCAGGAGCTGGACCCGGTGGACAGGCGGCCGGTGGGAGATCCCAGGTTGGTCTGGCATTTTCGCGAGACCCGCCTGTCGCTGGCAGGTGTCTCGCTCAGTTCACTGCGGACCAACGTCGCCCGGGACAAGCTCGTTTTCACTCTGAAGGAGCGGATGGGAGACATTTGGATGGCCCATCTTCCCATGGAGGAAGACCGGTTCGGGCGTCCGTCCTGGAGGCCCGGGGAGGAGCGGATCATCGACCTGTATCCCTACCGCCGCCGCTGAGGAGCGGCGACTTTCTAGTCGCCGGCCGGGATCGGCGTCCTTCCGGGCGCCGGGAATGGCGACGTGGAGCGGCGGCATGGAGCGGCGACATCCCTGTCGCCGAATAGGAGGGGCGTCTTATAGGCGCCCTGTCGGGGGTTAGGGACGGTAGTCCCCCTTAACAGTACGGACGCCGCGACTAGAAATCGCCCCCCCTCCTGGCCCTGCACAGCATGACGAGCTTGCGGCTGATGCTGAGCTGAGCGCGGTGTCCGCTGGACGTCCCTTCTTGGACAAGCGAAAATCAGATCGTCGGGACAAGTTCGAAGTCGGCACATCTCCGCAAAGGAAGGAAATTTCAGATGGTCACCATCCAGAAGATCCGTCTTGATGGATTTCTGTCATTTGCTCCCGGTTCGCCGGAGTTCGAGTTGCGAGATTTGAACGTGCTGATCGGTCCGAACGGGTCCGGGAAGTCGAACTTCATCGAAGCGCTGGAACTGCTTTCCGCGACGCCGCGCAACCTTGCCCAGGACGTTCGGGTCGGTGGAGGCGCGGGCGAGTGGATCTGGAAAGGTTACCCTGTGAAGAGTTCGGCGGAGATCGACGTAGTGTTGAAGGCGGGCACTCCCACGGGGCGTCCGATTCGGTATCGAATCGAGTTGACGGAAGCTCTGAACCGCTTGGAGGTGATCGATGAAGCGATCGAGGAGGTGGAACCACTTCCAGGCAAATCGGACGTATTCTTCTTTTACCGTTTTCAGCGGGGCCATCCCATGATCAGTGTTCGTGACGCTGAAGCGGCTGATGGGGCGGTTAAACGGCAGCTTCAGCGGGACCACCTGGACCCGGACCAATCGGTACTGGGGCAAAGGAAGGATCCGGAGCAATATCCGGAAGTCACCTGGGCAGGTCAGAGGTTCGGCGCCATTCAAACCTTTCGAGAGTGGACGTTCGGCCGTTCGGGTCCGCTTCGAAGACCCCAATCGGCGTTTCTTCCCGAGGACCGGCTCCTGATGGACAACAGCAACTTGGCATTGGTGTTGAGCGAGATTGAACACGCTGGAGTTGTGCGTTTCGATAATCTGCTTCGACGGTTCTTTCCGCGCTTCCAAAGAATGTCCACCCGGATCTCCGGTGGTGCCGTCCAGTTCTACGTGCACGAGGCCGACTTCGACAGACCGATTTCCGCGACACGGCTGTCCGATGGCACGGTTCGGTTCATAGCATTGCTGGCAGCGTTGTTGAGCCCCTCGCCGCCGCCGTTGTTGTGCATTGAGGAACCCGAACTTGGATTGCATCCTGATGCGGTCGCACTGGTCGCTGACCTGCTCGTCGATGCCTCCAAACGCACGCAGCTCATTGTTACAACACATTCCGATGCCCTGGTGTCAGCTTTGACCAATCAGCCGGATGCCGTCGTTGCCTGTGAACGGCCCGGAGCCGGGACCGAATTGCGGCGTCTCGATCCGAAGAATCTCGCCGCGTGGCTGGAGGACTATAGACTGGGCGATCTGTGGCGGATGGGTGAATTGGGAGCAAACCCGTGAGGGGCATTGCAATCTATTTGGAGGGCGGCGGTAGAGGTCAAGCAACCAGGGCTGCTCTTCGCCAGGGAATGGACGCGTTCCTACGGCCGCTCAAGCAAGCGGCCCGGGCCAAGGCATTGCGCTGGAGGCTGGTCTGTTGTGGCTCACGCAGTGAAACGTTCCGAAAATTCGAATATTCAACGAGTAACGGTGAGGACATGGTCGTGTTGCTGGTGGACGCTGAAGGTCCGGTAGTCGAGAGGCCCCGTGAGCACTTGCACTCGCGCGACGGATGGGATCTGGATTTCGCCTCAAGCGATAGGGTTCACCTTATGGTGCAGACTATGGAAGCCTGGATCGTTTCGGATTCGGACGCCCTGAACAGGTACTACGGACAGGGCTTCAACCGGACGGCATTGCCGCAGACGGAAAACCTTGAGAGTGTGAGTAAGCTGGACGTTGAACGGTCGTTGAGACAGGCGACGGAGCACACGCAAAAAGGCCGGTACCAGAAAATCAGGCACGCGAGAGATCTGCTGGGAATGATCAATGCGGAGGAAACCAAGAGACGATGCCGGCATTGTGCGCGATTGTTTCACGTTCTCGGCCGACTAATAGAAGAAGCAGACTGATCGGTTTGAGTTGAGGAAGCGCAGCCGCTACGGAGCGGCTGTTTCCGGCCGCCGCACTCCCAAGTGAACAATATGAAAGGACTCCTGCTGATTGGACTTGCAATCGTCCTCACCGGTTGCAACCCGGGACAGGTTGGATCCCCCCGGGTCTACCTGGAGGACTTCGAGCAGGGCAACGGCGGCTGGTACGCCGACCGGCACTACGCGCTTCCCGTGTGGGACGGCGTGGCCTATTGCCACGGCCCCTGGTTCCTGGACTCCAACCACGCCCCGCCCGGAGCCGGCTATCTCCACCTGGTGATGTGGCTGTACACGGACGGCAGGTGGTACCAGCATCCCACGGCGGCCACGCGCCTGCCCTACACCAACAACTCGTTCGTGGAGCAGGGCTACTCCACGCGCCTGACCAACGCCCGGATGACGGTCCGCCTGCGGGGAGAGTTGCAGGCCCGGGGAGCCGAGCTTCTGCTGCTGGCCCAATCCGAGACCGGCAAGACCACGGCCAACATGGTCCTGACCGGGCAGCCCTTCCGGGTCACGAAGGAGTGGAGCGAGCAGACCGTGACTCTGGCGCCCGACCCCGGCCAGTGGACCTGCCTGGGTTCCCGTCACGACCGGACCGAACTCTACGGTTGCGACGAGATCGGGAAGGTGCTGGAGGACGTGAACATCGACCTCATCTTCGTCCTGTTCCCGTTGGAGATCGTCCCTCTCTCAGACGAGGTGACGGACCTTCACACCCCCAGGGCGGGAATGGACTACCCCGTGGACCAGGATCGCCTGCCCAAGGGTTTGATCATGTTCGACTGGGTGAAGATCGAATACTGAAGATCAGGAATTCCAGACCCGTTCGAACAGCCTGAGCGCATTGCCGCTCAAAATCCCTTCGACGTCATTGGAGCTGAATCCCGCATCGGACAGGACGGTCGCAAAGTTGGCCACGTCCGCCATGGTGTCCACGTCCTTGGGCGTCATCTCGGCTCCGAATCCGCCGTCCATGTCGGTCCCCACGGCGACGTGCTCCAGAGTGCCGCCGGCCAGATCGCCGATATGCTCGATGATGGGGATGAACCCGTCCATGCCGTACTTGCCCCCGCTGCCGTCGATGGCGGGCCGGTTGCCCCATTCGATGGCCGGATCGATGAAGCTCTGGCAGAAGACCATGCCGATGACCCCGTCCCGGCGGATCACCTCGCGGATCATGTCGTCGGTGAGATGGCGCTGGCCCTTGATCAGGGCCCGGGCGGAGCAATGCGTGGCGCAGATGGGGCCGTCCCAGATCTCCAGGGACTCCCAAACGGCCTGGTCGGCCATGTGGGTGATGTCCAGGATGATCCCGGCCTCGCGCATGGCCCGGTAGAGAGCCGGGGCGGGAGCCTTGATCCCCCCCTCGGTGCCGGTGCCGTGGATATAGGTGTTGTCACCGAAGTGAGCGGGCCCCACCACGCGCAGTCCGGCATTCCACCAGAACTCCACGTCGTCGGGGTCGGCGATGGGATCCGCGCTCTCCATGGACAGGACATGGTAGATGGGGGTGTCCGGCTTCGGATCCTTCCAAACCTCGACGGCCTCTTCCAGATCGGCCCAACCGTGCACCGGTTTGAGCTGGCCCCGGCGGGCCATGGCCTGGTAGTAGGCCAGGTGTCCCCGTCCCATGCCGATGCACTGTTCCTGGGTCCGCAGGCCATCCTTCATGCGCCCCGATCGGGTCTGGGTCCGCGACATGATGGTGCTGAGGATGACGCCGACGCCACCCTGGCGGAGTTCCGGAAAGGTGGTGGTGCAGGTGCCGCAGGTGTGGCCGGGAGCGACCTGGGGAGGTTCCCGCCGTTCCTGCTCCCGGACCTGCTCTGCCGTCAGAGTCAGGTCCCGATTCCAGTAGAGCGCGTCCCAGGCCAGGTCCAGATGCAGGTCGACGATCAGTGGTTTGCTCATGTCGCAAGGATAGCCGGGTTGCGGCGGGGAGAACAGGGGAATTGAAGTCACAGATCCCAAAGGCGAGACGTTACAGGTTAAGGCTTGTCGTTCTTGGTCGCTCAGGATCTTGATACACGTCTGCAAGCGCTTGACACGCGCCTGAGAGCGGTGGAGCGTGGGTTGGATCGGATCTCCGTCTCCATGGGGATCGCGGAACGGTAGATCAGGATCGATCAATCCACCACGAGGGCTGGCGGCTGGGCATGGTGGGACCGGGCGCAAATCCTCCGTCGCGTGTGCAAGCTGTCCGTCTCCGTCCCTGCCGCTCAGGTCTGTGCCCAGTTCTCGACCGTGTACATCAGCACAGTTCATCCCGAGCATCGAGCGGAGGCTCGCGGCGCGTCGGCAACGATCCCCGCGAGTCCGATTCGAACCAGACGCTCCAGTTCTTGGCTCGCGCAAGCAGGGTGAGTTGATCCCCCTCCTTGATCACCTCGACCTCGGTGACATCGAATCGGCAGGCAGCCGGTAGCTGAACCGCCTGACTCCGACCGCTCCGGAATACCTTGGCGATTCCCCGGTAATCTGGAGTTTTTTTCATAGACGATCTCCGACCGGGAGCACGAGACAAATGTGATGCTGTTGGCGACGAGCAGAAACCGTCAGAGATTGGACCCAAACGGTCTGGCAGTGTGTGCGTATGCCGTACACGCACGGATGTCGTCCAACTCCAGTCCAGGATAGTCTTCCACAATGGTCTCTGGCGTGACGCTTTGGGTCAACAGGCTCAGGACGAGTTCCGCCGAGACCCTCATATCGCGAATGATGGGTTTGCCGCCAAAGACATCGGGGCGCGCGGTAATGCGGGAAAACAACATGGACTGTTCCAACGAAAAGGCAGGTCGGCGTGTTGGAATTCTCAACGCGAACGCTGCGAAATCGAAGGCCTCCTTTTGCCAAAGCTACCGTTGATCTCCGCCTCAGCAAACTGAAGCTGTTCCATAATCCATCCGAATTCCGGGACATCGCCGAGTATCATGCCCTCCAACGTTCTGTAACCCCGTTCGATTACAGTACGCAGTTCCGGTTGTGGAACCAGCCTCACCGTACCAGGTACGGCTTCTTCGAACCGTTTCCATGCCTGCCGAAACGCGATGAGGTTGTGGTTCCGCACCGCAGCAAGCAGGCCGAAATCGGATAACGCCGCCCTGCCCGTTTCGGTCACCGTGATCATGGCAACATCGTAGTAATGGCGCAAGATGCGGTTCGTATTGGAGGGTAGTCGATTTGCGTCTCGACAGCCGCAATAGAGTCCATGCAGAATCAGTAGCTTTTCCCAATATGTGCGTTCTGGTGCGATCACGCCGATATTGCTTACGGTGAATGACCAATCGGGAAGTTCGTTCGCGACGTAAGGTGTAACCGTGCGGCCCAAGCTGGGATCGAGCGCGGATCTTGCGCCAGCTTCGATCCTCACATTGGACGCCAGGTAGGTAACATCTCCGCTCGGATATAGTGCCGGGTATTCAACGAGGAGGGTCTGCCCGCTCTCGTCGCCCTCGTCCACGAAAATGTCGCATCCTTCCGCCAATTCCTTGATCAAACTTGTCAAATTTGATTTCAAACCCCCTCGAATGTAACTGCCGCACACGGACGCGAGTTCCTTGAATAGAGCCTTCCGTTTCTTGTTCGACAGATCACGAGCACTGGTTGGGTCGTGCTCGCCACTGAAGCCGAGGCCACCGCGATCAACGACCAGATCAATATCTTCGGAGAACCGGCGAATTAGTCCGAACACCTTGGATAAGGATGTCCCACCCTTGAAGATCAGCTTCGGGTGGTTTGCCGGGAGCTTGTTAAAGAGTACGTCGAGGACGAGACAGACCCAGAAATCTTTCTCCACGTAGCTGGGGAGAGTATCGAGACGACTCGCTGCCACTTCGTACACATCTCGCTTGTCTTGCTCCGGGAGGGAGAGAACAGACTCAAAGGCTCCATTCATGAGGCAATGGATTGATCACTCGCAATGCTTTGTGCAAGTCGCGACGCCCAACCAGGCAGGTCGTTTCTGTTGCGATAGAGGTTGCGCTTGATGTTGTTCGGGAGACGGCGTCTCAGTATCAAAACGACATGAATGTCACTGGCAGCGTCGCGGCCAAGCCACCGCAGCGCTTGAACTACCGGTGCCGCCGATCTTCCCGCCCACTGCATGACACTGGGACTCGCGTGTCGAAATCGAATCGTTCGCCCGTCGATCTTGACGGTTCGTGATGCACCATCCGTCACGAAGCAGGCTTTAGCGGGAACCGCAGTCGTCAATCCAAGCTGGTTTGCAGCCGCCAAGCCGTCAGGGAGGATTCGGACTGCGTCGCGTCGTGCAATCGCCCCGATGGCGGCGTCCAGGTCGGCTGGCGCAGAACGATTGAGTATTCGACTGATCCGTGGCACATCGTACAAGCCCTGGCCTATTCGGCGCAGACGCCCGGCCTTGGCAAGACGCGAAAGAGCTTGGTCGACAGCCTCGCGGCTTCCTAGATCCAGAAAGTCCTTTGGTGTACACACCCAGCTTCGACTGTCCTTTGCGGACACCCTCTTCATGATCTTGTCGGTCATCGGGAGCATTTGATCCTGACCCTTTGTTTCTCCTAGCGGTTGTCAGAAATATACGGAATATTTCTTATACAACATGCTGCCACTTTGCTCAAGTTCGGCCTCGATGCATCGTTGCTGCGATAGCGTTGACCGACCTTCGGGCCCCACCTTCGCATCGGCTCGAATCTCTGCGTCGTGACCGAACAGGCCAGCACAGCATCCGCATCAGCGGCGAGTGGCGCGTGTGCTTTCGCCGGACGGACCGTAGAGCCATGGAGCTTGAAGTTGTCGACTATCACTGAGGAGGAAACAGATGGCCACCGCAGTCGCACCGGTCCATCCGGGAGAACATTTGGCGGAGATTCTGGGAGAACTCGACATCAGCCGGTATCGTCTCGCAAAGGCGATGGGCGTGCCGCCGATACGCATCAACGGCATCGTCCACTGCCGCAGGTCCATTGCGGCGGACACGGCGCTACGGATCGGCAAGGCATTGGGGATGACCCCCGAGTTCTGGATGAACCTTCAGCGGATGTACGATCTCGATTTGACCCGCTCTTCCCTGGACACCAGCGCGATCGAACCACTGGTGGAGGCGTCCGAGTGAATGCGGATGGCGTCCCTGTGCCCGGAGATCGGTATGGATTTCTCCCGCCGGGTCAGCGTAGACTGGAACCCAGACTTTTGTTTCCGGTGGACGCCGGGTTGCTATGAGGAGGATCTCTCATGTCCAGTCTCTCTGATCTGTTTCCAACCGCTGTTTGTCTCGTCTTGGCGGTCGTGCTGGCTGGCGCCGTCAGCCTCGGAGGTGGCGAAAAGGCCGCGCCCGCTCTCGACTTCACCCTGAAATCCCTGGACGGCAAGGACGTGGATCTGAGCGCCTACAAGGGCAAGGTCGTGATGATCGTGAACGTGGCCAGCAAGTGCGGGCTGACGCCGCAATACGAGCAGCTTCAGGATCTGCACGAGAAGTACTCGGGGCAGGGCCTGGCGATCCTCGGATTCCCCTGCAACCAGTTCAAGGGCCAGGAACCCGGCAGCGACGAGGAGATCCGGAAGTTCTGCGAGGCCAACTACGGCGTCGAGTTCGACATGTTCTCCAAGATCGAGGTCAACGGCGACGGCGCGGCCGGTCTCTACAAGTACCTCAAGTCGGTCTCGACCGAGCCCAAGGGACCCGGCGAGATCAGTTGGAACTTCGAGAAGTTCGTTCTGGACCGGTCCGGAAAGGTCGTGGCCCGGTACGAGCCCCGGACGCGTCCCGACGATCCCGCGGTCGTCAGCCTGATCGAGAGCCAGCTCTCCCAACAGTAGAGTCCAGCCCCGCGGCGCGCTCCTGGCGAGGTCCGGCGGGATAGGAGAAGGCCTTGCCCGGTGGACTGACTGCGGTCGACTGGGCCATTCTCCTCCTCTACGCCCTGGGAACCGTCGTCCTGGGGTACACCTACGGCCGCCGGCAGAAGACGACCCGGGAGTACTTTACCGGCAGCGGCCGGATGAACCCGATTCTCATCGGGTTCTCCATGTTTGCCACGCTGCTGAGCACCATTTCCTATCTGGCCGTCCCCGGAGAAGCCATCTCCAAGGGACCCGGCGCGCTGTTCAACCTGCTGACCTACCCCTTCGTCTACCTGGTGGTGGCCTCCGCCATCATTCCCCTCTACATGAGGAGCCGCGTGACCAGTGCGTACGAGCTCCTGGAAGAGCGGCTGGGCTTGAGCATCCGGCTGCTGGGGTCGGTGCTGTTTCTCCTGGTCCGCCTCATCTGGATGTCCCTCCTGATCTACCTGTCGGCCAAAGCCATGACCGTCATGATGGGCTTGGCCGAGTCCTGGATCCCTCTGGTCACCCTTCTGACCGGTCTCGTGGCGGTTCTTTACACGTCTCTGGGGGGGCTCCGGGTGGTGGTGGTCACCGACACCTTCCAGACGCTTCTCATGTTGGGCGGCGCCTTTCTGGCCATCGGCCTCGTGACCTGGGAGGTGGGCGGCCTGAGCTGGTTTCCCACCGGCTGGCAGCCGCACTGGGACGTTCAACCCGTGTTCAGTTTCGATCCCGGCGTGCGGATCAGCATCCTCGGATCCATTTTCTACGTCTTCGTCATCTCCGTCTGTCTCGCCGGGGGAGACCAGACCATGGTCCAGCGCTACATGTCGACCCGGGATGCCGGCTCGGCCCGGCGCGCGTTCCTGACCAACCAGATCGTGGCTGCGGTGGTCGTTCTGGCTCTCTGGATGGTGGGGTTTGCCCTGCTGGGCTACTACCAGGAGTTCCCCGGAAAACTTCCTGCCGGGATCGACCTCGGCGTGAACGGGGACGACGTCTTTCCCTATTTCATCGCTCACGTGCTGCCGCCGGGCATTTCGGGGCTGGTGGTCGCCGCCATGTTCGCAGCAGCCATGTCCAGCGTCGATTCCGGGGTCAATTCCATCACGGCCGTCGTCAGCCGGGATTTTCTCGAGCGCTTCGGCAGGCTGCCCGAGAGCGAACGCGTGCGAACCCGCATCGCCAAGGTCCTGGCCTTCGTCGTCGGGGGCGTCATCGTGGTGGGCAGCTCGTTTCTGGAGCAGGTGCCGGGAAACATCTGGGCGGTCAGCAACAAGACGTCGTCCCTCCTCGTGGCCCCCATTTTCGGGCTCTTCGTCTATGCCTTCATGGTTCCCTTCGCCAAGCCGCTGGGGGTCTGGGTGGGAACGGTTCTGGGCGTTGCGGCCGCCGCATCGATCGCCTTCTCCGGACCCATCTTCGGCATGGATCCGGTCACGGGCGAGGACCCGGTCAGCTTCATGTGGGTGGTGCCGGCCGCCCTGGCCGTGGACCTCTCCGCCGGGACGATCGTCAGCTACTGGCAGCACCGGCGGCGGGGGAGAGTTGCGCTATAGCGACCAGCGGGCCTGGCGCAGCACCGCCCGGGGCGAACTGGCCAGCTTCTCGTACCAGATGCTCAGCAGGGTGCCGTCGTTCAGTTCGACCGTGGACGGGTAGCCCAGGTCTCCCGAGTGGCCGTCCGCCGAAAGCGTGACCGGTTCGGACCAGGAACGGCCGTTGTCGGTGCTCACCCGGGCCTGGTTTCCGTAGGGCCGGCGACGGTAACCGTAGGTCATCACCAGCCGGCCGTCGCGGAGCCGGAGCAGGTGGGAGGGGAGGCCCCAGACGCCGATGGGATGGGGCACCGACCAGGTCCGGCCGCCGTCGCCCGATTCCGATTGCAGCGTCTCCCGTGCGTTGGCGTCGTTGTGGTTCCGGATCTGGATGATGAGGGTGCCGTCGGCCGCCTCGACGCCGTGCAGCTCGTGATAGTTGTCCTGGCTGTCGCCCGGACGGATGGGAATCACCCCGGCCCAGCGCCAGCTCCGCCCGTCATCGGCGGATTCGCAGGCTCCGATCCGGCCCTCGCCATGCCCGAACTGCTTTCCGGGGTAGAGCAATCGTCCGTCGGAGAGCGGAACGGGCCCGTGGGGGCTGTTGACGGGGACCCGGTAGGGGGGCCGACCAGGTGTCGCCGCCGTCGGTGGACCGGAGCATCCACCCGCCCAAAAGGGCCTCCCGACGGTGGACCGGGATCCGGGCGTGGGCGGCTTGCCAGCGGGTCATCTTCTCCTCCGACCAGGCCCCGCCACTGCCCCGGCTTTCGGCCGGAGCCTTGGCCAACAGGCGCTCGTAAGCCACCGAGGTGAAAGTCGTGACCAGCAGGCTTCCCTTGCGAGTCTCCAGAACGCCGGCGTCCCGGTCGTCGAGTGGGCCGTCCATCAGGACGCGGGGCCAAGTCCAGGTCCGGCCTTCGTCGTGGGAGCGCATCAGCTCCACCCATCCGAAGGGGCAGACGTGGCCTTCCCGCCCACCGGAGCAGACCAGGAGCAGCTCGCCGCTGGAGCGCCGCGCGACAGTGGGCCACCCATGATAGAGATGGGGACGGAGGCTGACGACCGAGGTTTCCTTGACGGAACCTGCGCGGACGCGGCGACCGCTGGAGAACGCGGTGATGGAAGTGACGGTGGCGGCGGTTCGGATCATTTCTCGTCGATTCAACTTCATAAGTGTTCGGTTCCTCGCCCACGGCGGACTCACGTTATGATAATCCACTGCGGACGGCTCCGGTAGAGTCGTGCCCGCCCGGCACCGGTCACCGGGATCGTCCCGGGGGGGCTTGGTCCTGGTGGCGTGGTTTGGACCGAAGAGGGCACCCACAAGGGGTGTTCCTACGGAGATTCGAAATCGAGTCTCGACCCGTTGACGAATACACGTATTTGCGGGCCGTCACAGTAGGACGTGAAGTGTCCGGTCCAGGCTGCCGGCCTCCGGCTCGTTGCCGAATCGGAGCCGCGTTCAGGAGGTGGAATGTCTGATACCAATGACCATTCAGAGCCGGCCCGCCGGCTGGCAACGCGCGCCGTCCATGCCGGCGAGCCCGAGCCTCGAATCGAGGGAGCGGTGAGCATGCCGATCTTCCAGTCGGCCACCTTCGAGACGGCGGGCGAGAAGAGCTACGACGCGGTTCGCTACGTCCGTCTCAACAACACCCCCAATCACCAGGCCCTCCACGCCAAGCTGGCGTCGCTGGAGGGGGGCGAGGCGGCGGTCGTCGCCTCCAGCGGCATGGCGGCCATCACCACCACGCTGTTGGCGTTGCTCTCCCGCGGAGACCACCTGCTGGCATTGGAAGGGCTCTACGGCGGGACCCACACCTTCGTCACTCGCGACCTGGCGGAATTCGGGATCGGACACGACCTGATGGACGGGAACCGGCCCGAGACCTGGTCCGCGCTCCTGGAACCGTCCACCCGCGCTATCTACGTGGAGACCATCACCAATCCCCTGATGCAGGTCCCGGACCTGGAGCAGGTGGTTCGCTTCGCCCGGACGCACGGTCTAGTCTCCATCATCGACAGCACTTTCGCCACGCCCGTCAACTACCGGCCCCTGGAGTCGGGCTTCGACCTCGTCCTCCACAGCGGCACCAAGTACCTCAACGGTCATTCGGACCTGGCGGCCGGGGCCGTCGTCGGGCCCCGGGAGTTGGTGCGCCGGGTGACCCACAGGTTGAATCATCTGGGAGGCGTCCTCGACCCTCACGCCTGCTTCCTGCTGCATCGGGGGATCAAGACCCTGGTCCTGCGAGTGCGGCAACAGAACGAAAACGCCCTGGCGCTGGCGCGTTTCCTGGCGGAGAGCCCGGCCGTCGAAGGGGTCAACTATCCCGGTCTGGAGACCCATCCCCAGCATGGCCGGGCCCGGAAGATGTTCTCCGGGTTCGGCGGAATGCTGAGCTTCGACGTGCGGGGCGGTGTCGAGGCGGCCGATTCGTTGCTGAACCGTCTGCGAATTCCCCGGTCGGCGCCCAGTCTGGGAGGCGTGGAGACGTTGATCACCCGTCCGGCCACCACATCCCATGCCGGAGTGCCGCCGGAGGAGCGGGTGCGAATGGGGATCTCCGACTCCCTGGTCCGGGTTTCGGTGGGAATCGAGGCCCCGGGAGATCTGGTGGAGGATTTCGAGCAGGGTCTCGAAGGAATCTCGTGACCGGCACCGGTCGGACCCTGGACCGGAGAGACATTCCGCCGCCGGTGGTGACTTTTGCCGCAGCCCGTCAGTAGACTGGAATTCACGAATCGCATCGATAGAATCAGGAGCACGTATATGAAGTCCGTGGACGAGCGATACTATGACGACCACCCCGGGTCCCTCCGCCTGGCGGGCGGCGGACGCCGCGCCTTTCCCGACGGCGCCACGCACGACTCGCGCTGGATCACCCCCTTTCCCATCTACATGACCCGTTCCGAGGGGGCCCACAAGTGGGACGTGGACGGAAACCGTTACGTCGACTACGTGGTAGGGCATGGGGCGATCCTGCTGGGACACTCTCACCCCGCCATCGTGGAGGCGGTCCGGGAGCAGATGGGACGGGGCACCCATGTGGGCGGGGCCACCGAGCTCGAGATCCGCTGGGCCGAGATCGTGAACAAGCTGGTGCCTTGCTCCGAGAAGGTCCGTTTCCACTCGTCGGGGACGGAGGCGGACCTGATGGCCTTCCGCCTGGTCCGGGCCTACACGGGCCGGGACAAGATTCTCAAGTTTCACCATCACTTCCACGGCTGGAGCGACTACGTCGTCCTGAGTCCCGAGGGGGAGGCCGCCGGAGTTCCGCAGGGGATGGCCGAAACCGTGGTCCAGGTGGCGCCGGAGATCGGCGAGGTGGAGCGGGCCCTGGACCGCGAGCCCGAAATCGCCGCCGTGATCCTGGAGCCGACGGGCGCCTTTGGCGGCATGCTCCCGGTCACTCCGGAATTCCTTCGCCAGTTGAGGGACGTCACCCTCAGGGCCGGGGTGCTGCTGATCTTCGACGAAGTGATCACCGGGTTTCGCACCTCGCTGGGGGGAGTCCAGGGACGTTACGGGGTCACGCCCGATCTGAGCACTCACGCCAAAATCCTGGCCGGGGGCCTTCCGGGGGCCGCCGTCGTGGGGAAGGCGGAGATCCTGGACATGATCCAGCACCGGGGCGACCCCGAGTGGGACGCCCGGCGCCGGGTCGCCCATCCCGGCACTTTCAATGCCAATCCCCTGTCGGCGGTGGCCGGGGCCACGTGCCTGGAAATCCTGGACCGGGAGCCGGTCAACGAACGAGTGGAGGCGATGACCGAGAGGCTCAAATCGGGACTCAATGGAGTTCTGGCAGGGTTGGGAATTCCGGGGTTCGCGTACGGCCTTGCATCGGGAGTGTTCGTCGCCTTGGGCGTCGAGGGGGAGTGGGACGAAGAGAACGGCTGCACCGTTCCCGACGCCACCCTCAATGCCTCCAAAGATCCGGCCCGGGCGGGCGCCCTGCGAAAGGCCCTGCTGAACGAAGGGGTGGACATCCAGGGAGGCTGGAGCTGGCGCCTGACCGCGGCTCACACTGAAGAGGACGTGGACTTTTCCGTGGAAGCCTACGAAAAGGCGCTTCGGGCCTTGATTCGGGAGGGGTGGCCGGTCTCCGGAGTGGCGGCCGCGGAGACCGCGGCGGGGTAACCCGATCCTGAAGACGGACCGTCCCGCAAATCCAGTCGGGGCGCCCCTTGTGGGCGCCCGCTTCGTTCCGAACCAGACTTGGACCCAGCCAACCGCCGGGATGTTGTGCGGCGGTCACGGCGGATCGTCCGGACGATCTCGATAGCTGACGCCGGGCGGGCGACCACAAGGGTCGACCCTGCTTGCCTTCTCGCGCCATAGCGGCTACAACCGGGATCGGCACTCCCATGCGCGCTCATTATTTTCAGCACGTTCCCTTCGAAGGCCTCGGTTGCATCCGGCCCTGGCTGGTCGACGCCGGGTACGAGGTGACCTGCACGAGGTTCTTTGAATCGCCGGGAGTTCCCGAGCTGGACGAGGTCGACTTCCTCATCGCCATGGGCGGTCCCATGAGCGTCAACGACGAGGAGGAGCTTCCCTGGCTGGTGGCGGAGAAGCGGTTCATCCGCCGGGCCATTGAGGCGGGAAAGCCGGTCTTGGGAATCTGCCTCGGCGCACAGCTCATCGCCAGCGCCCTGGGAGCCCGGGTCTACCCCAACGAGATGAAGGAGATCGGCTGGTTTCCCCTGCATGGGATCGGCGGCGGTCCCGGCTGCTTCCGGTTTCCCGAAACCATCCGGGCGTTTCATTGGCACGGCGAGACCTTCGATCTGCCTCCCGGGGCGGTCCACCTGGCGCGAAGCGCCGGTTGTGAGAATCAGGCGTTCCAGGTCGGGAGAGCGGCCATCGGCACGCAGTTTCACCTGGAGACCACCCCGGAGGCGGCGGAAAAGCTGGTGGTCAACTGCCGGGCGGAACTGACCCGCTCCCGGTACGTGCAGTCGGATAGCGAACTGCTCCAAGCGCCGGCCGGCAACTACGGGGCCGTCAACGGACTGATGGTGGAGATGCTCTCGTTCCTGACCAGGGCCGGAAGTTAGCCTGGCCCGTTCCCCTCCTGCGACCGGTTCCGGCTCTGTTGCACCGGTAGGCTCCGTATCCACTCCCGGACCAGCCGGACCCCCTCTTCATCCACCACGTTGGAGGCGATGTGGGGCATGCGGCCCAGGCCCAGCATGGCCATGCGATGGGGGATGATGGAGCGGTCCGGGTGCCCCGGCACCACCAGCCGCGGCTGATCCAGGTCGAAGCCGCCATGAGCCGCGATGGTGTCGACGATGCCGGTCTGCGCCAGCGGCATGGAGCCGATCAGTTGGAAGTCGGCGTTGCCGCCCCCCCACTTCACGTGACAGTGGGAGCAGTTGGCGTGAAGGTAGGAGCGCGCCCGCCGTTCGGTTTCCAGATCGGGATTCCCGTAGTCGGCGAGCCGGGCCAGCTTCTCTGGCCGAGCCGGCAGAGGTTTGGTGAAGACCCCCAGGTGATCCAGAGTCCGAAGCTGGTTGGCCACCACTCCCCCGTAGTCGTGGTCCTTGTTCATCTGCAGGGTGGTGATCCCCAGGATGTACTTGGCGGCCGTGGTGTGACACAAGGTGCACTCGGCTCGGCTGGGGAACCGCCACGTCTGCTCGCTGGTGCCGCCGTCCGCCTCCCGAATGGTGTACGCCCGGTCCAGGCCCTCGCTGTCCAACAGCTCGGCGTCGGTCTGCTCCTCGTTCCAGAGGTAGACATATCCCTTCCAGACCTGCGCTCCCACTTCATCGGATCCGGGAATCCGCTCGTGGTGAAGAAGCCGCGTCTCCAATCGCCTGAGGCTGTCGGGGTTTCCCCTCTCCATCTCGAGGGAGAAGGTCTTGACCAGGACGGTTCCGTCGGGAAATTTCCAACCCGGGGGGACTCCCGGCGCCGGCTGCGGGTAGATCACCGTGTCGTACTCGATCTGCGACAGGCCCGGCAACGCGATGTAGCGTTCCTTGGCGGCGTGATCCGACCAGAGGGCGGCGTTGACCGAATAGGGGATCAGGCCCGGGGCGGGGGTCATCTCCCCGGTGGAAGTGAACAGGCCGGTCTCGCTCAGCCGCCGGGGGAATTCGGCCGCCTGCCCGGAGGATGCGGGCCGCGGGACCAGGCGGTGAAGCTGGCCGCCGACGAAGTCCAGGAAGAGGAGCTCGTTTTGCCGGTCCTGTCCGATGGCGACGATTCGAAGCAGGGTGTCGGCCAATTGGCGGTGATTCTCGACCTGCGCGCCGTCGTAATCGAGAGACCAGATCTTTCCGGTGTCATGGTCCCCGTAGACATAGGCGTCGGCCAGGGATTTCAAACGCGCTCCCTGGTAGACATAGCCCCCGGTGACGGACCGGAAGTCGGTGTGGGAATGCTCCACCAGAGGAGGCAGAATGGGCGTGGGGCCCAAGGGGCGGTCGGGCCGGAAGGGATGGGTCGCCTCCATGACGCTCCAGCCGTAATTTCCTCCCTTCTCGATGATGTGGATCATCTCCCAGAGGTCCTGGCCGATCTCGCCGACCCACAGGCGGCGGGCCGGGCCGAAGCTGAACTTCCAGGGTTGACGGAGTCCATAGGCCCAGACCTCCGGCCGGAATCCCTCTTTCCCCACGTAGGGATTGTCGGGCGGGATGGCGTAGTTTCTCCCGGCATCGGCGCGGTTCACGTCGATTCGCAGGATGGACCCCATGAAGTCGTCGGGGTTCTGGCCGGTGACCAGGCTGTCGGCGATGCCGCTCGCGTCACCGGTGCCCAGATAGAGGTATCCGTCCGGACCGAACCGGATGCAGCCCCCGTTGTGGCCGCCCGAAGGCCAGACGAGGAGGACCGTTTCCGAGTCCCGGTCGCCGGTGAGGGGTTGCCCCGGGTTCGCCCGGTAACGGGAGAGTTGGCTGCCCTCGGGCAGTTCCTTGACGTGATGGTCCACCTGGCTCACGAAGAAGAACCGGTTCTCCTGGAATTCGGGGTGGAACTCGAGTCCGTAGACGGGTTTCCCCACGTCCATGAACAGATGCTTCTCGGTGACTCCGGGACGGTTCTCGAAGACGTAGATCTTGCCGAAGCGCTCGGCCACGGCGATGAGGTTGGTGCCGGGAACCGTCGTCACCTCCAGAGGCTGGTCGAAGCGAATGTCCGGGAACGCGACCTCCGTGGTGTAGGGATCGGGCGGATCGGGCGTGCCTTGGACCCGCGAGGTGGTCCACGCTTCCCGGTGCTCGATGCCGACGGGTGCCGGATCCGTCAGCGGGGACCAGAGGATGATTCCCGCCACGACCGCGGCCAAGATTGCAGCCAGCAGAACTTTTCTGCCCATGCCGAACTCTCCTTGATTACAGGCTAAAGGGTCATGGCTCCATCGATGACCACTGCCTGGCCGGTCATGTAGACGGATTCGTCGGACGCCAGGTAGAGGGCCAGGGCCGCAATTTCCTCGGCTTGGCAGAGGCGGCCCATGGGCTGCCGGGCGATGAAATCGCGCCTGGCCTGCTCGGGGTCCGCCGCCGTGTTGATCCGCGACTGGAGGGACGGGGTGTCCACGGTCGCCGGACAGATGCAGTTGGCGCGAATCCCGTTGCCGATGTAATCGATGGCCAGGCTCTTGGTCAGGCCCACCACCGCGGCCTTGGAGGTCGAGTAGACCCCCCGTTTCACGACTCCGGAAAAGCCGGCCACGGAGGCGGTGTTGATGATGTTCCCCGAGCCTTGCCGCAGCATGACGGGCAGCGCGTGGCGGCAGGTCCGGAACATGCTCTTGACGTTGATGTCCAGGGCCTGGTCCCAGTCCTCTTCGCTCGCCTCCAGCAGCGTCCCCTGATGCACGACGCCCGCGTTGTTGAACAGGATGTCGATCCGCCCCAACTCCCGGGCCGTCCACTCGACGGCTTCCCGGCACCGGATGGAGGAGGTCACGTCGACGCAAAGGCCGTGGCAGGCGAATCCCTGGTCCCGAATCTCGCCCACCAGCCGGTCCAGTCCCGCCGAATCGAGGTCCAGCGCCACGACCGTGGCTCCCTCGGCGGCGAACAGGCGGGAGGAGGCCTCTCCGATGCCGGCGGCGGCTCCGGTGATGATGGCGATCTTGTCCTTGAGGCGCATTTCGAAGGCCAGTTTTATCACCCGGTTCCGAAGCTTCGCAAGCTGTCCGGCCTCACCTGAATTCCAAACCCGGAGTCCCTGAGCATGGTCCCTGATGGCCGATCGGGGGGTCCCGCCAATTTGCGCCGCCGCTGAATATTGGTGATAGAATCCGAGATTCGTCTGGTGTCGATGGGATTTCCCCGAAATCGCAACAACTGACAGGTGACATGGTCATGGCTACCTCAAGCGTCCCCCGTAGCGCCCCCTCCCGAGTTCAAAAACTCCAGGGCTCGGACATTCTGGCCGAGGCTCTGGTGCGGGAGAACGTAGAGGTGATTTTCGGGTATCCGGGCGGCGCCTCGATGGAGATTCACCAGGCTCTGACTCGGCTGGGAGTCCAGGACAAGATCCGGGTCATCCTTCCCCGCCATGAGCAGGGCGGCATCTTCATGGCGGAGGGGTATGCCAAGGCCACGGGCAAGGTCGGCGTTGCCCTGGCGACGTCCGGTCCGGGAGCCACCAACCTGGTGACGGGAATCGCCGACGCCAAGATGGACTCGGTCCCCATCGTGGCCGTCACCGGACAGGTGCCCCAGACCATGATCGGGAAGGACGCCTTCCAGGAGACGGACATCGTCGGGATCACCCGTCCCATCACCAAGCACAACTACCTGGTCCAGAAGGTCTCGGACCTGCCCCACATCGTCAAGGAGGCCTTCTACGTGGCCTCCAGCGGGCGGCCCGGTCCGGTTCTGATCGACATCCCCAAGGACGTTCAGCAGTCCATCGCCAAGCCCAAGTGGCCGTCCCGCGTGGACCTCCGGAGCTATCGTCCGAAGATCAAGGCCAGGGACCGGGAACTGGGTCAGATCGCACGGGCGATTCGCAAGTCCAGGAGGCCCATCATCTACGCCGGCAACGGCATCATCTGCTCCAATGCCTCCGGTGAGTTGCGCCGCTTCGTGGAGAAGACGGGCATTCCCACGGTCATGACGGTCCTGGGCCTGGGCAGTTTCCCGGCCGGCCATCCGCTCTGCTTCGACATGCTGGGCATGCATGGCGCCTTCTACGCCAACTACGCGGTCAACAACGCCGATCTGCTGCTGGCTTTCGGAGTTCGCTTCGATGACCGCGTCACCGGAAAGGCCGAGGAGTTCGCCAAGCACGGCACCATCGTCCACGTGGACATCGATTCCTCGGAGATCAACAAGATCAAGCCGGCCCAGATTCCGGTGACCGGGGACGTCCACGACCTCTTGCGGCGTCTCAACCGGATGGACCTGGGCAAGACGGACTATTCCGGTTGGATGTGGAACCTGATGGAGGTGAAGCGTTCCAAGCCCTTCCGCTACCGTCAGGAGGGAGACCGGATCATGCCGCAGTACGTTCTGGACCTCCTCTCACAGAAGACCCGGGGCAAGGCCATTCTCACCACCGGGGTGGGTCAGCACCAGATGTGGGCAGCGCAATATTTCAAGTTCGTCTACCCCCGCACGCTCCTGACTTCGGCGGGTCTGGGGGCCATGGGATTCGGCTATCCGGCGGCCCTGGGCGCCAAGCTGGGTTGCCCCGACTGGGAGGTCATCGACGTGGACGGAGACGGAAGCTTCGTCATGAACATCCAGGAGCTGGCGACCGCCTATGCCGAGGAGATCCCGGTCAAGGCGCTGATCCTGAACAACCAGCACCTGGGCATGGTGGTCCAGTGGGAGGATCGCTTCTACGCCAGCAATCGGGCCCACACTTTCATCGGCGATCCCCGGGATCCGAAGAACATCTATCCCGACTTTGTCAGACTGGCCGAGGGATTTGGGCTCCCGGCGCGCCGGATCACGAAGCGGGAGGAAGTCTCCGATGCCCTGGACGAGATGCTGGCCTGTAAGACCGCCTACGTTCTGGACGTCGTGATCCCCTATACCGAGCACGTCCTGCCCATGATTCCGTCGGGACACACTTTCGCCGATATCATCTACGACGAGGGATAGCGCCGAACTGGAAAGGATCTGTCGATGCCGGGCGAGTTGAAATCCGCTTGGGAACTGGCTCTCGAGAAGCTGGAGGCTCAGGAAGAATATACGGTCGTGAGCCTGAACGACGAGCAGCGGGAAGCCATCGCCCAGGTCCGAAGCAAGTTCCAGGCCCGCATCGCCGAGGTCGAGATCCACAAGCAGGCCCAGATCGCCGCGGCCGCCGAGACGGGGGCTGCGGACAAGATCCAGGAGCTGAACCAGCAGCTTTCCCGGGACAAGGCCCGCCTGAATCGCCAGATGGAGCGGGAGATCCGCAAAATCCGCGGCGAATAGCTGATTTTCTTCACGGTTTCCTCCGTCCCGACGTTTCTACAAACAGGGAACAGACTCGTCGCAGCAGTGCCGGCACTTGGAGCGGACGCTGTGTGATTCATCGGTGGGAAGGTAGACTGGACTGAGTCGGAGCGCTCATGGGAGTCATGGTCAGCGAGATTTACGATGCGTTCATTGACGCAGGTGCGGATGAGGCCAAGGCGAGAGCGGCGGCGGCAGCCGTTCCAATCAGTGGCCGTTTGGCCACTAAGCAGGATATCGCGCGGCTGGAAACCAGACTCTACCGAGCCCTCTGGATCCAGGCAGGAGGGATCGTGGGTGCTCTTGTCGGCCTGGTCGGCACCGCGATTGCGGTGGCCTGTTTCCTGGAGCGTTTTCTCCCCGACGGAGCGCTCGGACCATAATCGAGCCGGCGCGGGAATGCGCCGAGCTTCGAGTCTCCCTCCATTTTCTTCACGGTAGCCTCCGTTTTTCCGTCCGTACGAACGAAGGGCAGGAATCGTGCCAGTAGTGACAGCATTATCTGCTAGCATTGGGTCCGGCTCACGTGTCAAGAATGCAGAACGGAGGGAAGCGCCGCGATGAGTTCCGTCATCACCGTCCGTGGAATCGATCCCGGCGACAAGTCCTGGCTCAAACGGGAAGCGCGGGAGATCGGCGTCTCCATGGAAGAGTTCGTCCGCCGGCTCATCCGTGAACAACGGGAGAGGGCCGAACGGCGCACCAGGCCGTCCGAGGTGTTCGAGCGGTTCTTCGGGCCGGAGCACGGAGTCGACCTGCCGCCGCCCGCCCGCTATGGATACCGGCCGGTCGTGTTCGCCGGCGAGGATGAAGCGTGAAAGCATCCGTTGCCTGGATTCTCGACACGAACATCGTGTCGGAGATGATGCGGCCCCATCCGGAACCCCGGGTCGAAAGATTTATCGACAGCATCGCCGGTCAAGGGATCGGTCTCGCGTCCATTACCGTGTGGGAGATTCTCGATGGAATCGGGCGGATCGAGCCCGGCGGGCGGCGGGAGGATCTGGTCCGCCGTTTTGAAGGCATTCTGGACAGCCTCTTCCAGGATCGGGTGTTCGACTGGACGGCTGCAGATGCCCGGGCCTGTGCTCGTATCATGGAAGCCAAACGGCGGCGGGGAGAGCCCCTCGACGGCCATCTTCCCGACGCCATGCTGGCGGGAACGGCGATCCGGCACGGTTGGTCCATCGTGACGCGAAACCAGCGGGATTTTCGCAACACCGGCGTCATCACGGTCAATCCGTGGTCGGACGCGAATCCCTAGACTCGCATTTCCCGCCACCGGCGCGATGGTCCCGCAGAGATGTGCCCACCGTTGTTGCCGGACGTTTCGTCAACACCTGAGGACCTGCGGCTGCTGCAGAGTGACGCAGTGGATGCCTCCCAGCCCCCGGATCAGGTCGCGGCAATTCAGGCTGACGGCCCGGCGTCGCGGGAAAAGCTCCTGCAGGGTCGTGCGGGCGGTTTCATCCTGGGGACATCCGAACCCGGGGACCAGGACCAAACGGTTGGCAACGTAGAAATTCAGATAGGAAGCCGGGAGCCCTATGAGTCCGGTCTCCCGCGGAGAGGGCAACGGGAGGGTCAGGATCCGGTACCGGCGTCCGTCCGGTCGCCGGGCCAGGGCCAGCCGCCGCCGGTTGTCCTTCAGTTTGCGGTGATGCGGTTGGCTGGAGTCCTCATCCACCGCACAGGCGATGGTGTCGGGGCGGACGAACCGCGCCAGGTTGTCCACGTGGCCGTCCGTATCGTCACCCGGCAACCCGTCTCCCAGCCAGATCGTCCGGCATGCGCCCAAATGGCTCCGCAGGGCGTCTTCCACTTCTTTCCGGCTTCGTCCCGGGTTTCGGTTGGGGTTGAGCAGACAGGTCCCGGAGGCCAGGACGACGCCTTGGCCGTCCACGTCGATGGCGCCTCCCTCCAGCACCAGCCCGGGCCGGAAACGAGGCATGCTCAATAGCGGGGCCAGTCGGTTCGGGACGTCTCCGTCGACCGCCAACTCCGGGTATCGGCCTCCCCAGGCGTTGAAGCGCCACTGGTTGAAGCCGGCGGCGGCCTGTTCTCCGCCGGAGCGAATCAGGAAGTTGGGGCCGTAATCCCGGATCCACGCGTCCCCCGTCGGGATCCGGTGGAATCGAACCCGCCGCCGGGTGGCCGGGTCCAAACGGCTGCGGACATCCTCCTCCTGCTCCCGGTGGTCCACCAGCAGGTCGATTCGCTCGCCGGATGCCAGCAGCCGCATCATCTCCAGGAAGAGCGCCTGTACCCGTCCCACGCGTCCGGGCCACGTCTCCCGGTTCTTGGGCCAGGCCAGCCAGGTGGATTCGTGGGGATGCCACTCGGGAGGCATGAAGAAGCCGAGTCTTCGAGGAGTCGGTGCGCCGGTTCCGGACGCCATCTCAGAGGTCCGGAGAATCCGGCTTGGAACCCCACCGGGACAGGAGGCCGTCATAACTCTCGATCCGGCGATCTCTGAGAAAGGGCCAGATTCTCCGCGTGGCCTCCACCTCCGGCAACCGGCATTCCACGACCAGGACCTGGTCCCGGTCATCCGATGCCCGGGCCAGGACCCTTCCCCAGGGGTCGCAGACGAAAGAGCGGCCCCAGAACCCGATGGCGCCCTCCTCGCCCACCCGGTTGACCGCCGCCACGAAGACCCCGTTGGCGATGGCGTGCGAGCGTTGGACGGTCTCCCAGGCGTCCAGTTGCTCCCGCCGCTCCCGGGGCGAGTCGTCCCAGAACCAGCCGATGGCGCTGGGGTAGAGAAGGATCTGAGCGCCTCCCAACGCCGTGGCTCGTGCGGCTTCGGGAAACCACTGATCCCAGCAGATGAGCACTCCGATGGACCCTTGCCGGGTGGCGTGAGCCTGGAAGCCCAGGTCCCCCGGCGTGAAATAGAACTTCTCGTAGTAGCCGGGGTCGTCCGGGATGTGCATCTTGCGATACAGCCCCGAGGATCGGCCGCCGGCGTCCAGGATCAGGGCCGAGTTGTGGTAGAGGCCGGGAGCGCGCCGCTCGAAGAGGGGAGCGACGAGAACCACGCCGAGGTCCCGCGCCAGTCCCGACAGCCGCCGGGAAGCCGGTCCCGGGATCGGCTCCGCCCAATCGAAGAACGCCGGGTCCTCCCGCTGGCAGAAGTACGGGTACTGGAAGAGTTCCTGAAGGCAGACGACATGGGCACCTCCGGCGGCCGCTTCCCGCACCCCTTCCAGCGCCCGTTGCAGGTTCTCCTCCGGATCGGGAGTGCAGCGGCTCTGCACCAGGCCCAGGCGGAGGCCACTCGATGCGGAAGGCTCGGTGGTGTCTTGGCCGGGTTCGGATCCGGTCATTCGAAGGTCCTCTTGGTCCGTCCGGCGCGGCGTGACCGCGGGTCCGCCGCGTCGCGGGACCTGAAATGTCGCAGTTCAGGTCGGGCGTGCACATGATACAGGGGGAGGGGAGAGAGAAAATAAGGAAAGAGGAATCCTTGCCGCCGGGTGGATGTCCCGACGGCTATGACCTCGGACTGATAGGCTAGGAGTCTGCGCTTTCGCAGCAGGTTGATTTCTGCCGCGCAGGCTCCTGGTAGAACCGGCTGGGACGGAACGGAGGCGGATAGATGGATTCTCTTCAGGAATGGCTCACACCCCAACTCGTCTGGTTCGCGCTGGGGGTCGTCCTGCTGCTCATGGAGTTCGCCAATCCCGGAGTGGTCCTCATCTTCTTCGCGCTGGGGGCCTGGCTGGTGGCCCTCCTCTGCCTGATGGTGGAGGTCTCCCTGAACCTGCAGTTGGGGGTGTTCGTCGTCACGTCCGTGGTCCTGCTGCTGGTCTTCCGGAGCAGGATCAAGGGGCGGATCGACCGGCGCCAGGGGACGCCCGAAGAGGGCGAGTCCGACGAGTTCGTGGGCCGGCGCGCGTTGGTGACCCGTGAGATCGGGTCCGACCGGGCCGGCCGCGTCGATTGCCGGGGCACCACCTGGGCGGCCGAGGCCGGGGAGACGATTCCCGAGGGCGCGGCAGTCGAAATTGTAGAAAAAGAGAACCTGACGTTGGTCGTCAAGAGGATTTGACTTCGCAGGCATCGGGCCTGCCGGGAGGTGACCATGGTGGACTTCAGCACGGTTGTTCTGATCGGCCTGATCTTGTTGGCGCTGATCGCGTTCTTCAAGACCATCCGGATCGTTCCCCAGCGGTCCGCCTTCATCGTGGAGCGCCTGGGCAAGTACCGGGCCACGCTGGAGGCCGGATTCCATGTCCTGACGCCCTTTGTGGACAAGGTCGCGTACCGGCATACTCTCAAGGAGCAGGCGGTGGACGTTCCGCCTCAGACCTGCATCACGCAGGACAACATCTCGGTGGAGGTGGACGGCATTCTCTATCTTCAGGTGATCGACCCCGGGAAGGCCTCCTACGGGATCAACAACTACCAGTTCGCGTCCACGCAGTTGGCCCAGACCACCATGAGGAGCGTCATCGGCCGGCTGGAGCTGGACCGCACCTTCGAGGAACGGGAAGCCATCAACTCGGAGATCGTCGACGCCGTGGACAAGGCGTCCGATCCCTGGGGCGTGAAGGTGACCCGCTACGAGGTCAAGAACATCGTTCCTCCCCAGAGCATCAAGGACGCCATGGAAAAGCAGATGCGGGCCGAGCGGGAGAAGCGGGCCGTCGTGGCGCAGTCGGAAGGTGAGAAACAGGCGAAGATCAACGTCGCCGAGGGGGACAAGCAGGAGTTGATCAAGCGCTCGGAGGGGGAGAAGCAACGCCGGATCAACGAAGCCATGGGTCAGGCGGCGGAGATCGAGAAGGTGGCCGAGGCCACGGCCAAGGGGATCCGGGAAATCGCCTCCGCCATCAATGAGAGGAACGGCCAGGATGCCGTCAACCTGCGGGTCGCGGAGCAGTACATCAAGGAGTTCGGCAATCTGGCGCGGACCAACAATTCCCTGATCATCCCCTCCAACCTGTCCGACATGGCCGGCATGATCGCCTCGGCCATGACGGTGGTTCAGCAGGCTCGCAAGGAGGTCGGGTCCGGGCCGGCCGGCCGTTGACGGACCCCGGCCGGACTGCTATGATCCGCACCCGTTCCAGCGGCGCCCGCCAGAGGTCCATGCGCAGACTCCAAGCCGTCAAGATCCGCGTGCGTGAGTTGAAGATGGTGGGTCGAGCTCTGCTCTCCCAGCGTCACCCGATTCTGGCCCACATCATTCCCATGCGGCGTTGCAATCTCTCCTGCTCCTACTGCAACGAGTACGACGACTTCTCGCCTCCCATCCCCACCGAAGTGATGTTGGAGCGGATCGATCACCTGGCCCGGCTGGGGACCTCCATCGTCACCATCAGCGGCGGAGAGCCTTTGATGCATCGGGAATTGGAGTCCGTCATCACCCGGATCCGGGACCGGAACATGATCGCCGGTCTCATCACCAACGGGTACCTCCTGGCGCGCAAGAGGATCCGGTCCCTGAATCGCTCCGGGTTGGAGCATCTGCAGATCAGCATCGACAACGTGAAGCCCGACAGGAACTCCATGAAGAGCCTGAAGGTGCTGGACAAGAAACTGCTCTACCTGTCGGAGCTGGCCGAGTTCCAGGTCAACATCAATACGGTCCTGGGTTCCGGGGTGAATCATCCCGAAGACGCCCTGATCATCGCCCGGCGAGCCGTGGACCTGGGGTTCACCTGCACCGTCGGCGTCATCCATGACGGACACGGCGGCCTCAAGCCCCTCAGCCCCGAGGAGGTGCGCATCTTCCACCAGGTCAAGAGCATGGCGAAGAGGGGCTACTCTCGCCTGAACAAGGGCTTTCAGGAGAATCTGGCGGCCGGCCGGCCCAACGACTGGCGCTGCCGGGCCGGATCCCGCTACCTGTACGTCTGCGAAGACGGACTCGTTCACTACTGTTCCCAGCAGCGCGGGTACCCGGGGATTCCTCTGGCGGAATACACTCTGGCGGATATCCGGCGGGAGCACCGGACCCCAAAAAGTTGCGCTCCGTACTGCACCGTTTCGTGTGTCCACCAAGCCTCCCTGGTCGACGAGTGGCGGGCTCCCCAGGGGCTCGAAATCCTCCCGGAATCGGGGGCGTAACAGGGCAGCGGAAGCGTTCCGGCTGGAACGGCGGAGAGCCGGCGTCAAACGCCTCCCCGTGACTCGCCGCGCCCGAAAGGCGGATGCATGAGTTCTCGTCCACTGGTCGTCGGGTTGTCGGGCGCGTCGGCGCCCATCTACGGGATCCGGCTGCTGGAACTTCTGCGCGCCGACCCGGAGGTGGAGACTCACCTGGTCTATACGCGGACCGTGCCCAGGACCGTCGAGCTGGAGACCAGCTACGGCCTGGACCAGGTGCGGGACCTGGCCGACGTGGTCCATGAACCGGGCGACATGGCGGCTGCGATTTCCAGCGGATCCTTCAAGACCCGGGGTATGATCGTCGCTCCCTGCTCGGTCCACACCGCCTCCTGCCTGGCGAATTCCATTACCAAGGACCTCTTGACCCGGGCGGCGGACGTGACCCTGAAGGAGAGAAGACCGCTGGTGCTGCTGGTGCGCGAGTCTCCCCTGCACCTGGGCCATCTGCGGCGGCTGGTGGAAGTGGCGGAGCTGGGAGCGATCGTCGCCCCGCCCATTCCCTCCTTCTACCACCGTCCCGACAGTCTCCAGGATCTGGTGGACCACAGCCTGGGGCGGGCCCTGGATGTCTTCGATATCTCCGTCCAAGGAATGAAGCGCTGGTCCACGCCGGCGGGTTCAGTCGCTCGCCGCGGAGAGTGATACTATCAGCCCATGACAAAGGTCCTGGAGGGTCTCGAAAGTGTGCCCAATGCGGCGCTGCCGACACGTTTCGGACCGTTCCGGATCTACGGATTCGAGAGCGAAGAGGACGACGAGCAACTGGTGGCGCTGGTGCGCCGGCCACTGAGTGACCATAGGCCCACCCTGGTTCGGATCCACTCGCAGTGCGTGACCGGCGACATCTTCCACTCACTCCGCTGCGATTGCGGGGAACAGTTGGAAAGGGCTCTTCAGATGATCGCCCAGGCCGGCAGCGGCGTCCTGCTATATCAGTTTCAGGAAGGCCGCGGAATCGGCCTCATCAACAAGCTGCACGCATACCAGTTCCAGGATCAGGGAGCCGACACGGTGGAGGCCAACGCCCGGCTGGGTTTCGAGGCGGACCTGCGCTGCTATCGTTTCTGCGCGTCGGTGCTTCTCCGGTTGGGGCTTTCCCGGATTCGTCTCATGTCCAACAATCCCGCAAAGATTCGCGGCCTGGAGGCGGAAGGGCTCCAGGTGGTGGAACGGGTTCCCCTGGTCGTCGAGCCCTCACCGGTATCGCGGGAGTATCTGAAGACCAAGAAGGAAAAGCTGGGGCACCTGTTGTAGCGGTCCTCCGGGATGGGGATCCGGTCGAATGTCGTGACGACATTTGCTACGGACTGTCGGGTGGAGACGAAGGAGGGCACCCGCAAGGGGCGCCCCTACGGCCTTTCCGCAAGAATGTCGCGGGCCTTCGATACGTGGATGTGCTCCGGATAATCCTGCACGTAGGCCGCGAGGACCTTCTCGGCTTGATCCCGGTTCCCTGAGTGGTAGTAGATCTGGCCCCTCAGGAAGGTGCTGTCGGCGATGTAATCGCTCTGCGGGAAGCTGGATTCCATGGAATCGAGTTCCAGAAGCGCCATCTCCTCGTTCCCCTGGGAGGCCAGGCTCAGGGCCAGGTAGTAGTAGCTCAGGTCGGCCTTCCCCGAACTGTTCTCCGGATCCAATTCGATGACCCGGCGCAGCCGTTCGATGGCCGCGGAGAAATCCCCGCGCTCGATGTATTTCTCGGCCAGGCGATACTGGACGTCGATGGAATCGGGTTCCCGGCTCGCCGTTCGCAAGAGGCTGACGAAGGAGCCCGGGCCGCCGGCCGCGGCCGCCACCTGCTCCCGAAACGGTCCCGGGGGGACGAAACCAGAAATCCGTTCCATCTCCTGTCCCTCGCCGTCGAGCAGCAGCAGGCCCGGATAGCCGGTGATGTTGAATCTCTCCTGGAGTTGCCGGCCCTCCTCGTCCGTTTCGGCGTTGAGCTTGAGCCAGACGTAGCTGTCGGACATCTCGTCGATCACGGCCTTGTCGGTGAAGGTCTCGGCCTCCATCTTCTTGCAGTATCCGCACCAATCCGTGTAGAGGTACGCCAGGATGAGCTTTCCTTCCTCCTGCGCCTGCTTCAGGGCCTGTCCATAGCTCTGAATCCAGGGCAGCCGGTCGGGCAGGGACCGGTAGAGGGAGTACCCCACCAGCAGAATCAGGCAAAGGCCCAGAGTCGCGAGCAGAAGACTGGTGTCTCTTCGCATCAGGGTTGCTCCAACGTCACGTCATCCGAGGTTCGGGCGATGCCGTCGGGTCCCGCCGACCGGAGATCGTAGTCCCTGGCCGAAAGGTTCCGGAAAACGTACGGGTTGAACCAGCCATCCAACTCGGTGGTGGGCTGCATGTACTCCGGGGCCAGGTGGTCCATCAGCTCGCGGTAGCTCCCGGCCGGCGGCAGTTCCCCGCGATCCGAGCGGTAACGGCTGATGGCGGAGTCGATCAGCTTCAGGTCGGAGCGCGTCCGCAACGACCTCTCCTCGTCCAGCGCCGCCAGGATGGTCTCCAGCTTCTCCCAGCGCCGGTCGCCCACCCGTATCTCTTCGATGACCCACGCCCGGTCTTTTCGAATGAGCTTGACGGCGGTCTTGAGAGTCACCTCGGCGACGGCGTGGTTCCCGGTGCGGCGCACTTTCTCGATCTGGACCTGCCCGTCGCCGAGCCGGGCCTGATCCAGGTTGCTCAGGCCGTCCACGATCTGCCTTTCCAGACTCTTGCCGCAAGCCAGGAGAGGCAGGAAGAGCACTGCCGCGAGTATCCGCTTCACACTATTCATGTTAGCAGCGTGCCGCGACTCTCGCTATGCACACGGCGCCGCTGCCGTACCGGGGTGGTAGATTGCCCGGATGCCGCTGCGGTTGGAAATGCCGGTGCAGTACGTGAAGGGCGTGGGGCCGGCCCGGGCCGCCATGCTGCAGAAAGCCAAGATCGGCACCGTGGAGGATCTCCTCAACTACAGGCCGTTCCGCTACGAGGACCGGTCCAGCTTCCGGCTCATGAACCAGCTAAGGGTCGGAGAGGACGCCCTGGTGGAGGGTGAGATCGCCGTCTGCGGGAACTATTCCACCCCCATGAAGAAGGTCCGGATCTTCGAAATGGTGGTGGAGGACCGGTCGGGAGCGCTTGCGGTCAAGTTCTTCAACCAGCCCTACCTCCAACACGTCCTCCGGAACGGACAGCGGCTGATTCTCTACGGCCAGGTTCGCCGCGACGACTACACTCAACGCCCGGTGCTCCTGAACCCGGAATGGGAGCTCGTGGTCTCCTCGTCGGATGCGGCGATCCATTCCGGACGGATCGTGCCCATCTACCGGCGGGTGGGAAAACTGACCACCCGGTCTCTGCGCGTCATCGTCCATCGCGCCGTGACCGGGTTGCAGCGGGATATTCACGACCCGATTCCGGACCGGTTGCTGGAGAAGCATGGCCTCCCGGACCGCCGCCGGGCGTGGCGCGAACTCCATTTCCCCGCCAGGCCGGAGGACCGGAAGCGGGAGGCGTTCCTGGAGGACCTGGAGTCGAGCGCGGCTCCGGCTCAGCGCAGATTCGTCTTCGAGGAGTTCTTCCTGTTTCACCTGGGTCTCCAGGCGGTGCGGCGGGACCGGGAGTCCCTGCCCAAGACCCGGCGGATCGAGATCAACGATGGGGTTCGCGAGGTGGTGAAGGGGATCCTCCCCTTCCATCCCACGTCGGCCCAGAAGAGAGTGGTGGGCGAGATCGTCGGCGATCTGCGGAGCGGCAACGTCATGAGACGGCTGCTCCATGGGGACGTGGGCTCGGGCAAGACCATCGTCGCCCTCCAGGCCATGGTGGTGGTGCTGGAGAACGGGTTCCAGACCGCTCTCATGGCGCCCACGGAGATCCTGGCCGAGCAGCACTTCCAGACTCTTTCGCGCTACCTGCGGGACACCGGTTACAGTCTGGCGCTGCTCACGGGCCGGGTCCGGGGCAAGCGGCGCCAGGGCATCCTGGAGCGGATCCGTTCGGGCGGCGTCCAACTGGTCATCGGGACACACGCCCTGATCGAGGCCCCAGTCCGGTTTCGGGACCTGGGTCTGGCGGTGATCGACGAGCAACACCGTTTCGGAGTCCTGCAAAGGTCCCGGCTCATGGGGAAGGGGGATCAGCCCGACGTGTTGATCATGACCGCCACTCCGATTCCCAGAAGCCTGGCCCTGACGGTGTACGGCGACCTGGACCTCTCGGTGCTGGACGAGCTGCCTCCGGGACGGCAGCCGGTCGAGACGGTCCTCTATTCGGAGCGGGACCGGCACCGGGTCTACGGCCTGCTGCAGCGGGAGCTGGCCCAGGGCCGGCAGGCGTACGTGGTGTACCCGTTGATCGAGGAATCGGACAAGCTGGAACTGCGCGCCGCCGAGGAGATGACGGGCCAACTCCGGAAAGTGTTCCCCGGCTACAAGCTGGGTCTGATCCACGGCCGTCTCAAGAGTGAGGAGAAAGATGCGCAGATGCAGGCCCTGCGCGACGGAACGATACAGATCCTGGTGGCGACGACGGTCGTGGAGGTGGGCCTGGACGTTCCCAACGCGACGGTCATGGTGGTGGAGCATGCCGACCGTTTCGGCCTCTCTCAACTCCACCAGCTGCGGGGCCGGATCGGACGCGGACGCCACCGGGGGACCTGCGTCCTCATGACCGGCGAGGCTCCATCCGAGAATGCCTTCCGCCGCTTGGATATCATGTGCCGGACTTCCGACGGCTTCCGCATCGCCGAGGAGGACCTGGAGATTCGGGGTCCGGGGGAGTTCGTGGGGACCCGGCAGTCGGGGATTCCCCAGTTCCGGTTCGGCAACATCGTCCGGGACCGCCGCGTGCTGGAGTTGGCGGCCCGGGAGGCCCGGGATCATTTCAGCTTATTGACCGGGGACGCAAAGGGAGCGGGCAAGGACGAATTGGCCCGGTTGGCAGACCAGTGGCGGAGTCGATTCGGTCTCTTCGACGTGGGTTGATCCCTCGTAAACGGACATGAGGATCATCGCCGGGAGATTCCGCGGAAAGAGGCTGGCCAGTTTCAGGGCCGATATCCGGCCCACCACGGACCGGGCCCGGGAGACCCTCTTCAACATCGTTCGGCACCGGGTCCCGGGTTCCGTCTGGCTCGACCTGTTCGCGGGATCGGGTGCCGTGGGAATCGAGGCCATCAGCCGGGGCGCCCGTTACGTCATCTTCAACGACCGGTTTCGAGAATCCACGGCGCTGCTCCGGAAGAACCTGGCCCGTTGCCGGGTGGAGGAGGGATTCGAGATTCACCAGAAGGATTCCTTCACCCTTCTGAGGAATCTCCGGCCTCCCGCGGCCGACTTCGTCTTTCTGGATCCGCCCTACAAGTTCAAACGCCACGCCAAGCTGCTGGGGAGGCTCTCGGCCATGCCCTGGATCCACCCGGGGAGCACCATCGTCCTGGAGGTGTTCAAGAAGACTCCGCGTCCGGAAACCACCCGCCGGATCACTTGGACCCGTACGGTTCGGGTCGGCGACAACAAGCTTCTCTTTTACGCGTTGCCGGAAGAGCCGCGGGAACCGGGCAGCGGACGGCCGGAGGAAACGGGAACTGCCTCCAAGCCGGAAATCGTCACCTCGTCCGCCGACCCAGGTTCACGTACTCGCGATAGAGGCTCCTGGCCTTGAGCCGGCGGCGCAATCGTTCGACGCCGGCCAGCATGCGGCTGCGCAGGGTGCTGTAGGGGATTCCCTTGATCCGGCAGAGATCCTTCAGCTTCATGTCCCGCGGTCCCATGATCATCCAGATCGCCTCCTGCTGAACGCCCGGCAGCTCGGACATGGCCGCCGTGATCTCCCGGAGAATGGCGCGTCTGAGATTCTGCCTCTCTTTTTGGAGCAGGAGAGTGAGGGGGTCGGAAGCGCCCTTATGGTTCGGGAGCGTGAATTCTCCCGGTTCCTCCGGAAGAGGCAGGTAGACGCGGCGCCGGGATGCGCGGTAGTGGTCGATGCTGGCGTTGAAGACCGACCGTCGCAGGTAGCGGTAGGTTTCCAACTCGTCAGGAAAGCTCCGCCCCGAGGCCAGTACCTGGGAAAGAGCGTCCTGGAGTATGTCCTCCACGCGTGCGTCGTCGAACAGGAAGCCGCGAACAATGGATCGAAGAGCGGTGTACTTTTTTTGCCAAACCCGTTCCAGCATGCGGTATGCACCCGCTTCGCAGAAACGGAAATTAGCAAGACGCTGCAGGCAACGCAGGGGGTGGGAAACACCTGCAGCGAAACAGGTGCGCTATTGTAGGGATTCGATCCCGCCGGTGTCAACGCCGATTTCGAATCCTGGCTGAGGCATGCGGCCGGAAGGCGCGGACGCCATTCCCGCGATCCCTGCATCGACGTTTCCGAGGAAATATCGTGCGCCCTCCCGTCGTCGCCGCGGTTGTCATTCGAGCATGCCCTGCGTAACATGATGCGGATCTCATGGCGGAGCGGGTCGTCGCAATCTATCCGGGGTCCTTCGATCCCGTGACCAACGGTCATCTCGACATCATCCGCCGGAGCCGGAACGTCTTCGACACGGTGATCGTGGCGGTTCTGCAAAACCTTGAGAAGAAACCCCTTTTCAGTGCCGAGGAACGGCTGCGGATGCTACGGCATGTCACCGGCTCGTGGGAAAATGTCAAGGTCGATTCCTTCGACGGCCTCTTGGTGGGATATGCGGTCGAAAAGGGTGCCCGGGTCATCGTCCGGGGCATCCGGGCCGTCACCGATTACGAATATGAATTTCAGATGGCCCTGATGAACCGGAGGATGGAGTCTTGCATCGAAACCATATTCATGCTGCCTTCCTCCGAGTACTCGTACCTGAGTTCCAGTCTGGTCAAGGAGGTCTACGCCTTGGGAGGGAAGATCACCGGCTTGGTGCCTGAGGTCGTAGAGTCGAGTTTGCGCGCTTTGGACGGATAAAGGGATCTCTGTGGTAGAGTCCGGGTCTTGTAACGAAAGGGAGAGTCCTGTGAGTCCGATAAAGAGCAGGTTCGGTCTTGGCTTTCTGGCCTTGGTATCGGTTGTGCTGGTCGTGGTCGTGCTGTTTCAGAGACACAGGATCGACCTCGAGGGACGTGGACCGCTCTCCCCGATGGTCCCGGAGACGGTGTCCGGCACCGGAACTCAGGTTCCCGAGTCCGACTCCGTGACGGTTCGCAAGGCCGCCATTCCCCGCGGCGCCACGTTGGCGACCGTCCTGCGTGGGTTCGACGTGTCCGGCCCTGAGATCCACCGCTTGGTGGAGGACACTCGCCACGTTTACAACCTGGACCGGGTCCGGCCCGGGAATCGTCTCGTATTGGAATTGGGGCTCGACGGATCGCTCCGGAGCGTGCGCTACGACATCGACGAGGAGGAGTACCTGGTCGGCCGGCAGATGCGGGACCGTTTCGTGGCGACTCGCCACAGATACGACCTCCAACTCGAGGAGGAAAGGGTCTTCGGGGAGATCCGGACCAGTCTGACGGAAGCCCTGATCTCCCAGGGCGAGAATTATGCCCTCGTCTCCAAGGTACTGGATATTCTCGGCTGGGATCTCGACTTCACCCAGTTGCAGCCTCAAGATTCGGTTACCCTGCTGGTGGAGAAGAAGTATCGGGCCGGCCGGTTCGTCAAGTACGGCGACGTGCTGGCCGTCCGTTTCGACCAGATGGACAGGAGCCTGTTCGGGTTCCTGTTCACCGATCCGGCGACGGGCAAGAAGGATTACTTCGACGAGAAGGGGAACTCTTTGCGGAAAGCGTTTCTCCGGGTGCCGTTCAAGTTCGATCCGCGCATCACTTCCGGCTTCTCCTATTCCCGGTACCATCCGATTCTGAAGCGCCGCCGCCCGCACCTGGGAGTCGACTACGGCGCTCCCACCGGTACCGAGGTGATCTCGGTCGCTGCCGGGACCGTCTCATTCACCGGTCGCAAAGGGGGCTATGGAAAGATGGTGAGGATCCGCCACGGAAAATATTCCACCAGCTACGCGCATCTGTCCCGGATCCAGGTTCGCCGGGGCCAGCGCGTGGAGCAGGGGGACGTCATCGGGAGAGTCGGTTCCACCGGCCTTTCCACGGGACCGCACCTGGACTATCGGATCCAGGATCGGAGCGGACGGTTTCTGAACCCCGCCAAACTGAAGTCTCCACCCGAGAAACCGGTGGCTCCACAGCATCTGGACGCTTTTCGGGGCGTACGAAGCGATCTGATGCAGCGTCTGAGTTCATTTCCCGCCAACGCCGAATATTTCACCCGCAAGGCGAAGAGCGGATAAACCGCAACCGGAATCAGTGCAGAATCTCACCGGTGCCGCCGGCCGGTTCAACGACGGTGACCGTCATCCCGGAGAGGCTCTTCAGAAGATCGGGCAGATCGTATTTCCGCAGGGCCGCGTGGACCGTGTTCACCAACTGGTTGACGGGCGCCTCGGTCTGGATCACGTTGGACCAGGAGACCAGCGACCGGCGTAGCTCCAGTGAGGTGAAAAGCGCCGGCTCCAGGGCCGCGGCGTGAAGGGCGGCGGGTCCGGCCTCGCCGATGCCCACCAGGTGAACCTTCCGCGCGGCATCGGACTCGGGGACGGAGGCCAAGTGGCGGGCGATGGCCAGAATCTCCTCGGCCCGCATCCCCAGGTACGATCGGCCCAGCATGTAGGCCATGTAGAATTCTTCCCAGTCCGCTCCGAACAACGGACCGTAGCCCCACTTTCCCTTGGCCGGCTGAGTTTCTCCAACGCCTCGCAGGTCGACGGCCAGGACTTCGCGCCCGTCCCGCACCAGCCTTTCGATGGGGCCGTCCGGTCCGGAATCCACCTGCTTGCCTTCGCCATGAAGGTACAGGACCACGTCCCGGCCGCCGGCATCGGGGACGAAGCGCAGGGCGGGGAGCCGGATGCCCGGCTCCGGGTGAAGGACCTGCTTGTGAATCGTATACCCGGGGCGGGGCAGGGTTCCCGCATCGTCCGCCGTCAAGAGGGGGAGTTGGTCCAGCCGGCGGATTCCCGCCAGGCGCCGGACCTCCTCCAGCGCTTCATCTCCGGGAGTCCGCTGCCAGTAGGCGCGCCTCAGCACGGCGAGCTCCATTTCCCGCTCCCGGTTGAGCTGGAAGACCGAAACGGCGCCGGGAATGAGCTGGACCTGGCCGTCCGGGCTGCACCGGACCACCGGAAGCCGAACCGGGCGGAACTCGCTGTAGTCCGGCCCCGAGGCCGTGATGAACTCCTGCATGGTCCCTTCATCCTCACTCAGGAGAGGGGAATCGTCCTCGCGGAGGGCGTCGTCGATTCCCAGGAGCCAGCGGCGCATCCAGCGGGCCATTCCCTCCCGCAGGGGCCGAAAGAAGCCGTGGACCACGTCGGCTTCCACCAGGTCGACTCTTTCCGGGTATCCCATGCGCCCGTAGAATCGTTTGGCCTCCCTCAGGGACCGCCACGATCCGGAGATGTCGAACATGTCGTCGCGGGTGGCGGCGCAGATGAGGGTCGGTTTCGGCGCCCGGATCATGAGGTAGTCGGCATGTCCGAGACCCTGGGCGATTTCGCCGTAGACCTGTTGCTCCGAGTCTCCCGGCCCCTGCGTGTGCAGCATCTCCTTCACGTGAGTGACGTAGCAGGAGGGCGCGGCGCAGGCCACGCGCTCGTCCAGCGCCATGAGAAGAGTGGTCACCAATCCGCCTCCGGAATTGCCCGTGAGTCCGATCCGGTCCGGATCGATCTCCTCCCGGCTGGTCAGGTAGTCGATGCCCCGGATCCCGTCCCAGATCCGGTAGGTGGCGGCGCTGAGGCCCAGGGGAATGGAACTCACCGCCACCAACATGTGCTCGATTCCGTTCTCGAAGCGGGGCCGTCCTTGGGAGTCGAGAATCTGGTGGCGCTCCCCCTGGCCGATGGGGTCGTAACACAATGCCGCCATTCCACCTTTGGCCAGAAGGACCCCGGCCCGCTGGTACATTTCGGTAGACTTGGCGCTGGGCGCGTGCCCGCAGGCGATCAGGACGCCGGGATAGGGAGGCGGCCCCTCGGGAAGGTAGAGGAGCGCCGTGACGTAATGTCCCGGACGGCTCTGATACAGGATGCGCTCGACGCTGTAGCCGTCTCGTTCGTGGTGGCCCACGATGCGAGCCTGAAGCGGCGTCCTCTCGGGAAAGTCCCCGAGTTGGGCCCGCAGGAATTCCCGCATGCGGCGCTGGTGCTCCCTCATCTGCTCGACCGTCTTGAGTTCCTCGAACGCCGCCTCGCGGCGCAGGAACGCCTTCTCGGCCTGGTCCAGGAGATAACGGCGAACCATCTTCCTGGTCTCCACCTGGTTGATCCTTTCGGGGAGAACGCGCAAGGTTTGGGAGGCCTGGGATGAGTCAGCGGAGCACATGCAGAGAATCCATACCGCAATGGAAAGCTTGGAAAAGGATTTCATTTTCGCCAGATTCAGCATGGGGAGCCAGTTTATTTGGAAGTGAAGATGCGCGGCCAGTCGAGTTCCGTGTCAGGAGGTAGATTGCAATGAAGAAAGCCGGATTTTTTCTGCTGTTGTCGTTCCCGTTGCTCACCGGAGCATTGTCGGCGGGACAGGAGCGCGTCTCCGATCTGGGCCGGTTGTTGGCCGGACTGCCCCAGCCCTGGAAGCAGAAGATGCATCGCATCACGCTTCAGGAGTACGAGGCGACGGTGGACTACTGGTCCGAGCGTCACCCCGGGATCCTCCAGGTGGAACGAGTGGGCGAATCGGTGGAGAAGATGCCCATCTTCCTACTCAAGATCACCGATTCAACCGTCCCCGATGAAGACAAGCAGGTCTGCCTCGTCACCGCGCTGCACGGCGGTCCCGAGCGTTCCGGCACCACGACCATTCTGCACTTGGCCGAGTGGCTCCTGGGCGGCAGCGGCGAGGCCGCCGAGACCCGGCGCAAGCAGGTCCTGCTCCTGATGCCCATCGTGAATCCTTACGCCTTCTTCGTGACCGATCGCTTCGGCACGTCCCAGGGCATGAATCCCTACGGAGGGGGCGACGAGAATTGGGATCTGGAGAACCTCTCCTTCAAGGCGCTGGAAAAGGCTCCGGAAATCCGGGCGGTCTTCTCCGTGATGGACCGTTACCGTCCGGAGGTCCACGCCGACGTCCATGGCACCGGCCTTCAGGAGTACCCCGTGGACAAGCTGGGGGACCGGCGGTCCTATCGCGGACAGACCATGTTCGAGTCCACCGGATCCGCATATTCCAACTTCCTGCTGCGTCCCTGGGATCCCCGGATCACCGACGCCATGATCCAGGCGGGCGTCGAAGCCGGGTATGGCTCGGACCGGGCCGAGGCCGATGCCCAGCGGGGGTTCTGGGCTCCCGCCCTGGATCCGTTGTCCGGCCGCTTGTGGCGGGGACGGACCCGCTTCTACACGGCCCAATATGGATACGCCCGCTACCACACCCTTCAGACCGTCCTGGAGGTGGGTTGGGAGGAAGCTGGCGTCGCCCGGCTGAAGGGGCTTCTGCGGATCGGAAACGGATCCTGGCAAGGCGAGCCCATCTCGGGCTACCCCGTGAACCGGGTCAAGTCGTTCACCGGCCACTACGTCACGGCCTGGGGCCGGACCGCAGCCGAGCGCCGCCGGAGCCGCGTCGAACTCTGGGAGAAGCAGGAGCGATTCCTCCAGGGCATCCTCTATCCCCAGACCGAGGGCCGCGACAGTTACTTGATCGCAGTGGACAAGGACGCGTCCAGGCTCCTCGATTCGGATCCGGAGGCCGTCCTCTCCAACCTCCGGGATCAACCGGGAATCGACGCGCAGGCCGTGGAAACCTTCGTCCGGGCGGGCCCGGAGATCCTGGTCGTGCTGGACCGGAGAAACCAGGACGACACGCCCGGACCCGCGCGGATCCGGCATGGCATCGGTTTCCGGTTCCGGATCCCCTACCGCCGGCCTCAACTGGTGGACGTCCGTCTGAACGGGCACGCCCTCGCCGAGAGTCCGGACGACGGCTACCGGAGCTGGTTCGGAAACGGTTTCACCCAGGTCCAGGTCAACGTTCCACCCGAGAGGGCGAAGGACCTGGGGATTTTCATCCTGACCATCGCCTACCGGCCCGACGTGACCCGCAGCTACGGCTGGACGCCCCCCGCCGAGGTGCTCGACCGGCTCGATCGGAGTAGCCAGGAATGAGGAGCCTTCTCCACGGGACCAGCCCGCATTTCTCAGTGCGCCGTGGAAAGGCGCTTTCTCCTAGCGGGTGCGAAACCCGCCCGGCAACTGTCGCTCCAGCCGGTAGCAGTCGGAGCGGTTCAAGGAGGTAACGAATTGGACTGAAGCACTCCGATGTCAAAGGGTCGCTTAAGGCGACTCAGCGAGTCCGCAGGCCGCAACGCGAGTGAACGCCGAGCAGGCCTCGAAACGGGCAATGCGGAAGCCGACCCGCCTGAGAAACGGGGAAGGCTGCCAGCGGTCGGGAAGCGAGCGACGCGAGCACCGGCCGGTTCCGCCGGGGTATTGGCGGTGGCATGCGGACAAGAGGGAGAGGGTAGCAACACGGGAAGCCCCGCCGGTGGCGTGGCACGCGCCAACCGGGAACCCGTGAGGG
>JAJDTT010000080.1 GCA_022827025.1 Acidobacteriota bacterium
CTTTTCTGTCCCCCCTCTTCTCTTCCGGAGAGGGGACGTTCCCCAACTCCCATTTCCCATTTTACCCGGGGTTCAACGGGCTTCAGTCAGACTCAGATCTTCCCGGTCCGACCTTGGGAGACTGATCTGTCAGCGAGGTCAGTATGAACGGCGCGGAAGCACCGATGTTGAATGCCAGGATCGGATTGGAATCGATGCTGTGCAGATAGACCAACAGCCCGCCCGCTACCGCCATGATGATCGTGACTGTCCAATAGAGCCAACTCTTCGCCCAATCGGGCAGACCCTTGTGGAGTTCCTTGCGCATGCGGAACCACTGGACCAGCTCTGCTGCACAGCCGCCCATGAAACCCGACACGATCATCTGCCAGGAGACTTCCATGGCGGCTAGAATGACTTTGAGGCGATCCTCTGCAATTTGGAGATGATCTCCCGCAGTCGAACCGGCCTGGATCCGTGTGTATAAACGATGATCCCGTCCTTCGAAATGGCTTGCCGTACTTCAGATCGATTTTGGTCAATCAGGCGCGCCACGCGCCTTCGATCCAGTCCAGCTTCCTTGGCAATGCCATCGACTGTCCTGAAGTCCCACGTCGGGTCCAAAAGCGCGGAACGCACCTTTTCCCAATCACCCCCTGTGATCATGATTCCACCTCCGTTACCACGGCTTCACCTGCTCGTATCAGCCCGTGGTGAAAGTCTCCGAGCATCGAGACTGTTCCTGCGCCCGCCGGACAAGGCGCGATTCGGATGCATACCGGGAGTATGGGCCCGAACCGCAACGCCGTCCGCCGGGATGCAGGGACGGTCGAATGCCGTGACGACTTTTGCCACGGGCGGATATACTACTGAACGCTCCAGCGGCCCGAAATGCGATCCTGATCGTCGACCTCAAATGATCTTCCCGGTAACCGTCTCGTCCCAATGCTCTTTTTGTTTTTCCCCACTCCCTCATTCTCGAATTGCGAACAAGGTGTTCCGATTCGTGATGTAGAGCACTCCGTTGGCGGCCACCGCCGTCGTGTAGACCGAATCTCCCATCTCATTGACGGCCAGCTCCTTCATCGTCGTGCCGTGCTCCAGCACCACCACGTCGCCGTCCTCGTCCCCCAGGTAGACCTTGCCGTCCACCAGATAGGGCGACCCCCAGACCGCGGCCAGCATGTCGTAGCGCCAGTGCTGTTTTCCGGTGGCGAGATCCAGGCAGTAGAGGAACCCGGTCAGGTCCGCTGCGTAGAGGAGGCCGTCCCCGATGGCGACGGTGGACATGCTGCGGCGGAAGTCCTCGCCGCCCACGTGCCAGATCCGTCCCTTCTCGGTGATGTCGCCGGTCTGGGTCGCGTCGATGGAGAAGAGATGGCCGGGACCCTCGCCATGCTCCGGGTCCTGCCCCACGCTGAGCAGCACCTTGTCCTCGTAAAGGACCGGCGTAGAGATGATGTTGTTGCGCGTGCCGCGGCCGCCCAGCTTCCACTCGGAGGCCTTGGGGTTGAGGTCGAACTTCCAGATCAACTCTCCGCTCTTGGGCTCGTAGGCGTAGCACCATCCGTCACCCCCGGCGAAGATCGCCTGGGGCTGGCCTTTGACCAGCCCGTACGTGGGTGAGGACCACTGCCCGTGCAGGGTGTTCTCGCCCGGGTCGCTTCGCTCCCAGACCAACTCGCCGGTGTTCTTGTCCACGGCAATAAACGCGGGAGCGTCGGGCATGGGCAGGTCCAGGTGCCCCTCGTCCACGCCGTTGGAGGTGAGCAGGAAGATCAGGTCGCCGGCGCCCACCGGGGAAGAGGTGGCCAGGTTGTGCGGGAAGACCCCCAGCTCCTCGATCATGTCATAGACCCAGATGATGTCCGCGTCCTCTTTCTCCCGGTATTTCTCGTCCTGGAAGGGACCATCGTTCTCCCCGTCCAGAAACCCCTCCACGTCGGCGCAGACCAATTCGGCCCGGTTGCTGACGTAGTAGATCCGGTCCCCATCCACGAACGGGGAGGAGCAGATCCCCTGTTCCGGCCAGTCGTTGACCCGGCCCGTGGGGAGCTTGTCGTGCGTGGCCTGCCACATGACCTTCCCGGTGGCTTCTTCCAGGCAGACGATCACTCCTTTGTCGCCTGTGATGCCGGGCCGGTGATGGGCTTCGTTGTTGGTGCCGATGAAGATTCTTCCCTCGGAGATCACGGGATTGCCGTAGGTTTGGGACCCCAACGGCGCCTTCCAACGGACGTTCTGCCCGGTGGCGACGCTCCATTGACGGGGCATGCTCTTTTCATCCGAGACCATGTTCCGGTCCGGAGTTCCGCCCCACATCTTCCAGTCCCCTGCGTGGACCTGAGGGTGACCCGGCGCGGCAAGAATCGCCGCGGCCAGCAGGATTGAGGGAACGCGGATGATCCGACTGTTAGTCATCATTCTTCACCACCTTGAAATTGTCGAAGAGAATCTCGGGGCCGTCGCTCTTGGACGTGGTCCCGACGGAGTAGCCGTAGAGTCCGGCGCTGCCTTCCCGGTTGGGATGCGGATCCAGCACCTCTATGTTCCAGGCCTGCGGCTCCGGTTCTTCCCGGGGCCAGACCTTGGCTCGGACTCGGGCCTGGTCACCCTCCAGCAGCACCGAGAACTTGGCTCGGTACCAGACCTCCGGATCCCACGGAAAGGCGACGTCGTGCCTCAGGCGCGGCAGCGGCGACCAGGTCTCGATCCGGAGCCGCTTCCTCATCCCCATCATGATGAAACGGTAGCGGCTGTTGATGAGTCCCATGTCCGGCTTGAAACGTTTGCGGGCCAGCTTGCCCATCAGATCCGCTTCCACCGTGTAACCGCCCGCTATCGGGGGCGTGGCATAGGCTCGAAGCCTCATGAAGGGCGGGGAAGGCCGGGCCTTGGAGGCCAGCTTCTTGAGCATCTTGCCTTCTGCCTCGACGACCTGCGTCTTGGACGCCACCCCCACCCAGCCTGGCGGTACCGAGCCGGCCGCCAGCGACTCGAAGTCCTCGTGAATCGGCAGGTCGGGAGCGATCCGGATCCGGGCGGCGGCGCTCAGCCCGCCTGAACTCTCGGCGGTCACCAGGCCTCCCGAGAATGCCTGCCGGTTCGAGGCGGTGAATGTCCCGTCAGCGACGACGGCTCCGGAGACGCCGCTCACCGACCACTTGACGCTGGCCGGCGACGGAGCCGAGCCCACCGAGTCGAATAGAAGGGCTTTCAGGCGGATCTGCTCACCGGGGCTCAGCGTGGCTTCCGCCGGGACCACCCGAAGGCTGTTTTTGGATCCCGGCTCGGGGCGCGCCGTCTCGCTCGGAGCCGGAGCCGCCTCTTGAGCCTGGACCTGCTGGGCTGACTTCCCGAGGCAGTAGATGCCGTAACGGGTCATGAAGTAGACGCGCCCGTTGACGACGGCCGGAGAGCCGAAGATCTCGTCCACGGTGCCGTCCGGCCTCTCGAACACCTCCTTGTCCAGGGAGACGCATCGGTCCCCCTCGTCACGGAGGATGTGGAAGATGCCGTTCTGCTCTCCCACGTAGATCACGCCGTCGCTGGTCACCACCGGCGATCCCTTGCCCACCCGGCCCATGTTGTATTCCCAGTGAATCTTTCCCGTGGCGGCGTCCATTGAGAAAAGATTGGCGCTGTTGTCCACGGCGTAGAGACGGCCGTTGGCGACGGCCGGCGAGGCATACCCGAAGGTGTGGCCGTCGTGGCGCCAGACGACGCCGCTCTCGGTGATGTCTCCCGTCCCGGTTCCGTCGATGCAGACAATGCTCCCCATCCGGGAGGTGTGCAGGTTCTCCTCGCTGTGCGACAGGTACGCCCGGTCTCCGTCCACTACGACGGACGCGTTGAGACCCCGCTTGCTGAGACGGAACGTCCACCGCTTTTCGCCGTTGCGGGCCAGCATTCCATACGCATTGCCGTCGGCCGTCGCGGCCACCAGCATCCGCCGTCCGCCCATCACGGCTGTCACCGGAGTGGCGTAAGTGGTGTCCAGCGGCTGTCCCCCCGGCGCCGCCCACCACTGGATGTCCCCGCTATTACTGTGGAAGGCCACGTATCGATGGAGCGGCCGCGCCATATTCCCCCAACTCGAGTTGAGATAGCTCACGACGACACGGTCCTCGTCCAGGATCGGGGTGTGCAAGCGGCCGCCGTAACCGCTGATGCGGCCCAGTTCCTCCGTCATGGAGATCTTCCAGATTTCGTGACCGTCGCGGCTGAGACAGAAGAACTCTCCCCCGGTGGCGTGAGCGTAGATCCGGCCCGAATCCGGGTCCCCCACCAGCGCGGTCCACCCCACGCGGTTCTCCACGATGTCGGTATGGAAAACATTGAACCGTTTCTCCCACAGCTTGCGGCCGGTGAGCGCGTCGAGCGCCACAATCCGTTCGCCCCGCTCAGGCCCTTCCCCCACTGGCAGGATGGCGAAGAGCCGATCGTCCAGGATGACGGGCGTGGTCCGGCCACCCTCGTCGAACTTCCAGAGAAGACCCTCTCCGCCCTGGTCCCAGGAGGTGACGGCGGATTTCTCCGGGGCAGCGCCGTTCTGATAGGGGCCTCGCCAGTACGGCCAGTCCGCACCCAGGACCGGGTGGATGGTGATCCATGCCAGGGAAAAGACTCCAAATATTTTCAAACCCGACCTCCTGCGACGAATAGGTTCACGTGACGCTCATTATCAACGGAACGGGAGATGTCTTCAAAACGCAAATGCGCCGGTATCAGCACAGCGGTCAGCCAGAGACCAGGGGCAGCGTGACGTGTGACGGCCGGGATCGGTCGTGGAACACGGTGTTTCGGGCGATGGACCAACTCCGTTCCCGGCCCAGGGGTTCCCCCGTGTTGGGATTCACGTCGAACCGCGGAAAGTTGCTGGAAGAGACGTCCAGGCGAATCCGGTGTCCTTTCCGGAAGCGGTTCGCCGTGGGGTAGAGGACGATGGTGATGGAGACCACCTCTCCCGGCTCCAGGAATCGGGCCGTGCCGGAACCGTCGCGGTACCGGACCCTGAGAATGCTGTCGCTCAGGTTCAACGCGTAGCCCAGCGGGTAGTCCGGGCTCGGAGGGTAAACGTCGATGAGCTTGGCGGTGAAGTCCGTGTCCCGTGCGGATGACGAAACCCAGAGCTTGACCTCCACGGGACCCGCGATCTGCAGATCCTGCTCCAGCGGCGGCGTCTCGAACACCAGGACGTCGGGACGGGATCCCAGGGGAAGATAGGGCGGCGTGCATCCGAAGAAATCCGGGCCCTCGGTCTGGTCGACCCCCCCGGCCGGAGTCACCGACTCGATCATGGTCGGTGTCGGGACCGATTCCGGCCGGACTCCCTCGGGCCAAGGATGAATATAGCTCAGTGAGGAGAAGTTCCCCCCGATGGTGGGGACCGGACGCCGCGGATCGTAGGAGAAGCTGGTTGAGGAGTCCTTTCGGTCCGAGGGGCAAGTTGACAGGGTCCGGTCCGGGTGGAGGTAGTAGGGCGTGGGCGCCGCCTGCGGCAACGGCCAATCGTCTCCCTCGCGCCAGTGCCCGCCGTGGTCCAAATTGCCCAGTCGGGTCCTGCGACCGCTGCCGCCGCCCATGAGAAACCACCGGATGGCCGGCATGCGGGCCGCGCCCGTCTCCCGTCCCCTGAGCCATTGATCGAACCAGTTCAGGTGGAGGCGGTCCAGACTCTCCAGGGGCGCCTCGGGACCCAGGTCCACGTCACCGGAGATCTGCTCTTCGGTGGTGTAGGTGCCGTGCACCCAGGGGCCCATGACCACCTTCACCGGTCCCTGCTTGACTTGCCTCAGGGCCTGGAAGGCCTCCAGCGTGGCGCGGGTGTAGGAGTCGTACCAGCCTCCGATGAGGAGGATGGGGACGTCCGAGTGCTGCTCCAGGAACTCCTCGATGGCGAACCCGGGTTGTTTCCAGAACTCGTCGTAATCCCCGCGCCGGACCAGCTCCAACGCCCAGCGCTCGTATCCGGGGAGCAGCGCGAGCTGGCTCTGTCCTCTTCGCAGCGGCAACCGACGGAGCCAATGCCGGAAATCGGGACCCGACGACAACCCCTCCTGCACCCAGGGGAGCGCCCTGGTTTCGGCGTTTCCGTGGTTGACGGAGTGCCAGAAGGCCCAGGCCAGGAAGCGGAGCTCGTAGGCGCCGCCCTGGCGGACCGAGCTGGTATAGGCATTCCAACCGCCCATGGTGGGGATCATGCAGGCCAGGTGAGGGGGATTCTGCGTGGCCAGGGTGCTCTGGGTCCAAGCCACGTAGGAGGTGCCGTAGGTCCCCACCTTGCCGTCGCACCAATCCTGGCGGGCCGTCCACTCCACGGCGTCATAGCCGTCGAAGGGTTCGTTGACCAGAAAGACCAGGTCTCCCCCGGAGGAATGGCAGCCCCGGCAGTCCTGGACCACCACGGCATAGCCATGCTCGGCATAACGCTCGGCCCGCCGCATCCGCTCCAGGTCCTGCTTGCCGTAGGGGGTCCGTTCCAGGAGGACGGGCAGGGGCCCGGAGGCGTCGGCGGGCCGGTAGACGTCTGTTGCCAGATGGACTCCGTCCCGGGCCGGGACCATGATGTTTCGTTCGATCCTCAGGGCCATGGGCAGCCTCAATCCAGCAGCCGGTCCAACTCCACCATGGGGATGGACCGGGAGCTGACGGCCCGCTCCACCGATCCCAGGTCCTTGAACCCGTGGCCCGTCAAGATGCAGACGGCCCGGCTCGAAGCGGACACCGATCCCCCCGACCGGGCCTTCAGGTAACCGGCGTAGGCGGTGGCCCCGGCGGGCTCGCAGTAGACTCCTCGCGCGAACAGCATCTCCTGCGCAGAGAAGACCTCCTGGTCGCTCACCGACTGTCCCGTGCCTCCCGTTTCAAGCACGGCGTCCAGAGCGAACTGGGCGTCGATGACGTTGGGGACCTGGAGACCCGAGATGACCGACGTGCACTCCACCTCCACCGCTTGGGATTCCCCCCGGTCCAGCGGTCCGGTGACGGTGGCGCAGCCTCGGGGCTGCACGGCGTGCATCCGGGGCAGCCGCGAAATCCTGCCCTCGCGGAAATAGTCGTCGAACCCTCGGGCGATGGCCGTCAGCAGGCCTCCTCCCCCGATGGGCACGAAGACGTCGTCGGCCTCGCCCAAGTCGTCCGCGATCTCGTAGGCGATGCTCTTGACCCCGTCCATCCCCTGTGGGCTGAAGGTGAAGGCGGAGATCTGGAGCGCGGCGCTTCTGGCCGGCGCCTCCCGCTGCAGCAGTTCCATCACGTCGCGGCTGGCCGCCGGGTCGAGTCCGAATCCCCGAACCCGCTTCAGCACCGCCCCGTACGCCAACATCTGGACCGCCTTTCCCTCCGGGGTGGTCTCCACCAGAAAGATGTGGCAGGGAATGCCGGCCCGGGCGCAGTAGGCGGCCAGGGCCGAGCCGGTATTGCCCGAGGAGGTGGCCAGACAAGAGCTCAGGCCTTCTTCCCGCATCCGGGAGACGGCGCAACTGGCGAACCGGTCCTTGTAGGAGCCGGAGGGGTTGAGCTGCTCCATCTTCAGGAACGGTCCCCCGTCCAGTTGGACCAGAGGCGTGGCGCCCTCACCCAGGGTGAGGACGTGTTTGGTATCGCGGACCGGAAGGAATCGGTGGTACTTCCACATGGTCTTCTTGCGGGCCGGCGCAGAGCCGGGTTCAACTCCCTGGCTGTTGCTTGAAGAAGTACCTCCGGATCAGATGGCGGGGCGGCGGCGGCGTCGCCTTGCTCACGGCGATGACGAGAAAGAAGGAGACCGCCAGGCCCCAGATGATGGGATCGAGTCCCAGGAGCCGGTAGGAGGAGAAACGGCCGTAGGCGAAATAACCGGCCCCGTAGAGAGACAGGTGGAACAGGAACCCCCCCACCATGCCCGCCATGGCGCCCCAGGTGTTGACTCGCGGCCAGTAGAGCCCCAGGGCGACGGGCGCCAGGAAGCAGGAAGCGAGACCGCTCCCCGTGTAGACGATGATGTCCTGCAGAAATAGCGGCGGGTTCACCGCTCCCAGCATCGCGGCGAAGCCGACCACGAAGGTGAAGACGTAGCTCATCCTCTTGATGGTGCGCTCCGGCGCCTGCGGATTGATGTTGCGCTGGTAGACGTCTCGAACCAGCGCCGAGGAGATGACCAGCAGGAAGCTGTCCACCGTGGACATGACGGCGGCGAACGGGGCCGCCACCAGGATCCCGGCCATCCAGGGCGCGCCGGCGAAGCTGCTGAGAAAGACGGCGGTGGCCGGCATGATCCGGTCCGACTCCAGCTCCATCCCGGGCAGAAAGATGCGCGCGCAACAGAAGATGATGATCAGCGGAAAGTAGATCAATGAGTAGTAGATGGCGACGGTGAAGATGGAGCGCTTCAACGTGCCGGAGCCCTTGAAGGCCATCAGCCGGACCATGGTGCTGGGCTGACCCGTGCCGGAGATGGCCCACATGAAGAAGAAGGAGAAGGCCAGACTCAGAGGGAGGAATCCGAGGTCGCTGTAACGGTCCGGACCGGGTCCGCTCACGTACGTTCCGGGACGATCAGCGCCGTACCGGTAGGGCTCGGTGGCGATCCGCCTGACGCTGACGGACGGCGGGGCTCTGGGAAGCGTTCCCGCCGCCAGCCGGTCCCGGATGCTTGCCGCTTCTTCTTCCGAAACGATCTCCACCACCTGGATCTCCGTGGCCCGGGTCGAGCCCTGAGGGATCACCGCTTCCTGGCTGGTTCGCAGCAACCGCGGCGCCTCTCCCTCCACGGACGCGTTCAGCCAGACTCCCGAGCGGATGATGGTGTCCTGAGAAGCGGGCGCGGCCAGTTCCAGGTCGGCGACGCCCAGTTGGGGCGGGACCATGCGGCCCATGCGCTGGGTGGCCGATTCCAGGCCGCCGACGGCCACAAGGGCCAGCGGCAGCATGATGACCACGCCGGCCACCATGACCACTCCTTGCATCACGTCGGTCCAGACCACGGCATGGAAGCCGCCGTAGGTGGTGTAGAGGATCACGGCCACGGCGAAGGTCAGAAGGCAGAGCAGATAGCCTGGATCGACGCCCTGGGTATAGCTGAAATGCTGGGTCGCGTCCGCGACCCACAGGACGCTGCTGCGGAAGAAGGGGACGTCCAGGAGCAAGGTCTTGAGGATCAGGCTGCCCGATTTGAACTGGGCCACCAGGTTCACCGACATGAAGAAGATGATCATGCCGGTGCAGAGAAGACCGAACCCGGCGCTCTGGAACCGGTCCCGCAGCACGTCGGGGATGGTGATGGCCCCCGTTCTCCGGGCCAGTTGGTTGATCCGTTTTCCCAGAAGGCCCATCCCGCAGATGGGCACCACGATATAGCTGCCGATCCAGAGCCCCAGGATCCAGCCGTGGGTGTAGATCTTGGAAGGAAAACCGGTGAAGCTTCCTCCCGACGCGCTGGTGGCGGCGAAGGTGAGGGCGAAGGCCCAGACGCCCAGACTCCGGCTCCCCAGGAAATATTCCGATAGGAAGCTCTTGGTCCTGCGCAGGCGATTGGACATCCAGGCCAGAAACAGGACGCCCAAGGTGTAGATCAGGAACGTGAACAGGGCCGCGTTCGAGCCGTAGGACGGGGCCGGCGTGAGGTCGGTCAAGACGCCGCCTCGCTCGGGATTTGAGAGGTGGCGGCCTCAGCCCCGGCTTGGTCCTCTCCCAAGTCGTCTTCGACAAAATAGAAGAAACAGAACCAGGCCGTGAACAGGTCCGCGGCGATCCAGGGAATCAGGATGCCCCAGAAGAGCCAGGTGGGGATGCCGAAAGTGGTCCCGACGTCTCCCGGAGGCAGGCCGTAACCGTTCAGATAGCAGTAGGGGACGGCCCACACCAGACCCACCGCCCACGCGCTGGCGATGAGGATGGCCTCCCGCCGGGAGTGGAGAAAAACCGGGTCGTAACGGTCTTCGGGCGTGGATCGAGTGTCCGGGGCGTCCATGTGAGGAGTGAAGCCTACTAAGCCGTGGTTGCGAGGGCAAGATGCGGAGCGGCGACTTCGGAGGGGGGACTTTCCTGTCCCCCCTTCTTCCACCCCCCATTGGGAGTCCGGCGGGTGCAGCCGACAATGTTTGTTAAACTGGAATCCCCATGGCTCGACGAAAACCCTCCTTCGAGGATTCCACCGGAAAGACCAACGGCGGAGCCTCCCATTCACGGATGGTGGTCGGAGCCATCCTCATACTGGCTCTGATGGCCGCCATCTTCATCTACCGGGGATGTGGACAACTGAGTGCCTTGGAGCGTCAGAATGTCCAGGTGACCGAGACCTTGATGAAAGTGGTCCAGCGCCTGGAGCAGGTGGAGAAAAAATCCGGCCAAGCCCTCGATCGGGCCCAGGAGGCGGAGATCAGTGCCCTGGAGGCGGCCCGGGGAAGGGATGCGGCCGACTCGGCCCGGCGCAAAGCGGAGCGAGACCGGGCTGAAGCCCGCCGGAACGCGGAGGCCGCCCAGGAAGAGACTCTCGCCGCCCAAGAGGAGGCCCGGGCCGCCCGGGAGGAGACGGAGCGGATTCGAGCGGAACGGGAACGGGAGTTGAATCGCCTCCACGAAGTGTTGAGCGGGATCGTCGAAACCCGCAGGACGGCTCTGGGCGTCGTGATGAATCTGGGCAGCGACGCCGTCGAATTCGACTTCGACAAGGCGACGCTGCGCCCCGAGAACCGGGAACTGCTGAGCCGGATCGCCGGCGTCCTCCTGACCTCCAAGGGATACCGGGTCCAGATCCACGGGCACACCGACGACATCGGCAGCAGTGAATACAACCAGAGGCTCTCCGAGCGGAGGGCCGACGCGGTGCGGAACTACCTGGTGGATGCCGGCATCGATCCCGGCATCGTGAGCACCAAGGGCCACGGCAAGGCCAGCCCGGTGGTGCCCGGGACCACCCCCAAGGCACGGGCCAAGAACCGGCGTGTCGAAATCGGAATCATCGACACCACCATCAACTACGGGCAGGTCGTCGCCGACCCCTGAGAGGGCGCGTTCAAGCGTCGCTCCGAATCACTCGACCTCGAAAATGGCCTCCACCTCGACCGGGATATTTCCGGGGAGGGAGCCCATCCCCACGGCGCTGCGCGCGCCCTTGCCCGGGTCGCCGAAGACCTCCATCATCAGTTCGCTGAACCCGTTGATGACCTGGGGCTGCTCCCCGAATTCAGGCGTCGCGTTGACCATCCCCAGTACCTTCACCACTCGGACCACGCGATCCAGGGACCCCAGAAAGTTCCGGACGGTGCTGAGGATGCACAGTCCGGTGACACGCGCCGCCTCCTTGGCTTCCTCGGCGGTCAGTTCGACGCCCACCTTTCCGGTGATCTGGGTGCCGTCGGCCCGGTTGGGACCGTGACCGGAGACGAACAGCAGATTTCCGACCTGGACCGCCGGCCGATAGATGGCCACCGGCTGCGGTGCGTCCGGGAGCTGGATGTTCAATTCTTCAAGTCGTTGTTCAGCTGTCATTGACTACTCCTTGGAATTCGTGCGCGACCGGGCGACAGTCACCTTCCGGCCCGGCAGTTGGAGCCTCCACGCCGGTGGGAACCCTCCCGGGAGGCGCGGTCAGCATAACCTGCGGCAAGAGGGCGTTTCAACCGCCCGCATCCAGCCCGAGAGCGCCCAATGTGTGTCCCCTTGCCTGTGTAGCCTCCTCTTCTTGACTTGCACCGGGGCCTGGTTCAATCTTCCGCAGGAGGGACCGAATATCGAATTCTGGCCGTGTGCGGCGCACCATGGACCGTGGTCGCCCGGCGTCGTCCGAAACGGCGCGCACGCCCTGAACTGGATGAACGACACGGCCAGATCATGACCTCTGCCTCCCGTACAGCAACCGACATGCGGCCGTTCCTCGCCGACCTCGAGTCCCGCGGCCTCGTCTCGCAGAAGACCGTCGAGCTGACCGATCAGGTTCTCGCCAAATCGCCGCCGCCCCTGTACGTCGGCTATGATCCCAGCGCCGGCAGCCTGCACGCGGGCAGCCTGATCCCGCTTCTGGGAATGGATCGTTACAAGCGCCGCGGCGGTCAGATCATCGTGCTGCTGGGCGGGGCGACGGGCCTCATCGGCGACCCGTCGGGCAAGGACCGCGAGCGCACGCTGGAGACCCACGAAGTGATCGATGGGCGCATCGGACGGTTGAAGCGCCAGACCTCCGAGTTCTTCTCCCGAACCGAAGGGCTCGACCCCATCTTCGTCAACAACGCCGACTGGTACCGGGACATGCCCGTCATCGCCTTCCTGCGCGACCTGGGCAAGAACTTCTCGGTCAACCAGATGCTGATGCGCGACTCGGTGCGCACCCGGATCGAGAGCCGGGAGCAGGGGATCTCCTTCACCGAGTTCTCCTACCAACTCCTGCAGTCCTACGATTTCCTGCACCTGCACCGCGAGTACGGCTGCCGCATCCAGATGGGGGCCTCGGACCAGTGGGGGAATATCGTTTCCGGCGTCGACTTGGTGCGGCGCGCCGCGGGAGCGACGGTCTATGGGCTCACCTTTCCACTGCTGACCAACTCGGAGGGGAAGAAATACGGCAAGTCGGAAAAGGGCGCGGTCTGGCTCGATCCGGATCGGACCAGTCCCTACGAGTTCTACCAGTTCTGGTTGAACTCCACCGATGGCGACGCCGGACGTTTCCTTCGCTGGCTGACCGATCTGTCCAGCGATGAGATCGTGGCCTTGGCGGGGGCCCCCCCGCACGAACGGCGGCCGCAGAAGGCTCTGGCCGAGGCGCTCACCATCCGGGTGCATGGGACGCGGAACTTCGAGACCGCGCAACGGGCCAGCCAAGTCATCTTCTCCGGAAGGGCGGCCCACATGGACACCGCCGTCGCCGACATGGTGGCTCGATCGGTGCCCACGTTGACCGCCAGTCCCGACCTCTCCTGTCCGGTCCTGGACGCCATGGTCCGAGTCGGAGCGGCTCCGTCCAAAGGAGGGGCGAGACGCCTGGTGAAGCAGAACGCGGTCGCCGTAAACGGAACCAGAATCGCTGACGCCAACGAGGACCTGCTTTTGCACCGGGCCGGCGCCGGCGTGGTCGTCCTGTCGGTCGGCAAGTCCAAGCGCTTCCTGGTTCGATTTGGAGATTAGGCCGGTTCCCCTTCCGGCGGGTATTCCCCGCGCCTTTTGCTCTCGTGAGCATTCGATACAAGCAATACTTGCGGATTGACTCCGGTGTATGGTTGTTATTAAATAACCAACACTAACTATTTGGGGAGATTCAGCATGTCGAAATACGCGCCTTTGGCGGAACATCTACGTGGGTCGAGCCAGACGACCGTTTATATGACTTTCGATGAGATTGAAAATGTCCTCGGAACCACACTGCCGCCTTCGGCTTTCAAGCATCGGGCCTGGTGGTCCAACAATCCGACCAACAGCGTGATCACCAACGCTTGGCTCGAAGCCGGATACAAGACGGCAAACGTAGACATGCTGGACCGGACACTCGAATTCCAAAGGTTCTCGTTGGATGCTCCCTCATCGGGAGCTCGAGAGCCGCGGCTCGCACAAGATGGGAGGGGGACTTCTTCCGCAGGTGTCTCCGGCTTCCAACTCTCGCGTGTTTTCGGCGGGCTCCGAGGCACTGTCACGATACCACCCGGGACGGATTTGACCTCTCCCGTCGAAGAGGAATGGGACGCTGTGCGGTAGGCAGCCATGGCCGTCTTTCTGGTGGATACGTGTGCGGTGATCTGGATCGCAAATGGGGACCGTTTGCGAGACCCGGCCGCAAGCGTCTTGCACGGGTCTCAGGTGGAGCGTCTTGTCGTGTCCCCGATCAGCGCGTGGGAAATCGCCACGCTCGTGGCCAAGGGAAAAATGGCGCTCTCCATCAGCCCCGAAATCTGGTTCCGGCGCTTCTGTGATTTGCCGGGAGTCGGGTTGGCGGAGATGCCGCCTTCAGTGCTGGTCGCTTCGGCCAACTTGCCGGGAGCGCCGCCCGGCGATCCTGCCGACCGCATTCTCATAGCGACGGCTCGGGCGTTCGGGTACACCCTGGTGACTCGCGACCGGAAATTGCTCGAGTACGGACGCCAGGGACACGTTCAGGTCCTGGGATGCTGATGGAAGCACCCGGCGCGACAGGTCGACGGCCGTGTCGACTCTCCCGGGGACCGATGTCCACGCCAGTCTCGATTCTTCCCGAGAAGTCAGACCACACGTTCCGGCGAAATCTGCTTCGATTGCGAGGCAGAGTCCGAAGGCGGTAGAATTCCGTTCCTTGATCGCGTCCGGGGGCGTCCGACCTCGAATATAGGAATTGGAGGACACCATGTCAGGTTCAACGAGGCGTAGCTTCATTCAGGGTGGCGCCGCCGCGACGGCAGCCCTGTCGGGTGGTTTTCCGGCTGTTCTGCGCGGCAGCGACGACCGGATGGTTCGTCTCGGGTTCATCGGCGTCGGCGGCCGGGGAACCCACCTGTTGAAGCTGGCGCTGGCCAGGAAAGACACTCAGGTGAACGCGGTCTGCGACCTCCGGGCCGAGGCGGCGAACCGGGCCGCGGCCCTGGTGCGGGATTCGGGACGTAACGATCCCGGCGTCTACGCCGGAGAAGACGACGATTTCCGGAAGCTCCTGGCGCGGGAGGATCTGGACGCCGTCGTGGTCGCCACCCCCTGGCGTTGGCATACTCCCATGTCCGTGGCGGCCATGAAGGCGGGCAAGGCGGTGGCGGTCGAGGTGCCGGCGGCCGTGACCCTGCAGGAATGTTGGGATCTCGTCAACACCTCCGAGGCCACGAAAAAGCCTTGCATGATGCTGGAGAACGTCTGCTACCGGCGGGACGTGATGGCGGCTCTGAAGATGGTCCGGGACGGACTCTTCGGAGAGCTCATCCACTGCCAGTGCGGCTACCAACACGACTTGCGGCACGTCAAATTCAATCCCGGAGCCAAGTTCGGACCGGGTTCCAAGGGTGAGGCCAACTGGCGGACCCAGCACTCGATCCAGCGCAACGGCGACGTCTACCCGACTCACGGCGCCGGTCCCATGGCCAACTGCCTGGACATCGACCGCGGGAACCGGTTCGTGACCCTGACCTCCACGGCCACCAAGGCGCGAGGCCTTCACGAGTACGTCGTGCGCCAAGGGGGTGCGGACCATCCCAACGCCAAGATCCAGTGGGCGCTGGGCGATGTCGTGACGTCGGTGATCAAGTGCGCCCGGGGGGAGACTCTCCTGGTCAGCCACGACACCAACCTTCCCCGGCCCTATTCCCTGAACTTCCGGGTGCAGGGAACCGGCGGGATCTGGATGAGCGACAACAAGTCGATCTACATTGAAGACCTGAGCCCCGAATCGCACCGGTGGGAGCCTTTCGAGAAGTACCAGAAAGAGCACGATCACCCCCTCTGGAAACGCTTCGGGGAAGAAGCCGCCGGGTCCGGACATGGCGGGATGGATTTTTTCGTCGTCAACGGTTTCGTGGAAGCTTTGAAGCGGGGCCTGCCCACACCCATCGACGTCTACGAGTCGGCCTCCTGGAGCGCCATCGGTCCACTTTCGGAGCGTTCCATCGCCCGGGGAAGCGCCCCTGTCTTCTTTCCCGACTTCACCCGGGGGCAATGGGTCGTCTCCGAACCGACCTTCGGACTAGATGACCAGTTCTAGAGAACCTCGTCCCGAGCTCGTGAGCGCCCGAATCGAACTCCAAAGAGTTTCTTGAGCCCATGTTCGGACTGCACTGGCTGGATCTCACGACGCTGATCGTCTACCTGCTCGGCGTCACCATCGCGGGATTGTGGGCGGCCCGCAAGGTCACCAATCTCCACGACTACTTCATGGGTTCCCGCCGTTTCGGGAAGGCGTTCATGGTCATGCACGCCTTCGGGACCGGGACCCATACGGACCACGCCGTCACGGTAGCCGGCGCCTCCTACAGGATGGGGATGGCGGGGATCTGGTACCAGTGGCTCTATCTCTTCGCCACGCCCTTCTACTGGCTGGTGGCGCCCCTGCTGAGGCGGATGCGCTACCTGACCACGGCCGACTACTTCGAAGACCGGTTCAGTCCCGCCCTGGCCATCCTCTACACCGCCTACGGACTCCTCTATCTCTCACTGCAGATCGGTCTCATGCTCCTGGGAACGGGAAAGGCGGCCAGCGCCATCTCGGGCGGCGCCGTGAGTCCCGAGTTGGCCATCGGCGTCATGACCATACTTTTTCTCAGCTACGGTCTGCTGGGTGGACTGCCGGCGGCCGTGGTCACCGATTTCATCCAGGGCTTTTTCATCATCGTCCTCTCCTTCCTCCTGATCCCCTTCGTGATGGAGGCGGTGGGCGGATTCGCCGGACTGCACCAGAAGGTCCCGGAGGAGATGTTCAGCCTGATGGCGCCGGGCGACCCGCCGGAGGGTTACGACCGGGTCACGCCCTTCTACATCGTCATGATCGTCATCAACGCCCTGGTGGGTATCGTGGCCCAGCCCCATCACATGGAGATCGCCGGGGCGGGGAAGACGGAGCTGGAGGGCCGCATCGGGTTCACCTTCGGCAACATGCTCAAGCGAATCTGCACGTTGGCCTGGGCTCTCACCGGCGTGGCCTGCATCGCCCTTTATCCGGAACTGGCCGATTCGGAGCACGCCTTCGGCCTGGCCACCCGCGACCTGCTTCCGGTGGGGTTGGTCGGCGTCATGCTGGCGTCCATGGTGGCGGCCGCCATGTCCAGTTGCGACTCGTTGATGGTGGACGGGTCGGCCCTCTTCGTGAAGAATGTCTACCAGCGCTACATTCGGCCCGAGGCATCGGTGAGGCATTACCTGAACGTGGGCCGGCTGGTCGGGGTGGTCGTGGTCATGGGCGGAATCGTCGTCGCCACCTATGCCACCACCGTGGTGGGAATTCTCAAATTGACCTGGTCTCTGGTGGCCTTCTTCGGCATCGCCTTCTGGGGCGGGGTGCTGTGGAGGCGTTGCAACGCCTACGGAGCCTGGGCCGGAATTCTGGGATCGTCCCTTCTTTGGTATCTCTCCCGTTTCGTCTGGGGCTGGGAACTGCACCAGCAGTTTCTGGTCTACCTTGCGGGCGGGTTCTTCTGCATGATCGTCGTCAGCCTCCTCACGCCGCCGGCGGACAGGAAACGGCTGGACCGCTTCTACGCCATCCTGCAAACACCGGTGGGAGAGGAGCACCGCCTGGAGGCGATGGGGATCCGGCTGGACCGGAAATGACCATGTGGGGTCTGGAAATCAGCAAGCCCTCCAAGCAGACGGTGGTGGGCTTTCTGCTGGCCTGGGCGTGCGTCATCGCAATTATTCTGTTTACCCTGTTCCTGGTCCGGATCGGGGCCTGATCCGTGGCGCAGCGACTGCGGGAGGGCAAGGCCATGGCCCGAGAACCCATCATCGATTGCGACGTCCACCACATGATCGCCGAACCGGAGGAGCTGTTCCCCTACCTTCCCCGCGACTACGTGGAGCACATCCAGGACTTCGGCCTGATGATGCCCGGCGGCTTCTCCACCGGCTACACCAACATGCCGAAGGGGGGCGCCCGGGCCGACGTCTGGGACGGAGACATTCATCCTGCCAACAACATCGACATGGCCCGGAAGAGGCACTTGGACGAATACGGAGTAGAGGCGGCCGTCTTGACCGGATCGACGGTCTACGGCGCCGCCGTGCATCCCAACGTGGATTACGCGGCCGCCCTTTGCCGCGCCTTCAACGACTGGACCCTGGACACGTGGATCGCGGCGGACCGCCGTTTCTATGGTTCCATCTCGGTTTCGGCCGTGGATCCGTACCAGGCAGCCCAGGAGATCCACCGTTTGGGCAAGCACCCTCGGATGGTCCAGGTCATCATTCCCGCCGGCGCGAGGATGCCTTTCGGGAATCGCTTCTACCACCCCATGTACGAGGCGGCTCAGGAGTACGGCCTTCCCGTATGCGTCCACTTCGGCTCCGAAGGGACTGGAGTTTCAGGCCCCCCCACCGGGGTCGGGTACCCTTCCTATTACCTGGAGATGCGAATGGCCCGTCCCCAGAACGCCATGGCCCATGTTTCCAGTCTCATCTGCGAAGGGGTCTTCGAGAAGTTTCCCAACCTCCGGTTCCTCTTCGTGGAGCACGATACGTTCTGGGTTCCGGGGCTCATGTGGCACATGGACGCGGACTGGAAGTCGACTCGGGAATACACGCCCTGGGTCAAACGGCCCCCCAGCGAGTACATCCGCCGAAACGTCCGTTTCGGGTCCCAACCCATGGAACAGCCGCCAACCCTGGAGGACCTGAAGGTCTTTCTCCGCTGGCTGCACGCCGACGAGATCCTGGTCTTCGGCAGCGACTATCCGCATTGGGACTGGGACAATCCGGACCGGGTGCTGCGAGGCGTGTCTCCGGAGTTGAGACGGCGGGTCTTCTACGACAACGCCCGCGACCTCTACGGGGACCGGTTGTCCGGCCTGGACTCGGCGTCCAACGGGGGCAGATAACGAGGAGTCGGGATGCGTCGGCATGTTGGCAAGGTCCAGGATCTGCCTTCCGGTTCCAGAAAGATCGTCGCATTCGGCGGCCGGAGCGGGATCGGCGTCTTCAACGTCAACGGTAAATTCCATGCCGTCAAGAACGTCTGTCCGCACCAGGGCGGTCCCCTCTGCCAAGGACGCCTCCGGCCCCACGTCCGCTCCAGCGGCCCCTACCACGTCACCTGGGAGCGGGAGGGCGAGATCCTCAAGTGCCCCTGGCACAACTGGGAGTTCGATCTGAAGACGGGCCGGGCCCTCTACGATTCCAGGTTGCGGGTGAGGAAGTACCGGGTCACGATCGAAGGAGACGAGGTCTACCTCAACTTGGACTGACAGGAGGGGGGACTTTCCTGTCCCCCATTCTTACCGGTTCCATTTTCCACCCCATTTACGCCGGAAGAGCAGGGATAGGAAAACCCACGCTTCTTCTTCTTTGAAACTTCCAATTCCCGATGACCGTAGGGGCACCCCTTGTGGGTGCCCTCCGGGGTCGCATCGTTCCCCGGCCGAGCCGTCGCGCCACCCCCCGGCCCAGTAGGGACCGAGTCGTTGGACAGCGGCAACGCGGTGGGCGCCGCTGATGGACCATCCCCGCCCAGTTTCTGG
>JAJDTT010000025.1 GCA_022827025.1 Acidobacteriota bacterium
GAGGAGTACGACCCCAACCTCTCTGCCGTTCAAGCGCATGAACGACGGCGCCGAATCCGACGCCGTCTCCGAAAACAGGCCAGTGCACTCGGCTACAAGCTGGTTCCTGAGGCCGTTTGAGGGGAAGTTTCAAAGAAGAAGCAGCAGTATGGAGATGCACTGCGTGTCTACGAGGTCCAGTTTGTCACCTTGGACCATGAATACCTGGAACACTGGGTCGAACGCCTCGAACTGCAGCGGCTCTGGAGACGCCTGAAAAGAGAGGCCGAGACTCTCTGAGAGAAGCGCAGTCACGATTCGGCGTCCCGTCGCCGGGGCAGGAGCCAGTTTCGCCGGACTCAAGGGGAAACCGATTGGAGAGATCGAAGGTCAGTCTTATCGCGACTTGGGGCGCCGTTGAGGGTGGTCATGGCGAGGCGGCGTTCCGAAATCCGTCGGCCCTGGCGGCGGACTACGACGGGAACCTCCTGGTCGCCGACACCGGCAATCATCGAATCGTGAAGCTGGACCGGGACGGCCGCCGGCTCTGGTCCGTCGGCGCGGAGGACTCGGCAGGCAAGCCGCGGCGCGGCACCGCCCAGTCGGAGTTCGACAGTCCCCAGGCCATCGCCGTCGACTGTGGAAACAACGTCTACGCCGCCGACAGCAGAAACTGTCGAATCCAGAAATTCTCGCCGGAGGGCGACCTGCTGACTCTCTTCGGGAGTTGGGGAAACGCGCCGGGACAATTCGGTGGAGACGGACCTCTGGGGATCGCCGTCGACGAGCAGGGCCGGGTGCTGGTGAGCGACAGTCACACTGCGGAAGGCGGCAACCACAGGGTCCAGATCTTCACTCCCGGCGGTGACTACCTGGAGCATTTCGGAAGCCATGGCGCCGGGCCCCGGCAATTTGGGGGCGCGGCTCCCATTCGCCAGTACGGCTTCGACCACGGGCCAGGAATCGGTCCGGGTCCCATCGGGCCGGCCGGCATCGCCGTCAACACGCAAGCCGGCCACCTTGCCGAAGAGCACCTCCGCGGCGGCACCGTCTACGTCGCCGATTGCGACAACGATCGAGTGATCGGCTTCCGGGGACGGACCGTCCCTCCCTTCCATATCGGAGCCGGAGAAATCTTCCGGCCGCGTCAGGTGGCCGTCGACGGCAACGGCCGGGTCTATGTCTCGGGAGTCCACATGCACGAGCCGCCGATGGCGGTCCACGAGCTGAACCGGCCCGGCAACTGGCGGTTGGAGGCCGAGGCCCGCTGGGTCTCGGTGTTCTCGGCCTATGGGACTCCTCTGGGCAGGATCGGCCTCACCGAGACCCACGACCTGATGCGGCACCGTTACGGCGCCGGCCTGCATGCCCACGGATACGGCCTGGCCGTGAATCGGCTGGACGAGAGCATCGTCCATGTGCAGGGCGATGACCTGATCTTCAGTTACCGGGTGCAGTGGTGACAGGTCCCAAAATCGAGCTTCTGAGCGCGTTCGGTCCGAAACAGGGGGGCCGCCGGCCGGGACAGTTTCACAACCCGGAGGGCCTCGCCTCCGACAGCCGCGGCCGCATCCTGGTCGCCGACGAGACCAACCATCGGGTTCAGCGGATCAGCCCGGACGGCGAGCCCTTGTGGTCGCTGGGAGCCGTCGGAGCGGACGGGCGGCCACGCCACGGCACCGCGCCGGGCCAATTCTTCATGTTCCGGGGCATCGGAGTCGATGCGGACGACAACCTTTTCGTCGGAGACTCCTGGAACAACCGGGTGCAGAAATTCGACGCCGGCGGCCGCTTCGAGATGATGTTCGGCAGCTACGGAAACGGCCCCGGTCAGTTCGGCGGCGCCGGTCCCAACGGTCTGGCCTTCGACGCCGGCGGCCACATCTACGTCAGCGACACCCACACCTACCTGGGCGGAAACAACCGGGTGCAGAAGTTCGATCACCGCGGCCGTTTTGTGGCGGCGTTCGGAGGGCATGGCGAGGGACCCGGCCGATTTGCCGGCCGGTCGCCGCTGAGGGGCCGTTACGGCTACGAGATCGGCCGCGGCGCGTCCTCGCCCGAGGGCCCGTACGGCTTGGCCGTGGGTCCAGTCAGCAATCATCTGTATGCCTCCGACACGGAGAACAACTGCATCCAGGTATTCGACCTCCAGGGCGCCTGGCTTCGCTCCATCGGCGAAGGGACGATCTTTCAACCTCGCCAGATCTGCCTCGACAGCCGGGAGAACATCTACGCCGCCGGCTTTCACTGTCCGCCCGACGTCGCCGGAATCGGGCCGGTGGTCCCCGTCGGGCCCCAACACCGGTTCCTGTGGATTCTGAACATAGACGGAGACCTCCTGGCCACGATCACGGCGGACGACGCCGGGGGGCTGTTCGACCACGCCGGCGGCCGGCACCACGCGGTGGCCGTCAGCCGGACGGACGAGGGGCTGGTCTTCATTCAGGCGGGACACCAGATCCTCAAGTTCCGGGTCCACTGGTAGGGCCGGAGAGGAACGAGGTGTTAGCGGCAAGGCCTGCGAGCGAGGCCGGCCGTGACGCGTCGAAGCCGCATTCGCGACACGGCTTTCCCGCCGAAGTGGGTCAGCTACCGGATGCCAGCACCGTCGTCCGGAACGGCTCCAGGCTGTCGATGGCCTCCAGCGGCTGACTGTTCACGTCCCACTTGTATTGGCGCAACACGATCCGGTCGGTCAGAAAATCCGCCAGGGTGAAGCCATGCTGTTCCACCGGCGGGACCGTCTCCTCCAGGTCCAGATGGGCCGGCGGCGTGGCGCCGATGCCGCGGACCACCGACGGAAACCCCCGGATCGAGGTGCCGATGGGCCCGCTCAGCACCGTGTTCAACGGGTTGTCCTTCAAGTCGAGCTTCCCGGCTCGATGCATTCGCCCCACGCCGATGGCATGGAGATCCCCGCTGATGACCAGGGGGACGCGCCCGGGCTGGGCGGTCATCGCCTGCACCAGCCGGTCGTGTTGCTTGAGCCACCCCGACTGCCAGTACGGCTTCGGAACCGCCGTGGTCAGGACACCCGCCTCCCAATCCAAAACGTCCGGATACCACTCGCCCCACTTCCCCGCACTCCACCCGAGGGGATTCGAGGGAGCATGGACCAGGTGCCGCACCTCGGTCGAGCGGGTGCGCTCCACCAACCAGCTCTCGACCTGACCGTCGACGAAGACCGCGGTGGGTCCCGCCAGACTCAGGGTGCGGCGAACGTCGTAGAGCAGAACCTCCGCGAGCCTCCCGTAACGGATGGTCCCGAAGCTCTCCGACAGGTCGCCCCGGTTTCCGGCGCCTGACCAGGGCAAACCCGCCGGACGCCGGACATCGGGGAGAAACTCCGGGTAGTAGAGCTGCTGGGTGGCCCGGGCCAACTGCAACTGGAACCAGGGGATGGGAAAGTTGACGATTTCGTCGCTGGCGGCGTCGTTCTCCCAGTGGTCGTGGTCGTCCTGCAGGAAGAAGACCGGCGTCGACCGGAAGTCCACGCCGTACACCGGTACGATCTGCGGGCCCGCCGCTGCCTTCAGCGCCGCCTCATTGTTGCCGCCGAACGGCGAGGCCGAAAAATCGAAGTTGGATTCCTGCCCGCTGGGACTGAGCTCGCCGACGCCGTCCCCCAACCAGGTGTGGAGGTCCCAATACATGTGGTCGCCGTTGGCCACGGCGGCATGCGGCCGCAACGACAATGCGCGCCGGAGGAGGCGATTGCGGATGGCGGCGGGAAGGAACCCGCTCCGTTTGCCGACTCCCGAATACGTCCCGCCCGGACCGCCGGCGCAGGTGAAAAAGAGCAGCCGGAACCGTTCGGGCCGGGCCTCCGGCGCCGGAAAGGTCGAGAGCGTCCACGGCTCGCACAAGGCCCGTCCGTCGCTGCCCGTCAGGGCCAGGGAATATGGCCGATCCGGCTTGAGGCCGGTGGCATGGAACTGCCAGAACACGCCCGCCGTGTCGTTCATCCGGCCCGCAATCCTGGACGATCCGATTCGCAGTGTGGGCGGGGCCGTCAACGGACCGTCGAACGAGACCTTGATCAGCACCCGGGAATCGCTGACGGTTGGAAGGAGATGCCGAACGCGGCCGGTATCCCAATCCGCAGCCGGGGGCGGAGCAGCTTGACTCGCCAGCAGTGGAAGCGGCAGTCGCCCGAAGATGGCCGGTCCCATGGCGCCGGCCGTCCCGGCAAGGAATCGCCGGCGATCGAACTGACCCCTTCTCTTTGGCAACGACAGAATCCTGTTGAATGTCCGGACCGAGAAACCCCAAAGTTACCACAGCCCGGTCATGCTACTCTTCTCACAGGACGTTCATGAGTTTTGACCGGTTCCTGCAGCTTTTGCGAGAGCTTGAGGCACACCGAGTCGATTAGATGAAGAAAGGGACTGTCCGTCCAATTGACCGGGCTGACGCAGCGGCGTTAAGGGAAAAGTTCCGTTTGGAGGACCAGGATGCCTGTCACCAAGTTCAAAGACCCTGACGGCGCACGCCGGGCTCTTTGGATCGACTCCAATCATCCGCGCCTCGCCCAACGCATCAGACGGCTTTGGGAGTTTTCGCGCCGCTTGGCGCCACCTGCAGCACCGAAAGGTGTTCAGTACTTCTCCTCCATCGAAGCGGCAAACCGGGAACGGGACTCCCGGTCACTCGGTCCCTCCGTAGAATCGGCCGACTGAACAGCCTCATCTACTGGGATCTACTCGTCGGCACGGCGACCATGTCCATCAACAGGGTGCGGTCGGCGACGCCGATCGTAGCTACCGAGATCTTGGATGCCGCCGGCGGCCGAGTCGGCAGATAGTATTCGGGTCTTAACCGGTTCAGCATCGTTGACGCCGGTTTGGCGGCGACGTAGTAGGTCGCCTTGGCCAAGTGACTCAGGTTCGATCCAGCCACCTCGGCAAGACGCCCCAGCTCATCGAGGACCGAGCGGACTTCCCTTTCAGGCGTGGCCGCATCGCCGGCGACGATGCCTCCGATGTAGATCACTTCGTCGGCGTGGACTCGCGCCACACGACTGTAGACCGGAGACGCCTGGTCACCGGGAGGAGTGACGTAGCTGATACTTGCTTCCGTCCCCTGCCGTTCGGGCGCCGCCGCGATCAATTCGATCTCGGTGGCTCGCGAGGGGGACGTCCACGCGACGTAGACCACCGGCGGCGACCCGGTGTCGCCGAAGGCCCGGTCGATTTCGTTTCGGACGGTCTCCCAACGGGACATGGGTTGAATGAAGGCCTTGACCTGCACCACGTCGGCCGGGGTGCTTCCCAAGTGCGCCAGCACGTCGAACAGTTGCCGCATCGTCGCCGACGCCGCCGCTGCGAGCCCGCCCGGCGCCACCCGTCCGGAGACGTACAGGATGTCACGTTCGGCCGGCATCACCGCGGCTTGGTTTCTGAATCGGGTCACTGCTGCTCCGACTGTGGGCACGGCAATGACGGCGTCCGCGGCAACGTCGGAGGAGCCGCCCGGAACCGGCGAGGGAATCATCGTCAGAGCTGGAGAGTTGCCGCGCGGCCAAGTCTGCCTGATTTCGCTTTTGATCTCCTCCATCAGGCCAGAACTCGCGTTCGCGACGTAGAGGTTCAACTTGACCACATCTTCCAGCTTTGCTCCATAGTGCCGGGCAACGGCCCCGAGCTGCACGGCAATTTCAGAAATCCCCGGCGACCTGCTCCCGCTGGCGGATCCAAAGAACATTGCGGTGTGCGCGAGACCTGCTCGGGAAACACGGACCGCACCGGGAATACCCACACCGCCGATGGGAAACCGGGTGATTTCTGCCGCCCGGGAAGGGACGGATATCAGGACGAGGGCCGCAATGGTGACTGCACAAGTCCACATAAAACCCTTGCGCGCTCGTGTGGTCCAAATCGACGCCAGCCCATGCATCAGAGACTCAATTGGTTGCTTCGGCCGGCAGGGCAAAGGCCAGGTAGCTTCCCCCAGAAGGCGCTCCCGATTTGCCTCCCCCGGCGGCGATGACCACGAACTGGCGTCCCCCGGCCTGGTATACGGCCGGCGTGGCATTCCCTCCCGCCGGAAGGCCCGCCTCCCACAACAGCCGGCCCGTGGCCTTGTCGAAGGCCCGGAACTTGCTGTCATGGTTGGTGGCTCCGATGAAGACGAGGCCGCCGGCGGTGACCACCGGCCCGCCGTAGTTCTCGGTCCCCGTGTTCCGTAGCCCCTGGGCGGCCAATTCGGGAAATTCTCCCAAGGGAATCTGCCAGGCGAGTTCTCCCCGGTCCAGATCGATGGCCGTCAGCGTGCCCCAAGGGGGCTCGACGCCCGGATATCCGTCCGGGTCCAAAAGCTTGTCGTAGCCGGCGTGCCGGTAACGGAGGATCGGGTCCCGGGCTTTCCTTCCCTTTCTGCTCAGAGGAGTATCCTCGCCCTTCAAGAGATAGCGGGCCACGGCCTGGAGTTCGTCCTGTTCCAGTTGATGAAAAGTAGGCATCCGGCCACCGCCCTCACGGATCATGCGGACGATCTCCGGCTCGGTCGAGCGATTCCTCAGGTGAAGGAGAGACGGGAATTCGGGTGGAGTCCCCCGGAGGTCCGCCCGGTGACACCCGGCGCACCGGTCCAGGTACAGTTGCCGTCCACCGTACGGTTGATCGGACCCGGACCTCTCCACCAAGCGCAGGACCCACGCCATTTCGTTGGCATTGACGTAGAGCAGTCCGGTCTCGGGATCGAAGGCGGCTCCTCCCCAATTCGCTCCGCCGTCGAACCCGGGGAAGATCACCGTCCCCTGGAGACTGGGAGGGGTGAAGGGTCCTTCGTTGCGCAGGCTCCTCAGCCACTCGAGAACGGCCTTGTGCGCCACCGGAGTGCGGCGGGTGACCATCTCCTCCGTCAGCCGCTGCCGCGCAAACGGAGGCGGCTTCAGGGGGAACGGCTGGGTGGCGGCGATCTTTTCCCCGACGACGTCGGTTTCCGGCGCCGGCCGGTACTCGATGGGGAACAGGGGCGTTCCCCGCTCCCGGTCGAAGACGAAGACGTGACCCGACTTCGTAATCTGGGCCACGGCGTCCACCAGCCGGCCGTCCCGCTTCACCGTGACCAGCGAGGGCTGAGCCGGAATGTCCCGATCCCAGAGATCGTGGCGGACGAACTGAAAATGCCAGACGCGCTCCCCGGTCGCGGCCCGGAGGGCAATCAGGGAATTGGCAAAGAGATTATCGCCGTGGCGGTTGGCCCCATAGAAGTCGAAGGAGGCCGATCCCGTGGGGATGAAGACCAGTCCCCGCCGGTTGTCCACACTCATGCCCGCCCAACTGTTGGCGGCTCCGGCGTATTTCCAGGCCTCCTTCGGCCAGGTCTCGTAGCCAGGCTCTCCCGGATGGGGAATCGTGTGAAATGACCAGCGGAGCTCGCCGGAACGCGCGTCGTAGGCGCGCACGTCACCGGGCGGAGCCGGCAGGCCCTCGCTCATGACGCTGCCCTGGATCAGGAGGTCCCGGTAGACCACGCCGGGCGTCCTGGCCCAGATCCGAAGGGTCTCGGGTGGACGGCCCAATCCGACTCTCAGGTCGACCCGCCCCGAGTCGCCGAAGCCCGGAATCAGCCGGCCGTTGCGGGCATCCAGGGCATAGATGTAAGACCCTTTGGTGGCGAAGATGCGCTGTTCCCGCTCGTCCCCCCACCAGGCGAGTCCGCGGCTGCGGCGCTGAGCGCGCGTGAATTCCCCTGGAAGTTCGGTCCGCCAGAGCAACTTGCCGGTGGCCGCCTCCAGCGCAAAGATCCGCAGCGTCGGCGTCAAGGCGAAGAGAACATCGTCGATGACGATGGGGTTGCAGGGCATCTCCGAGTCTTCGGTGGCATCCCCCGTGTCGTAGGTCCAGGCCAACTCGAGCCGTTGAACGTTTCCGCGATGGATCTGGGTCAAAGCGGAATAGCGGATGCTCTCGGCGCTGCCTCCGTAGACCCGCCAGTCCCTGTACCCATGCTCGGGGACATTCCGTTCCTGAGCCGACGAGAATCCCGAAAACGCCAGGAGGAGAAACAAGAGAGACAAGAAAGTCCGCCCCCGGTTCAATGGGTCAGGGCCTCTGTCGATTTGTACGAAACGAGAACTGGTCAATCCCAGGTCCTTTCTCTCGCAGGCTTCGCGGGTATCCATCGGGTGCTGCCCAGGAGAGGTTGCCCGATTTGCGGCATCATGATTTGACTATCATACTTGAACGATCTTCGCGACTTGGCCGGCCTTCGATTTCGCCCGGCTGGAAAATTTCCCAGGTTCCATGTAGAGTTTACTTTTCCCGGGTGGAATCCAAAAAATCATTAGCCCACAGTCCCCCGGAGGTCCTCGTTATGGCCAGAAAGTCTCGACAGTCCTACCTCAAAAGGCAAAAAGAGTTGCGCAGAATGGAAAAGGCCAGCCTGAAGCGCCAGCGACGCTTCGAACGAAAAAAGGGCATGGCTCCGGTAGAACGCTACGACTACAACGAGGATCCGGATTTGCAGGACGCCGAGCCTGAAACCATCGGCTTCGCCTTCCACGAGGTGGACAATCTCAAGCCCATGGGCCCCGGGTCGGGGACCCACATGCAGCCCCGAGTCCGAAAGCCGTCTACGGAATCCCAGGCGGGAGAAACGGCCGGCGGCGAGAGCCACTCCCGGCGAGGAGAGTAACGGCCCCCGGACGCCGATGCGATCGATTTGCCTCGGACTGATCTTTCTTCTGCTGAACGGCCCTCTGCTGATCGCGGCCCACTACGTGGAGATACGGACCCGGGTCGCCAACATCCGCAACGCTCCCCGCCGGGGCGCGGGAATCGTCGCCAAGGCGAACCGGAACGACGTCTTCCAGTTGGAGGACGAAAAGGGCAACTGGTACGCCATCCATCTCTTCTCCGCGGCGACCCGCTACGTCCACAAATCCGTGGCGCGGCCGGTCGCTTTCGTCGCGGAACTTCCCCAAGACAGTTCGGTTCGCCGAGACATCTTCAAGGCCTGGATGAGAGCACACCAGAAGGCGCAAGACGAGGCAAACCGGACCCGGCCGCCGGAGAGGAACTTGAAGCGGAACATCAGCCTCAGGAATCTCTTGAACGATCGCTACAAGCTGAAGGTCTTCCACGACTTCCGGTTGCCGCCCGCCGCCTACCGCCGCATCATCCTGGAAGGAAACCGCCGCGGCTGGTGATGCCGCCGGGTCTTCGCCGGCCGTTCCGGCGATCCGTGTTCCGCTTGAAGTTGGACATCCTGCGGCCGAATTCAGCTGCCGGCATCCTTTTTGAGAGGATCTCGCCATGAGAGGTATTCCCATTCTGTTTCTGTTCTTCACTCTGGCCGCGGCTCAAAAGAAGCCCCTTTGGGACCGGATCGGCCACACCACGCCGGAGGCCTTGCGGACGATACAAGCCGTCCATGGCGGCGCCGGCGAGATGGCCTACATGACTCTCCTGGGACGGGACGCCCTGACCACCAACCTCCTGTTCGTCCACCGGGGAGTGCTGCATCCGGGGGGAGGCATCGGCCACCATTTCCACAACCGGATGGAGGAGATGTACGTCATCTTCGACAACGAAGCCGAGTTCACCATCGACGGGCGGACATCCGCGGTGCAAGGCCCCGCGGGCGCGCCCTGCCGTCAGGGGAGCTCCCATGGAATCTACAACCACACCGACCGGCCGACCCAGTGGATGAACATCGCCGTCTCCACGGTCAAGCGAAAATATGACGCCTTCGACCTGGGGGACGACCGGGTCGGCGTCCCCAAAGACCGGGTGCCCGTCTTCATGACCATGCGGCTGGACCGGCGCTTGCTCAAACCCATGGAAGGACTCCACGGCGGCGCCGGAACGGTCCACTACCGGCGGGCGCTCTCCCCCGAAGTGTTCCGAACCAATTGGGCTTACGTGGACCACCTGCTCCTACCCCCGGGAACCTCGCTGGGAAAACACCGGCACCAGGGCGTGGAGGAAGTGTTCTACGTGATGGCCGGGGCCGGAACCTTCCGCCTCGGTGCGGGCAACCGGGAAGAGACCGCTGCAGTGTCGGAGGGAGACGCCATCCCGGTCCTTCTCAGCGAAGCTCACTCCGTCCACAGCGGTCCGGAATCTTCACTGGAACTGATGATCATCGGGATCGCCCGCGAAAAGGACAAGCTGGACACGGTCGCCGTCGAGACGCGGTAGAGGAGGAGCGGCGCCTTTCCAGGCGCCGAGGTGCGGCGGCATTCTTGCCGCCGGGGAGCTGCGTCTTTCCAGGCGCCGACCAGGGGGGACGGAGTCCCCACTCCACGCTTCCCACCCGCCGAATCGCATAACAAGACGGAAAAAGGGGGGACAGGAAAGTCCCCCCTTCTTCTTTGAAACTTCCCCTCAAACGGCCTCAGGAACCAGCTTGTAGCCGAGTGCACTGGCCTGTTTTCGGAGACGGCGTCGGATTCGGCGCCGTCGTTCATGCGCTTGAACGGCAGAGAGGTTGGGGTCGTACTCCTC
>JAJDTT010000086.1 GCA_022827025.1 Acidobacteriota bacterium
CTCAGAGGGCATCGGCGAACTCCCGCTTCATCCCCCTGAAGGCGAGGCCGCCCAGGAAGAAAATCGCCAGCGAAAAGCCGGCCAGCGCCAGCCACGACTCGACCGCCGGGACCCGGCCTTCCAGCAGCAGGAGGCGGTACCCCTCCACGACGTGGGTCAGCGGATTGAGACCCAGCCAGGGCCGGAATCGGGGAGGCACCATCTCCACCCGATAGAAGATGGGAGTGAACCAGAACCAGAAGACCAGCAGCACCGAGAGCACCTGGGCCGTGTCTCTCAGGAACACCTGCAGGGCCGCCAACAGCCAGCCCAGGCCCAGCGCCAGCAGCACCATCCAGAAGAACCACGCGGGCAACAACCAGACGGTCCAGGTCAAGAGGTCGAGATAGAGGAGCAAAGAGAGAAGCACCGCCAGCCCGAACAGATGCGTCACCAGGTTGGACGCGGCCAGAGTCAGGGGCAGGACCTCCGAGGGAAAGAGCGTCTTCTGGATGAGATTCCTCTGCTCCACGACGGACGTGCAGGAGCGCTGCAGCGTGTCCTGGAAATAGAGCCAGGGCAGGAGGCCGCAGAAGAGGAAGACGGCGAAGCTGTCGGTCCTCCCCAAGGGAGGCCGGACCCGGAAGATGACCTGGAAGACGAAGCTGTAGGCCGCCAGCAGCACCAGGGGATGGACGACCGACCAGCAGAGGCCCATGATCGAGCCCACGTACCGGCTTCTCAGGTCCCGCCTCACGAAGGTCCAGATCAGGTGACGGCGCACCACGAGTTGGGTAAGGAAGCTGGACAGAATCTGGAACGGTGCCGTGACCTTCACGCGGGAAATCGCCTCACCGGGACTGGCGCGTCCGGGTTTCCTTTCGGACCGTATGTTAGCAGTCCGTGGCGAAAGTCCCATCCATTGCCGTGATCGCCGTCACCCGAAAACCGCGGCCGCTTTGGTATCATCGGCGGCGATTTGTGGATCGGGTGCAACGAGCCGGGCGGGTGTCCGGCGGAGGGAAAGCCGTGACCGAGAACATCCTGGCTCTGGATTTCGATGGAGTGATCTGCGACAGCGCCCGCGAATGCCTCTTTACGGCGTATGCCTGCTACGGACCCGTGGCGGGGTTCTCCCCCGCCTCGAACCTGGAGGAGATCTCCCCGAGTGTCCAGGGACCCTTCTTCCGCATGCGCCCCTTCGTCCGCGACGGAAAGGACTACATCGTCATCCTGAATCTCATCCTGGGTCAGGACGCGGTCTCCCGCCAGCGGGACTTCGACCGTCGTTCCCGGGAACTGCTGCCGGATCTCTGCGCCTCCATGGGAGTCTCCGATCCCCGGGCCTTGGAGGAGGTGTTCCAGGAGCACCGGAGAACGCTGCGAAAACGGGACGAGGCGGCGTGGATGGAGATGAATCCCCTCTACGCCGGGGTGGAGGAAGGGCTCCGATCGTGCCGGAGCCACTTCGACCGCATCTACGTCACCACCTCCAAGCCCAGCGATGCGGCCGCCAAGATTCTCCGATATCAGAAGATCGATCTCGCCACCGACCACGTCTACGGCTATGACCGGGTCCGCCGCGCCCGGGGAAAGAACGGGCACCTGGCCCATCTGCATGCGCTGACCGGCGCGCCCTACTCCCGCATCCACTTCGTCGACGACCAGGTCTCCCACCTGCAATCGGCATCGGAGCTGGGCGTCGGCTGCTACCACGCCACCTGGGGATACACGACTCCGGAACAGGTCAGGGACGGGAAAGCGGCCTCGGTGACTTCCCTGCAGGAAGAATCGGTGGCCGGCTGGATGCGGCGATTGCTGGGCTGACTTCCGGCGATCAGGAGTTCTCGCGCTGCTTCGTCTCGGCCGACCCGGCCGCAGGCGTCCTCTCGGCAGTCTGATCCCGCAAAGACCGCAGTTCCCGGACCAGTTCCCGCTGCACCCGGGTCTGTTCTTGGACCGCCCGGACCACCGAGTCCAGGCGGGGCTTGATCCCGAAAATTGCGAAGGGAACCAGGCACCAGATCAGCGCCAGCACGACCAGAAGGCCCAGAATCAGAATGAATGAGCTTCCCAGGATAAAACCCAGGATGTCCATGATCGGCTCGGCATCCATCGCAGAGACTCCCGAAATCGGCGGACCGAAGATACCTGTCCGAAATTCGACGGAACCGGAATCGCTCTAACCGGCCGGTTCCAGAACGTGCGCGAACTCCTCGCGCCGGACCTGATCTCCGAACAGGACCGGGGCGCACCCTTCCAGGTCGTAGAGGAACAGGGCCCGGGTGGCCTGTTCCGGATCAATGTCCCGCACCAGAAGCGTCTCTTCTCCCAGTCCGGTCTCACCCACCACCCGGCCGTCCGGCGCCACCACCAGGCTGGTGCTGTTCTGGTGCTCTTCGTAGCAGCAGTTGCAGGACGCGACCCAGACGGTGTTCTCGGCCGCTCGAGCCAGGATCAGGGAACGGTGTATCGGGATCTTCCAGGCGGCCGGACGAGTGGTGTTGTTCTGCGGGTGGATGATGATCTGCGCTCCCTGGGAGACACACTCCCGCGTGGCCTCGGGAAACCGGAATCCCTCGAAGCAGATGACGACGCCCACCCGGACTCCCCACAGCTCGTAGGTCTCGAAGCGGGTCCCGGGGCTATAGGCGGTGGCGTCCAGAGGAGTCAGCCGGACCTTGTGGTGGGCCCCCAGAACCTGGCCTTTCTCCGAGACGACGAGAGCCGAATTGTACGGTTTCCCCAGCACCGGATCCTCCGGGTTGGGAACCTCGGTCCCCAGGACGCAGGCCATTCCCAACTCTCCGCAGCGCTCGGCCACCTGCCGATGGAGCCGGGAGAGATGGTCCACCGGCACCGGCCGCTCCGGTGGCGGCGGCGTCACGTCGACCCGGTAGCCGACGGTGTGGGTCTCGGGAAAGCAGAGGATCTGCACGCCCCGGGCCGCAGCCTCCTCCATGAACCGGAAGACGGTCCGGGCATTGATCTGAAGGTCGTCCACCTGCCTGGCCTGAGCCAGACCAATCCTGATTGAAGCCATTGGCGTTTCCCCCGTTTTCCTCGAATCCTACCACGTCCCGCTCACGTCTCAACTGTGAGAAACCAGGAGATGGAAGGGAGACCGGCGGAGGGTCAAAGAGGGCACTCACAAGGAAAGGGCACCCGCAAGGGGTGCCCCTGCTGCTCCGGACGGTTTATTCTAGGCGCAGGAGGAAAACCATGAACAGGATCGAACTGACAGGAAAGAACGCGGTCGTCACCGGAGGCGCCCGGGGCATCGGTTACGCCATCACGCGCCGCCTCCTGGATTCGGGAGCGTCGTGCTGCATTTGGGACATCAACGAGGAGACCGCGGCGGCGGCCGCGGATCGACTCGGGGATACGGGGGCCTGCAGCTTCCGGACGGTCGATCTGACCCGGGCGGACCAGGTCGATGCCGCCGCCGAGAGCACACGCGCCGATATGGGGTCCATCGACATCCTGGTGAACAACGCCGGCGTCGCCGGCGCCGCCAAGCGCCTCTGGGAGTACGATCCGGAGCATTGGCATTGGGTCGTCGAGGTCGACCTGTTCGGCGTCTACCACTGCTGCCGGTCGGTGGTCCCCATGATGCTGGAACAGGGCTGGGGCCGAATCGTGAGCATCGCCTCCATCGCCGGCAAGGAGGGGAACCCCAACGCCTCCCACTACAGCGCCGCCAAGGCGGGCGTCATCGGCCTGACCAAGGCCCTGGGAAAGGAACTGGCCACCAGCGGAATCCTGGTCAATTGCGTGACCCCGGCCGTGATCGAGACGGACATGCTGAAAGAGTTGACCCAGCAGCACATCGACTACATGCGCGCCAAGATCCCCATGGACCGCTTCGGGAAGACCGAAGAGGTGGCGGCGTTGGTGGCGTGGCTTTCTTCCCCGGACTGCTCGTTCAGCACCGGCGGCGTGTTCGATATCTCAGGCGGGCGGGCCACCTACTGAAGGGCAATATCCGCGGGGGCGCCCCTTGTGTGGTCGTCCGTTCCCGGTATGGGCCAGGTGAGGATTCAGCCGAATGCCGTGACGATTTCGGCAGCCGGCCGGAAAAGCGAAGGGCCCCGGCCTGGGGTCAGGCGCGGGGCCCAGAAAGGAATGGTTTCGGTGGCGTTGGGTCCCCTTCCGTCAGGAAACCCTCCTTGACACCACTTGACAAGAGTGGCTTCCGTTAGAAGGACGCCACCTCCGCCATACCATGTTTATCTATATCCACTGAATCACCTCCTTTCCGGGCAATACCCAACAATTCAGCAGGACCCCTCCTGCTCGGCTCCGTGAGCCGCCCAAGGCCCTGGAACCGCCACCACTCCGACGCCGGAGCCTGTGGAACTCAGCAATGTTCGACCATCGGCCGGTCCCTTGTCAAATACCGGCCCGCAAATCCATCGATGCCGACCCCGACGCGTCCCGGGAGGTTGTCTTGGGCCACCTGGACTATGCGTTCCCGATAGGCCAGGCCGATGGATTCTTCATCGACCCGCTTCATGGCTCGAGGCAACGCCGTCTTCAGAGTCCTTGATCCGTCGGGCGTACCGTCTCCCTCGATGAAATGGTCGATGACGACCCGGTCCGCGGCTTCGCCGATTCGGCGGAAGAAGCGCTCCGGATCCCGGATGGGCAGCAGCGGAGAAACGGTGATCACGGTGAAGAGGCCGAGTCGCCGGAGCCGGGAAGCAGCCTCGAAACGGCGGTCGACGGAGCTGGCGTGGCCGGGCAGGCCGGGAACGGCGTCGAGATCGGTCTCGATGGAAATATGGATCCGAAGCCGGCAGCGCCTTGAGACCTCCAGGCAGAGTTCCGAGTAGTCCGTCACCCGGTGGGAGTGGGTCTGGAGCACCAGCAGGTCGGGCGGATGCTCCAACATGGCCTCCAGGACGCTGCCGGTCACCCGGTAGCGGAACTCCTGGGGCAGGAAGGGCTCGGTGGAGCTGGACAGGAAGACTCCGAAACGCCCCCGGCGGCGGGCCCAGTTCCTTTCCCGCCGCCAGTGCCGCCGGTAGGAAGCGGCGGCGTTCTCCCGGACCTCCAGAAAACTGCCCCAGGCGCGTCCCCGGGTCACAAAGGGATTGTGCCGGACGTAGCAGCCAACCCCGCAGAGGGAGTTGCCGAAAGTGCAGCCCCGATAGGGCTGGAGCGAATGGGAGGTGACGGTCTTGAGGTACCCGCTGGTCCGGGTGAGGACGTTTCCCACCTCCCGCAGGGTGACTTCCATACTCCTCACCTTACGGGCTTCGAGCGGCCGGCTCCAGTGGGAGCGGCAGGGAGTCTCAGTTGATCGTGCTCTGACCCGGAACCGGGAGATCGTCGGAGAGGACGTTGCGGTTCACGGCCTGGTCCAGGTCGATGACATAGGTCTGGGGAGACTCCAGCAAAATCGGCGAATGGGTCGCCGTGACGATGCGCATGTTCTTCTGATCCACCAGTTCCATGAGCATCTTGAGCACCCGGCGCTGGTTCGACTGGGACAGCGCCATCTCCGGCTCGTCCAGCAGGAGCACCGTCCCGTCGGGCAGCTTGGGAAACGACTCCTTGAACAGCGAGAGCATGATCTGGCCGTGGCTGGCCATATGCAGGAACTCCAGCATCTGCGGCTCGTCCTTGAAGAGGTGCAACTGGTTGCGGGGGTTGTGCTGTTCGGCGTCAAAGAGGCGAACCTCCTTGATCTGCACGTCCCGGGTTTCGAGACGATACGAATAGTGCTGCAACCGTTCGCCCCTGAGCGCATGGTAGATGGAATGAAGCAGCGTCGACTTCCCCGATCCGTTCTCGCCGCTCAGCATGATGAGGGGATGACGCAGATCGACGATCATGGGCATGTGGAAGTTCAGGTTCATGAAGATGGGATGAGTGAGAATTTTCAGGTACATGGCTTGCTCGACTAATGGGTGACGATTCCGGCGGTGGACCCCGCCCCCAGACCAGACCGGAGCCCCATGGTAGGAAGCGCGCCGGGAACCGTCAAGGAACGATGGTCCGTACAACCACCATTACGAGGCGGGCCCGAAAAACTCCCGAAGCGAAGGTCAGGTTGATTCCAGCCGTAACGCGCGAAGGATCAGTTTCCCAGCAGGAGAGACAAGCGGTCTCTGTTTTCGGTCCTGAAGGGGTTCAGGAACTCGACTCCACCCAGGCGTCGGCCATCTTGCAAATCCTCGGTCAGAATCGCCGAGCAACGAGCCCGCCGCGCGGCGGCCCAGAGCATCGCGTCCCAGAATGACAGTCGGTGTTCCTCGACTGCATCCATGGCATCGACCAATGTCACATCGTCCGCTGAGGCGATATCGAACAGTCCGAGCCAGTCTCGTACGAAAGCGCTCGCGTGCGCCGGACCGAGCAACCCATTGCGGGTGGTCGCACGAAAGAATTCCTCCAGTGACTGGATTGTCAACACGCAGTCGGACTTCGCCGCCTGACCCACCAACTCGACGGCTTCATCGTGCCGGATTCCGCTATCACGATCGACCGCGTAGACGAGGATGTTGGTGTCCAGCGAGAAGCGCCTCGGGACAGGTCTAACCCGCACTGCTACGCCTGATGGTGCCCCTCGTGTCCTGGAGACTTCGGCATACGATCGACAGGTACGGGAGAATGAGAGTCATCTCGGCAACGATTCGGTGAAGCGGGGCCCCATTCCGGTCAACGTTCATGGACCTCGTCCCGATCGATCTTCAGACCTTCGAGCGAGGCACCCTCCCTCAGGCGGGTCATCATCTGCCGGAAGGCCGCATTCCAGCTGGGGTCTGTAGTCTTGTCAGCCCGGTGGGGCACAAGCTCAGCAATCGGATGGCCTCTCCGAGTAATCAGGAATTCCCGACCGTTTTCAACCTCTTGGACCAGCTTCGAGAACTTCTGGTTGGCAATCCTCAAGGGAACCGTCCGCATTGGTTTCTCCCTCCGTTAAGGTCAATGTAGTATGTACTACAAATCATACTCTCGGCTCAAGTTGGACCATGACTTCAGACCCCGTGGCGAACGTCCCGCTCCGTTCCGATAGCAGCGCGGTTCAAGGAGTTTCCCCAAGAAGGACCCCATGTAAAGAAGCGTGCCAGGACCCGTCAAGGAAGGACCAGGAGCCGCGCTCCCACCGACGGACCTTCTGTGGCGACCTGGATTGACTCCGGCAGTCGGGCCCGGTCCAAGAGGCCAGGTGCCTGAAGGGCAGGAAAATACTGGGCCAGAGACTTCTGGACCGCACGATCGCTAGAGCACTCCACCGAGTCGGAGCAATTGAATCCGTGACCAAGACAATAGGAGTTCCCCATCGCGATCCTGTGTCTGGCCGTGGCGACTTCATAGGCCTGGGGGCTCGGAACGTCCGGTTTGGTACCAGCGATCAGCATGAGAAAACCGGCTCCGATCAGTCCGATACCCCACCAGAGATGCTTTGGCCGTCTGTATGTGGCCGTGACCTTGGTGAACGGGTTCCCTGATGATGAATGGAAGTCCTCCGCGAAATACTGGCACTGGGCGTCGGTGTAGGTCGACTTCCAGAAGTTCTTGCACTCCGACTTCCAATCGTAAGCCGTGTAGACCAACACCCCGCCGGCAGTCATGACAGCGGCTCCTCCCCAGAACAAAGCTTTGGTCTTCCCATCGGCTGCGGATACTGCCGTCGTTGTAGACAACAGCGTCACGACAATCGACAACGCGACCAGTCTTCTTCTCATTTCCGACTCCTTTCCTGTTCGTCCTCGCAGGACCCCGGTGAACCGTGTGTGAGTTCCTCTCTCCGAGTCGACTTCATGACGGGCGGATCGGCCTCCAAAAGGAACGGAATCGCCTTCCTAGAGCCATCCTTTAAGCTTTAGACTGAATTGGCATCCAATCCGGTCAATTGGCGGGTCCAAGTTGTTGATGAGGAGCACTACGATCCACGGGATGTTTCCCGCGGCGTGTCACCTTGCCACGGTACGTTGGAGAAGCGTATTCTGAGGAATCAAACCCATATGACCGGCGGGCGGGTAGCCGATCGTGAGGAGGAACCGGGCGCCTCTGGCGAGCCGGCGTGAACGAAACGGGTTGCACCGCCGAAGCAGGAGTTGGCCATGACCGAAACAGCTAACGGTTTCATGCGGCAGTTCGAGGAGCAGGGCTACGTGGTGCTGGAGGGAATCCTGGACCCGGAACTCGATCTCCAACCCATCCTGGACCACTACGAGCGGCTTGTGGATTCCCTCAGCCGCCGGCTCGCGGACGAAGGCGTCCTCTCCAGCACTTACGAGGACCTCTCATTCGGGCCACGCCTGGCCGCCGTCGTCAGCGAGACCGGAGGCTCCTTCTTCCAGCGGATGGAGATCTCGCTCCCCCAGAGCGGGATTTACCCCGACACTCCGATTCACCATCCGCCCGAAGTGTTCCGCCTCCTCAGAAACCCGAGGCTCCTGGATGCCGTCGAACGCTTCATCGGCCCCGAGATCTACTCCAACCCCGTGCAGCACATTCGCATCAAGCCGCCCCAGCGCCTGCTGTCCGAAGACGTGTTGTTGAACGCGCTGGTCGCGCGCACGTTCTGGCATCAGGACCAGGGCGTCGTGATCCCGGACGCCGACTCCACCAAGATGCTGACGGTCTGGGTTCCGGTCACGGACGCCACCCGGGAGAATGGTTGCCTGATGGTGGTGCCCGGCAGCCACAAACGGGGATTGACCCTGCACTGCATAACCCCGGGAAAGTTCCAGATTCCCGACCGGCTGGTCGCCCCTGGGGCTCGTCCCCTGCCGATGAAGGCCGGAGACGTGCTTTTCATGCACAAGCTGACCATGCACAGCTCTCTCGCCAACCGGAGCGATCAACTGCGTTGCAGCTTCGATCTTCGATACAACCCCATCGGAGAGCACACCGGGCGGCCCTGGTTTCCGGGCTTCGTGGCGCGGAGCCGTTCCAATCCCGAGTCGGAACTCAGGGACCCGGAAATCTGGGCGGAGAGCTGGCGCCAAGCCAGGGACCACCTGGCCCAGGTCGAAAACCCCAGCTTTCAACGCTGGGTCGAAGACGATCCCCGTTGCGCCTGAGTCGCGCGGCGTCCTGATTTCCCGGGGTGTGGACAATCCGGACGGGTAGACGCTCCACACCCAAGCCCAAGCTTGTTCGAAATCTCAGGATGTCCCAGGAGCGCGGCCGTCGCGCCCCCGGTGAGAAACGCTCGCCTAGGAGTCTGCGCGGCAGAAATTAATCTACTGCGAAAGCGTAGAATCGGTCCATATTCGTGCGATTTCTCGGCGAATAGAACCACTATGCACCTCAAAATCGTGAAAATCTGGCCTCGATTCTCCACTTTCTCGCTACGATCATTTCTACCGCGCAGACTCCTAGAAAATGTACTTCACGCCCAGCATGATCCGCCTCGGCCAGGTCACGTCCCGCTGAACCAACCCGAAGCTGCCGCTGGTGGGATTGGTGACGACGGGACCGAAGCTGGCGTGGTTGAAGGCGTTCAGGAACTGAGCCTGAAAGCGGAGCCGGTGTCCCTCCTTGATGAAGGTGTCCTTGATGACGCTGATGTCCCAGAAATCGACCGGGGCGGAACGCAAATTGCTGAAGCGGAAGGGGAAGGTCCGCTTGTGGGTCCCCTCGGGAGCCCTGGCGGAACTCCTCTCGAATCCGGCGTTGGTGTTGAACCATTTCTCCACGGTCCCGCCGGACAGAGGCAGTTTCTTGGGGTCGAAGCCCGATGTGGTGAAGACGTTCCCGAAGTTCAGGGGAAATCCGCTCTGGAGTTGCCAGACCCCGGAAACCTGCCAACCGCCCAGCCGGAGGCCGCGCCCGAAGGGCACCTGCCAGATCCCGGTGAGCTTGAAGTTGTGGGTCCGGTCGGCAGTCGCCACCACCTCGTAGGGCACCGGATCGCTGGC
>JAJDTT010000243.1 GCA_022827025.1 Acidobacteriota bacterium
CCCTCAACGTGGCCTTCTGGGACTCGACCCGGAAGCGCTACAGCATCTTCTTCCGCGATTCGGACCGGGGGATCAGCCCCCACTCGCTCCCCTTCGACCACACGGCCGGGCCGCCGTTCAACTACGGGAACCGCAGCTTCAAGTTCGCCACGTCGGAGGACTTCGTCAACTGGAGCATGCCCCGGTGGGTCGATTTCGGAGACGCCGCCACCGAACACCTCTACACCAATGGAACGACGCCCTACTACCGGGCGCCTCACATCTACATGGCGTTTCCCAAGCGCTTCCAGCCCTGGCGGAAACGGTTCGCCTCGACCCCCTTTCCCGGCGCCTCCGAGGCCGTCTTTCTGACCAGCCGGGACGGACTGCACTGGGACCGGCGCTTCATGGAGGCCTTCGTCCGTCCGGGCCGGGACCCGCGCAACTGGACGCACCGGAACAACCTGGTGGCGGTCGGAATCCATCCGACGGCTTCCGATGAGATTTCGGTCTACGTGGTCCGCAACTACAACATGCCCAGTTGCCACCTGGAGCGGATGGTCCTGAGGACCGACGGATTCGTGTCCGTCCATGCCGGTTACGGCAGCGGCGAGCTGGTGACGAAGCCCATCCTGTTCCAGGGAGACAACCTGTACCTGAACTACTCCACCTCGGCCGCGGGAAGCATCCGCCTGGAGGTCCAGGACCTGGCGGGGAATCCGTTGGCCGGTTTCGCCCTGGAAGAATCTCCCCTGATCTGGGGAGACGAGATCGAGGGGAAGGTGACGTGGGTGCGAACCCATTCCAAGGGAACGTCGGATCGCCCCTTCCGCCGGATCGCCGGGAGCCCGGTGCGGCTCCGTTTCGTGATGAAGGACGCGGACCTCTATTCCTTCCGCTTCAAGTGAGCCGGAATCGAGGCCGGAATCACTGACTTCCCGTCAACGGACCCCCAGAAGCAGGTCCACCGTCAACTGGTCCAGGCGTTCGTGCCGCAGCTTCCGCCGCGCCAGGCGGTGGCGGTCCAGCGGGGCGTCGAGGATGTTCCGGGCGGTTTCCGGCGTATAGTTCCGGAGATCGGCGGCCGGGACCAGTGAGCCCCTCTCCCGCAGTTCCGCCAGGATCTCCCGGATCTCCGGGTCTTCGGCGAAACGCCGCGCCTTCTCCTTCAAGATCAGGTAGGTGCGCATGCAGCCGGCGGCGAAATCCCGGACTCCCTCCTCGTCCTCGGTCCGGTAGGCGTGGGCGTCGAAGTGCCGCGGGCCGGAATACCCCACGTCCTCCAGGAACTTGACCAGGAAGAAGGCCGCCTTCAGCCCCTCGGACCCGAACCGCAGGTCCTGGTCGAAGCGGTTCGGCTTCTGGTCGTTGAGGTCGATGTGGAACAACTTCCCGGCCTCCCAGGCCTGGGCCACCGCGTGGTAGAAGTTCAATCCGGCCATGTGCTCGTGGGCCAGCTCCGGATTGACGCCCACCATTTCGGGATCGTCCAGGGTGTAGGTGAACGCCAGCATGGCTCCGGTGGTGGCGAAGTAGATGTCGCCCCGGGGCTCGTTGGGCTTGGCCTCCAGGGCGAACTTCAGGTCGTAGCCGTTGTCCTTGACGTAGCCGATGAGGAAGTTGAGGCACTCCCGCATGCGTTTGATGGCTTCCGAGGCGTCCTTGGCCGCGTCCACCTCGGCCCCCTCCCGGCCTCCCCAGAAGACGTAGACCCGGGCGCCCAGCTCGACCCCCAGGTCGATGGCCCGCATGGTCTTCTGCAGCGCGTAGGCGCGCACGTCCGCGTCATGGGACGTGAAGGCCCCGTCCTTGAAGACCGGCTCGCTGAAGAGATTGGTGGTGGCCATGGGAACGCAGACGTTGTAGTCGGCCATGGCCTGCCTGAAGTCCGTCAGGATCCGGGCTCTCTCCCGGGGCGTGGCGTCGATGGGGATCAGGTCGTTGTCGTGGAAGTTGACGCCGTAGGCTCCCTCTTCTCCCAGCAGCCGGACTAGGCGGTGCGGAGGAATGGACGGCCGGGTCGGGCCTCCGAAGGGGTCGCGGCCCGGATTGCCCACCGTCCAGAGTCCGAAGCTGAACTTGTCCTGCGGGGTCGGTCGATAGTCGCCGTTCATGGATCAGTCCTTTCTGTCGATCAGTTGCCGGTGGCCGGCGAAGACGGGGCTGTCGACGAGCGTGTCGCTCAGCTTCCGGTACACGGAATAGACCTGCTCGTAGAGTTCCTGTCCGGACCGGGACGGCGTCCGGCGGGTGGATTCATCCAGCCGGACGAACCGGTCCACCCAGGTCTCGAGACTCTCCTCCTCGCGGCACCAAGCGGCCTGCAGCGCGGCTCCGACGGCCGGTCCTTCCTCCTGGATCAGGCAGACCACCGGACATCCGAAGACGTCGGCCGCGATCTGCCGCCAGACCCGGCTCCTGGACCCCCCTCCGATGAGCCGGATCTCGCCGGGCCGGGCGCCCAGCTCCCGGAGGCGGTCCAGCCCGTAGCGGAGTCCCAGAGTGACGCCCTCCATGCTGGCCCGGGCCAGGTGGCCGGGCCGGGCGGTCCGGGGGCGCACACCCAGCAGCACGCCGGTCCCCTCGGGGACGTTGGGCATTCGCTCCCCCTCCAGGTAGGGGAGCAGGATCAACCCCTCGGAGCCGGGAGGAACCTCCTCGATCCGGCGGTTGAACTCTTCCAGGGTGTCGAACGAGAACCCGGCCCGGACCATCTCGGTGGCCACCGTCACGTTCATGGTGCAGGCCAGCGGCAGCCAGCCGCCGGTGCTGTCGCAGAAGGCCGCGATCTCGCCCTGCGGGTCCAGCACGGGAGTGGAGCTGTAGCCGTACAGGGTACCGGAGGTTCCGAGGCTGACGGTGACCTTGCCGCCCGAGACGTTCCCGGAGCCGATGGCGCCCATCATGTTGTCTCCGCCGCCCGAGCTCACCCGGACGCCGGCGGGGAGTCCCCATTTCCGCGCCAGGCTCGATCGCAGTTGTCCCGCCGGCTCGCGGGCGCCGATGAGGCGGGGAAGGCAGGGGCGGAGGTCGCGCTGGGGATCGAGCCATCGCAGGGCGCGGTCCGACCAGGATCTACGGGCCACCTGGAAGTAGCCCGTCCCGGAGGCGTCGCCTGCTTCGGCCGTCTTCTCGCCGGTCAGGTACAGGTTCAGGTAGTCGTGGGGGAGGAGCATGGTGACGGCCCGGCGGTAGGCGCCGGGCTCGTTCTCCTTGACCCAGAGGATCTTGGAGGCGGTGAACCCGGGAGGGAGGCTGTTGCCGATCTCCGCCCGGTAGGCATCGAGTCCGCCGGCCGCTTCCAGAATCCGTTGGCATTGGGCGCCGGTGCTGGTGTCGTTCCAGAGCTTGGCCGGCCTCAGGACCCGGTCCGACCGGTCCAGGAGCACGAGTCCGTGCTGCTGCCCCGAGACGCCGATGGCTCGCACCCGGGACAGGTCCGAGCCCTGGCCGGCGAGTCGTTCCATGCATGTGTCCAGGGCGTCGATCCAGGTTTGCGGATGCTGCTCCTTGTGACCGGGAGGGAGTCCGGAAATCAGGTCGTAGCCCTGGGAACTCGAGATTAGCGATTCGGAGCCGGGGTCCCAGGCGATGACCTTGAGGCTCTGGGTTCCGCAATCCACGCCGAGATACATGCTCTCTTACCTGGCGGATCATCCTACACTCTACGGGAGCGGCACGCTCATGCCCTTGACGATCCGGCGCCGGATCGTGGAGATTCAGATTATTGTATGTTGTAAATCCTTTTTTATTAGTGGTTTATGGGGAAAGCGGAAACCCTTCGAACCAGAATATTGGATTTTCGTTACCTGGGCTATGCCGGAGATCCCGTTCTTGTATTGTCTAATTGGTTGAAAATAAATGGTTTGTGAGGTTTTTCCAGAACTTCGGCACGGGACTTGCTAGACAACGGGCCAAGCAAGAAGTAGTGGGACGTGCCGGGGGATGCCATTACGAATTGAGCCTGGGATGCAACTAGTAACTTGGATTTTTCCCGGCACCTCCCCGCTGCTTCGATCCTGACCTCCTTCCTCTCGTAGTTCCTTGAATCCTCCGATGGCGGGCACTATCGTGCAGGTCGCAGGGAGCAGCACGTGAGCGAAGATCTGTACCAGGAAGCGCTGCAGGAGTTCGGCCGCAGGCTCCGCCGCGGGCAGGAGGAGGGGCTGATTCGCCAGCCCACGGCCATGACGCTGGCCACGGCGGATGATCGGGGACGGCCCTCGGCCCGGACCGTCCTGCTCAAGGACTTCGGCCGGGACGGCTTCCTCTTCTACACCAACCGGGAGAGCCGCAAGGGGGAGCAACTGGCCGCCAATTCCTGGGCCGCCCTCTGTTTTTACTGGGATCCCTACTGGGAGCAGGCGGTGGTGGAGGGTCCGGTTCAGGAAGTAAGCCCGGTGGAGGCGGATCTCTACTGGGTGACCCGTTCCCGGATCAGCCAGTTGGGAGCGTGGGCTTCGAGGCAGTCCCGTCCCCTGGCCAGCCGTTCCCAACTGATCTCCGAGGTCGCCGCCTGCGAGGCCAAGTATCAGGGATCGACGGTTCCCAGACCCGAGTACTGGTCCGGTTTCCGGGTGATCCCCCACCGCATCGAATTCTGGACCGGACGCTCCTTCCGCCTCAACGATCGGCTGCTCTACGAGAAGACCAGCCAGGGTTGGACCGCGAAGCGCCTCTACCCCTGAGACGCTGGGCGAGGCCGGTTCCCCGCCGGGAGTTCTCCTGAAGAACCTGGTCAGACCTCCACGAATGGGGGAGGCCTTCGCAGGGCGACCCTTGTGGTCGCCCTCCCCGAGCCGATCCGTGAGGGGTGGCGACGGGCACCCACAAGGGGTGCCCCTACGCTTTATGTCGGGGAGGCAAACGTGCTAGAGTCCGGTTTCCGAACTCTTCAGCGTGGGGCTGTAGCTCAGTTGGAAGAGTACCTGAATGGCATTCAGGGGGTCGTGGGTTCGAATCCCATCAGCTCCACCAATATTTTCAATACTTTACAGGAATTTCATTCTGCTAATTCCGGGTTTTTTCAAGAATCGGTTCCATATGGGTTCCCAGAAAACCTCCGATGAGGGTGGTAGGGCCACTTTCCCAACCTTGGGTGCGGGAGGTGATCCGGGATGAAGAGGTGGCTGTGATCTTCCTGAAGGAGTTATGGTCTCAGATCGTGAGGGGCCAACTGGCGGAATCCACGGCTCCGCTCCGCCATCGACAGCTCACTCTGTAGTTCCCCCCACACGTGAGTGGAAACTGGCGCTCCAAGAGATGACGAAGCCCTTAGTGGCGAAGGTCGATGAGTTTCGGAGCAGTCCGCTAGCCCGGCGCTTGGACTTTCGGATGGTCCATCCATGGTCGGAGGATAGTTCCGGTTGAGGCGACTGGAATGCACGATGCCCTGGTTGCACATAGCTATAGCTCATGCAGGGTTCATCATTATGGCAATGGTAGCAACGGTGCCAGCGAGCGCATTCACGCAAAATGCTGAATCCCTCACTGAGAGAGTACCTGAAACAGAAGAAACACCGGTTGCCGATCGCAACTCCGTTGCTGGCAGGAAGATCCCAAACGAGGAAACGTCAGCGCAAACCGAGTCGCGAGTAAAGATTGAAGTCGGAAGTGAACGTCTAATTGAGATCGGAATTGAGCGTCGCTTCAACGAAATTCGAAGTGAACTCTTGGATGAGCGCAACTCCATCATTAATTTCTGGCTTGGTTTGATTGCCGCTTTGTTCGTGGGTTTTGGGATCTTCGGTGTAACAGAACTCCGAAGACTCCGGGAGGATGCCCAAAAAATTGTCGAAGAAATAAAAGGGCATCGTGATAAGGCTACCGGCCTTGTCGAGAAAATGACTGTCGACTCGGAGACCGTCGAGTCAGCGGCCGCCGAGTCAGCGGCTGCCGAGTCAGCGGCTGCCGAGCTTAGGCGGATGACTCAGGTTGTCAATAGAGTCCTCGAAAAATCTTCAAGCATCTCGAGACGGCAATAAGCCAAGAGAAAATTCCGGACTATGCTGCTGCATTCGACAACCGGGCAATCGAGAAGAGGGCCTAATAATGAAACCCAAAGGCACTACGGAAACCGTGAAGCAACTTCATCACGAAGCCGCTGAACGGGGAGATGCCAGCGCCCAATTCAACCTGGGCGTTATGTACGACACTGGCGAGGGCGTGCCGGAGGACGATCGCGAAGCCGTGAAGTGGTATCGCCAGGCCGCGGATCAGGGACACGTCGGCGCTCAATTCAACCTGGGCGTTATGTATGACACTGGCGAGGGCGTGCTGGAGGACGATCGCGAAGCCGTGAAATGGTATCGTCAGGCTGCGGATCAGGGACACGCCAGAGCTCAATTCAACCTGGGCCTTATGTACTCTCGTGGCGAGGGCGTGCCGGAGGACTCTCGCGAGGCTGCGAAGTGGTATCGTCAGGCCGCCGAGCAGGGACGCGCCAGAGCCCAATTCAACTTGGCCGTTATGTACGATACTGGCGAGGGCGTGCCGGAGGACGATCGCGAAGCTGTGAAGTGGTATCGCCAGGCCGCGGAGCAGGGACACGTCGGTGCTCAATTCAACCTGGGCGTTATGTACGACACTGGCGAGGGCGTGCCGGA
>JAJDTT010000196.1 GCA_022827025.1 Acidobacteriota bacterium
CTTCGCCTGGTCGATCGCCCAGACGAGGTCATCAAAGCCCCACTCCGGCCCGGCATACCCGGTTGTCGGAATGAGCAGCGGGTGGTCCTCGGCCGGATCGTAGGCGCGGCCGCGCGCGCCCGATCCTTCGTCAGGGTGCTCGGGACTCACTCCACGACGTGCGAAGACATACCCCCTTTCAGCAAGGGCCTCGACGACCGGCAGGCTGTTGCGCCAGCCCGGATAGACGAACGTGGTGGGCCTGGGGATGCCGCGCTCCTTGCAGCGCTGCTCGATGACTTCGAGGTTGGAGTGGATTTCGGCGCTGGTGAGGCTCGCCATGTTGGGATGCGAGCCGGTGTGATTGCCGACTTCGAATCCGAGGTCATGCAGCCGCCGGACGTCTTCCCAGGACACGTACCGCTCCTTGTCGACGTCCGCCGCGAAGCCAAGGCCTTCGGTGATGTAGAAGGATGCTCCGAAGCCGTATTCCTTCAGCTTGGGGGCCACGAAGGAGATGTCGGACTTGTTGCCGTCATCGAATGTCAGCACCACAAGGCCGTCCGGGATAGGCTTCAGGGAAGTCTCTTCAGACAGGCCGCACGCCGAAGCGAGCAGAATCGGGATCAAGAGCCAGGATTGCCGATTCATGACGGCCCCAGTGTACACACGAGTCCGTCCGGATCAGCGCAGCGTGCGGACAGCGAAATGCTGCCGGCTGGCAACCGGGGCGCCGGAGGGCGCTCCTCCCCGCCGTCCGGTCCGGCAGATGCAACAGTCTCGCCAAGACGATGTCTCCAGCTCCACGGAACAGGATCTCTGTTTGATCCTTTGAGAGTCCGTGCCGCCCTCAATCAGGCTCTCCAGCGGTCAAACGGATTCCGCCGCGAAAGCAACACTGCGCCCGGCGGGGCGAAAACCGCATGGGCCGCCATCGGCACGCCGTGCCGGTAGACAGGGGAACCGCCCCTCGCGCTCGGGCACGATGGACCGCTAATCCACCCGCAGCGGCCGGCCGTCCTTGTAGCTCTGCCAGGCAAACCAATAGGCAACATGGCCGGGAAGTCGGGTGAGGCTCTCGCCGTCAGGTCCGGTGAGGGCCTCTTCGGTCACGGTCCAGCGCGCTCCGCCGCTCTCCAGCCCGAGCTGGTCCCCCTCCACGGCTGTGAACGTCCTTCCTTCCGACTCGTAGGCGCGCACCGTCTCGGTCTCTGCGTTCCCGACGAGGACCACGTCTCTGGATCCCACGCGGTCGTGGACGACCCTGTTGTCCGCGAAGAGCGAGAGGGCCCAGGCCATTTCGCTCCTGCCGTCCCGAAGAACGAAGATACGGTCCTTCGCCGCGAGACGGCGGTCCCGGACCAGCACCGGAAACATGAGGTCGGGGCTCGCGAAGTACTCCCCGTACGGGCGTCCGGGCCGATAGTCACGCTGGAAGCCGGTGTCGACGGAAAGTACGGTGGTTCCCGGGTTGGCGGCAAGCCAGTCCTGCCAGCTTCCGATCACCACCGGCAGAATCTTGAGCTCGATGCCGGACCCGGTGAGCCTTCCAACCACCGGGCGCCCGGTGAACTGATTCCAGAGCGACTGTGTCGCAGTGTCGTACATGAGCTTGTTCGACCGGTACAGCAGTCCGGAAGAGCCGAAGACGAAGGGCTTTCGGCGTTTGGGGACCCGGGTGTCGTAGAGGATGCCCGACCCACAGAGGGTGCAGTAGGCAAGTGATACCGGGACCCCGCCTACAACGTCGTTGAACATCTCGTGCCAGTCGAGGATGCGGAGCGGATACGCCCGCGAGTCGCCGTTGATGCTGACCCCGAAGACCAGTTCCCTGTCGGTCAGGTAGGTCGCGTCGGCCGCGGAGATCTGCCTCGCGTTCACCAGTGCGGGGATCCCGTCCTTCTTGACCCCGCCCCAGACGATCTCCTCGATTCGGATGTCGTGACGCACCCCGCGATAGAGGAAATCTCGGAAGTTGGGGTCGACCGCCGCCAGGACGTCCGCCTTGAAGGATTCGAACCCCCGATACGGGCGGATCTCGGCGTGCTCCTCCTGCCACTCCATCCATGCGTTCCAGTCGCGCGGGATCTCGGCTCGGGCAAGGCTTTGGAGCGCATCGAGGAGCTGGCCGTCCGGGTCAGGCAGCAGGCGCAGCACCGCAATGAAGGCCGGGATCACATCTCTCCGGTCCCGATCGACCAGGAAGCGCAGCGCACGGTTCCGGTGTCCGGCGCTCCGCGAAAAAAACGCGGTGCGAACCACCGCGGCGATGTCGGCTTGGCGATCGGAACCTACGTTGGCGAACGGGTCCTGCGTGGCACGGTCCCCGCGCGGCACGGGAGGCTGGGGAGGAGGAAGCTGGGCGCCGAGTGCGGGGACGATTCCGAAAACAAGCATGCCGGCGAGCATCGACGGGAATCGCATCACTCGGGACAGCACGGGATCCCTGCCGTTCCGGCGTCGGGTGACCGGAAGCCTGGAACGGCCCGCGACGATCCTAGCAGAGCCTTCCCTAGGCCTCTTCCTCCGCCCAAGTCCAGCCGAAGACCGAAGGGACAGCCTGGCCTCCGTCCTCACGGCTGCCGCGATCTGGCCGTTGGCCAGCGGATGCCCCCTACTGGGAAAGAAAACAAGGGGAGCCCAGTACGAGGCCGGCGTGCCGGCTGGTCGGAAAGTGGGCAAAGAAGTACTCCGTCGGTCGGGTACTGCGCCGGGACGCTCGTCGACCTAGAACCTACGGGGATCGAGTCTGCGTGCTATTCTACGCCATGTGCTCACGGGCGGGGGCAATTCCCCGGTGCCGACCTGTCTCATTCGAAGTTGGTATGTTTGAATCGCCAAGGGAATTAGAGAGTTTTTCTGGTAACCACGAGAACGTGCTGGTTCAGGCCGAATCAAAGTGAAGCTCAACACCAAACGATCAGGCGGAGCGCGTCGAGCTAGGGCCTTGGAGCACCTTCGAAGAATCCTGAACCACATCGATAGGGAGAAAGATGAAGAATGGTCGCAGATAGTTGAGGCGCAGTCAAAAGTCCTTAGCAGATACCAACAAGTGTTCTCTGACGACAACCTTCCTCGACTGACGCCTGAAGAGTTTCGCGAATTCCTGTTGATCAAGAACAATCATCACTGGGACGGAATCCATCGGCATGGACCGAGCATAACAAAGGACATGGACGCTTTGCGTGAAGCGCTGGGGATCCTCTTGAATGAGTCGATTCCGCTCCAGAATCGTCTCGACCAACTTTACCCTTCTTCCGGTAGAAAGCGCGTTAAAGGTTTGGGAGCAGCGACATTTACTCCAATTCTCTTCATCCGATATCCAGATAAGTACGGCGTATACAACAAGAAACTTGTGACCGCACTCCAGAAACTTGAACTGTGGGAGGATTTTGTGCCGTCCACAAACCAATTCTCTGAGCGGTACGTCAAGGTAAACGAGCTGCTGTTGGATTTTGCTGGGGAGCTTGACATTGACCTCTGGACATTAGATTTCCTTTGGTGGCGTGTTTCGGAAGGCAGCTCCATTAACGGAGACGTGGATCCCAAGCCGGACTATGACGGCGACGACGCCCACCAAGACCTCTTCATGCCCCGTGCCAACTTCGACCGCCTTCTCGCCTCCATCAGGTTACGGAAGAACCTCATACTTCAAGGACCACCCGGCACGGGTAAGACGTTCATCGCCCGCCGCATCGCTTGGTGCCTCATCGGTCGCAAGGACGATGGTCCCATCGAGATGGTTCAGTTCCACCAGTCCTACGCCTACGAGGATTTCGTCGAGGGTTTCCGGCCCACCAAAGCGGGAGGATTCGATCTTAAGCCAGGCGTATTTCACAGCTTCTGCGAGGTGGCGCGGGTCAAGCCTGACGTCCCCCACGTTTTTATCATTGACGAGATCAACCGGGGCAATCTTTCACGGATCTTCGGCGAACTCCTCATGCTGATCGAGCGCGACAAGCGTTGCGAAGACTATTCGGTTAAGCTCACCTATTCCCGAGAACAGTTCCACGTCCCCGAGAACCTCTACATCCTAGGAATGATGAACACCGCTGATCGGTCGCTGGCTTTGGTCGACTATGCG
>JAJDTT010000178.1 GCA_022827025.1 Acidobacteriota bacterium
ACTTTTGCCACGGGCTGTTACCACCGGGAAGCCGCGTCAGCCGTGGTACGCGGCGACTTCGAACACGGGCGCATAGTAAACTGAGCCCGGCATACCTGTGCCATGAACCCGTCCGATCGAAGCGCGCCCAAGGCTGAGATCGGCATAGCGCACTCGGGGAGACACTTTCCAATGGCGACGATGACGGGAGCCCGATTTCTGGCCGAGACCCTCCACGGTTACGGCGTCACTCACTTCTTTTTCATGCCGGTGGTCATCCCCGAGGCCATGCCCGAAATGGAGCGCATGGGCATCACCAGAGTCATGACCCACGGCGAGAAGGCGGCGGCCTACATGGCTGACGGTTACGCCCGGGTGCGCCGGGGGATCGGCGTTTGCGGCGCCCAGTCGGTGGGCGCCCTCAATTTGGCCGCCGGACTCCAGGACGCCTATCTGGCCTGTTCCCCCGTACTCGCCCTGACGGGGCGGCTGCCTCAGGTCCGCCAGGACAGGAACGCCTACCAGGAGGTGGATCACACGGCACCCTTCACTGCCGTGACCAAGTACAGCAAGGCCGTGACCGCGGTGGACCACTTTCCCCGCTTTCTCCGCCAGGCCATTCGGGAGGCCACGACGGCGACGCCTCGTCCCACCAACCTGGAATTGTGGGGAATCTTCGGCGGAGAGGTAATGAGCGGGGAGGCCGACCTGGAGATTGTGGTGGAAGAGCCCTTCGCCCGTATTCCACCGTTTCGACCCGAGCCGGAGTTGCCGCCGGTGCTCGACGCCATCAAGCTGCTGGTGGAGGCCAACCGGCCGATCGTGGTGGCGGGAGGCGGCGTGACCGTCTCGGGGGCGGGCCGGGAACTAGTGGAGCTCGCGGACCGGCTTCAACTGCCCGTCATCACCTCCCTGAACGCCAAGGAGACCTTCCCCTTCGACCACCCTCTGGCCGTCGGCGTTTCGGGCCAGTACTCCCGCACCTGCGCCAACCGGGCCCTGGCCGAAGCGGACCTGGTCTTCTTCGTGGGAAGCCACACCGGCGGCCAGGTGACCAACGACTGGCGGATCCCCCGGCCCGGAACCCGGGTCGTCCAACTGGACATCGATCCGGCGGAGCTGGGGCGGTCCTTCCCCATTTCGGCGGGCATGCAGGGCGACGCCCGGGCCGGACTCCGCAAGATGCTGGCCCACTGCGGAGGCGTCGATTCCACGGAGCTGACCCGGTCCCGCGCCGGCTGGATCGACCGCGTTCACCAACTGGTCCAGGAGTGGCGGGACGAAGTGGCGCCCATGGTCGACTCCGATCTGCTCCCCATGCGGCCGGAACGGCTGTGCAAGGAGTTGACGCGGCTGCTGCCGGACGACGCCATTCTCGTGTCCGACACCGGGCACTCCGGCATCTGGACCGGCACTTTGGTGGACCTGACGTCGCCGGATCAATCCTACATCCGCTGCGCCGGGTCCCTGGGATGGGGCATTCCGGCGGCCATCGGCGCCAAGTGCGCCGCCGGAGACCGGCCCGTCATCTGCTTCACCGGAGACGGCGGTGTCTGGTACCACATGACGGAATGGGATACGGCGCTCCGCTACGGCATCCGCATGGTGACGCTGATCAACAACAACGCCTCGCTGAACCAGGAGAAGGATCTCAACGAAAGGATCTACGGCGGGCGTCAGCCGGGATCCGATCTGCTCTGGCGGCTCACCGATGCCGACTTCGCAAAAATCGCCGAATCCATGGGCTGCTTCGGCGTCCAGGTCAACAAGCCGAGCGAGCTGGCCGGAGCCCTGGAGCAGGCGCTGGCTTCCGACCGTCCCGCCGTGATTGACGTGAAAACCCACATCGAGGGCATCGCTCCGAAGGCCTGGGACTGAAACTGACGCCCTCCCCACCCCTGCCGAGTTGCTGAGAGGCCTAATATGTAGTAATGTACCTACATCCAACGGGAAGGCAGGAGGTTCAACCTGTGGGGATCACGACCATTACCAGTCGAGAATTCAATCGGGACGTGAGTAAGGCCAAGCGTTGCGCCGCAACCGGACCGGTCTTTATCACTGACCGCGGCCGTACCGCCCATGTCCTTTTGACCATCGAATCCTACCTCAAGATCACGAACAAAGAAGCGACCATCGTCGATCTACTGGCCATGCCGGACGCGGCCGACATCGATTTCGAGCCGCCGCGCTTGGACGGGAAATGGTTCGAACCGGCCGACTTGTCCTGATGTATCTCGTCGATACCAATGTCATTTCCGAATTGAGAAAGGCGAGGTCCCGAGAAGTCGACAGGAACGTGCTGGCTTGGGCCAACAGCGTCCCGGCATCGAGCCTCTATCTGTCAGCAATCACGGTCTTGGAGCTTGAATTGGGCATCCTGTTGATTGAACGTCGAGATCCTGCCCAGGGTACGATGCTTCGCTCTTGGCTTGATACTCACGTCTTACCGGCGTTCCTCGACCGGGTATTGCCCGTGGATACCGTGATTGCACGACGTTGCGCCAAGCTTCACGTTCCCGATCGGCGCCCTGACCGTGACGCGCTCATCGCGGCAACGGCACTGGTCCACGGAATGACAATGGTGACCCGTAACGTCCATGATTTCACCGGGACAGGGGTCGAAGTCATCAATCCTTGGAAGTAATGGAACGAATCCAATTTCCGGACGACCGCCGATTTGCCGAAAGCCTGAAGTCGGGATGCCGCTGGCTCCGATCACTGATGGACGAGCGGGGAAGCGTCCAGGGATCCGACCACGCTTCGCTCTACTACAAGGTTCCCGGGAGTCTGGCGGTCAACGGCGCCTTCGACGCGGCGTCCTCCTGCCTTGATTGGTTCGCCTCGCGTTTCCTGGGAAACCGCGGCCAACTGGCGATTCCGCCGGAGCAGGAGGCGTCCCGGTTCACCAACACCTACGATCGGGGCTGGCTGGTCTGGGGCGCCGGGATCTGCGGCCGATACGACATCGCCTTTCCACTCGCCGAGGACATCCTCGCCTATCAGGACGCCGAAAGTGGAGGCTTCGTGGACCGGGCGGCGGACCTCAGCACAGGCACCGGCATCCAGCACGCCATGACCGCCGGGTTCGCCGGTCTGGGCCTTCTCTCCACCCGTCACGTTTCCGCCGCTCGGCGCGCGGGTGATTTCCTCATCGACCTGTTGAAGCTTCAGCCCCACCCAGAAGACGGGCTGTACCTGGCGGCCAACCGCTGCGCGGACGGATCTCTGGAATTACTCTTGGAACGGACCAGCAGGGACTTCATGGACCGCGACGGGCTCAAACAGCGGCCGGCCCGCCTGGGGCCGGTCCAGGTGTTGTTGGTGCGCCTTTATCGGCTGACCCGGAAAAAACGCTATCTCGACGCGGCCCGGACCTACACGGACGCCGTCCTGACCGGAAGAGACGGGATCTACGACTGCGTGGAATCCCACAAGTTCCTCTGGGGCCTCACCGAGCTGCACCAAGTGTCTCCCCGGGATCGTTACCGGCGGGCAGCCCGCCGGATCGCCGCCTATCTGATCGGAAGCCAGCAGCCGGACGGGCAGTGGTGGGGCGACGCCGTGGGCGGCGGAAAACCGGGCCAGTCACTGGACCTCCGGCTCAACACGACCTGCAACGCGCTGGTGGGACTGGCCGCCTATCGCTCCTGGACCGAACGCTGAGGTTCGCCTGCCGGCGAATGCGCGCGAGCGGATTCCCGTACCCTGACGGGCTTCGTCACGCCAGCCAGGGCCGCACGGGCGCGGTGCGATAGACGAGCTGCAGGATATTGTCCTCCGGGTCCCGGAAAAAGACCAGTATGGTGCCGTTCGGGAGCTCCCGTGGCTCACCGAGCTCCACGCCCTTCTCCTGCAGAGCCCGGCAAGAGGCGTCCATGTCCTCCACCAGGAACGCGATGTGCCGAATTCCGGCGTCGTCGTCCTCTTTGCGGGTCCGGGCCTTCCCGTTGGAGTTCAGGATCTCGAGCAGTGCGCCACCCGACAGGCCCAGAAAGTGATAGTCGATCTCCGTATCACCGAGCACGACGGTCCCCTTTGACAGGAGCTCGAAACCAAGGGTCTCGCAGTACCAGTCCGCCAGGTTCTCGGGATCGTCCGCCACAATTGCCACATGTTCCAGAACCTTCATGATTACTTCCTCCAGGAGTTCTTCTACTGATGAATGCGGGTCAGGGATTGGGAGGCGAGGTGCAGATGAGAATCTCCATGGTCTCATCTCCCGTATTCTCGACGCCGTGCTCGCACCATGGGGGCAGATGAATGAAGGTGCCCGGGCCCACCGGGACCTGTTTCCCGGCCAGGGTCATGGTCCCCTGCCCTTTGAGGATGACGTAGCATTCCTCGGTGTGGTGGCTGCCCACCCCCAGGACCACGTGGGGCGGGACGAAGAACATGACCATTCCCATGTTCTCGGCCGGGGCCCTGGGATTGGACGGGTGCACCACACGGACACCGATTCCCTCGCAACCCGGGTATTTGACGGGAACGCCGTCCTGCACGGTGACGATGTTGGGCTCCACCAATTCGTCCGGCTTCGGAATCGGCGGCTCCCCCTCATATCCCCGGAACTCGGTGATCTTGGCCATCTGCAATTTCTCCGTAACTGTTGTTCAACTACCAGTCTCGAGTATATCCGGTGGTCCACCCCCCCATCGACCGTCAGGACCGCTCCGTTGACGTAGCTCGCTTCCGGCGAAACCAGGAAGAGCACCGACCAGGCGATTTCCCGGGTCTCGGCTGGACGTCCCAGAGGAATATGGGCCAACAGGCTCGCAGCGTTCTCCGTGTAGACCCGTCGGCGCCGTAGAAGAACTTCTTCGTTCCGCGGGTCAATTCGACGACAGACACTTTCTCAACCCAGAAACGGCTTGGGCTCCCTGTCCGGCTCTCGCGCCTTCAAGCGCCTGTCTTTGGTCCAGATATGCACCCGCCACGCAAGCCCCCGATACGTTTCCCGGCGCAGACGGTTTGCCTCGTCGATGAGAACAGAGTCCACCGTAGACTGGGATGGTCGTCACGACACATCCTCCAGCCATTTCATAACCTTGTTCCGCTGCCGTTCCTCGAAGTCCGGCACGAGATGCTGCTCGATCGCTCGGCGAGCCACCAAATCACCGAGACGACCACGTTCCAGCAGCTCGTCGTACCTTGCCAATCGGTCGAGCCGAACCAGGTTGGCCGATCCTTTTTCGGCGTCCCAGGTGCACAGGACCACGCCTTCCAGTTGCTCCCGTGTGAGAAAATTCATGGTTGCAGGGTTGTGAGTGGTCACCAATACTTTCAAATTACGTTTCTCTGCGACCTTCGCAATGGCCTCCGTGAGAACTCCAACCCGGCTGGGGTGCAGTCCGTTGTCAAATTCTTCCACAACGATGCGAGAACCCTCGGAAACGGTCTCGAATGCTGTGAGAATGGCCAATATTCGGAGGGTCCCATCCGACAGGACACGCGCATCGACGGTGTATCCCGAGCTCTCGCGCAAGCTGAAGATCACATCTCCAAGATCAGTCCGTGTGAAATCAAACTTTACGAAAGGCTCGTCCGGCAATTGGCTGACGCCATCAAGAAGCCGATTCAAGGTCGCACGCTGATCGTCATCTCCCTCACTGAGTCCATACAACACCGCCGAGAGATTGGAGCCGTCCCATTTCAAAATGCTGTCTCCAACTCGCTCGTAGTTCCGCATCCGCTTGGGGTTCGGATCAAAAACGAAGGGTGCCTGCAAGTGCGCCATCACGATCCTTACCAGGCGAAGACAACTCTTGAGTCTTTTATTTGAGGTTGAAAATTCCTGGTACTGTGACAGCATCGATCGTCTGGACGACACTCGGGCTTGCGGCTTTATACCGCCCCGTGCGAAATTGTCGTATCTGACCTTGATGCCATACGATGGCGAGTCTTGCTGCGTTGGCAGGGTCTCATAAAGTGTCCGGTTGCCGATCACAAGCCACTCTTCGGCAATTCGCGGGCGGGGCCGTGTACAGATCTCAACCCGAAAATCAAGTAACTCCTGCTCGTATTCGAACTTGGCACGCGCTACGAAACCGAGGACAAATCGATCTCTTCCCATGCGGCCGCAACTCTGCAGCCCGCCACGCACCTGGAGTCCGTTACCTCCTCTCCCGACATCGCCGATCTCATGTAACGGGCGGCCACTCGCAACGAAGGACAACAGTTCGACGGCCTCGATGACGTTGCTCTTGCCCGATCCGTTCGGCCCAATCAGCAAACTGAACGGTTGGAGCAACTCGATGCGGGCATCGGCAAATCCCTTGTAATCCTTCAAGTGGTGCATATCATCGTTGCCTCATGGGGTTCCGTATGAAGCAGGAGGTCTCGGCGTGACGAACGCCGACGCCAAAGACCACGTGGAGCGGAACCACGAATCGGCCATCTGTCACCGCTCCGTCGCTGCTGCGACATCACCAATCTCGCATATATCCGGCGGTCCACCCCCCATCGACCGTCAGGACCGCTCCGTTGACGTAGCTCGCCTCCGGCGAAACCAGGAAGAGCACCGAATAAGCGATTTCCCGGGTTTCGGCCGGGCGTCCCAGGGGAATATGGGCCAGCAGGCTCGCGGCGTTCTCCGTGTAGACCCCATCGGCGCCGTAGAAGAGCCTCTTCGTTCCCCGAGTCAGTGTGGAACCGGGCGCCACCGCGTTGACCAGGATGCCTTGAGGCCCCAGTTCCAAGGCCATGGAGCGGGTCAGATTGACCACGCCCGCCTTGGCCGCGACGAACGCGCTCTGCAGGCGCAAGGGCACCAGGCCGGCGACGGATGAGATGTTCACGATGCGCCCGCCACGGTTGCGGATCAGGGCCGGGACCGCGGCCTTGCTGGTGACGTAGACGCCGGTCAGGTCCACCTCCAGGATCCGGTTCCAGTCTTCCTCCTGGAACTCGTGTATGGGCACTCGCCCGCCCAGGGTGTTGATACCGGCGTTGTTGATGAGTATCGAGAGCTTGCCCCACTCCTTCACGATCCGGTCGACGGCCCGTTCCATCTGCCCGAAACGGCTCACGTCCCCCTTGATGGACAGCGCCTCTCCTCCGGATTCCCGGATCCCGGCCGCCGTTTTTTCAGCCGCATCCAAATCGATATCCACGATGGCCACGCGAGCGGCGTTGGTTGCCAGAAGCGTGGCAATGGCCTGCCCGATGCCGTTGGCCCCTCCGGTGACCAAGGCCACCTGATTCTCGAGATCGACCTTCAAAACTCCCTCCCGCGGGTTCCGCTGCCGGCAGCCGCCCGCAATCCGTTCCCGTTCCCGGTCTCCGTCCAGGCTACATGATCGACCGGTCAAGGCCGGGTGGACCCGAGGCCATAGACTCGCGCCCGTTCCAGATACAGCTTGAGCCGGAAGGGTTGCAGCACGGCGTCGCCCAGACTGGGCTTTCCCCTCCACTGGACCAACAGTTTCGAACCCTTTTCGACGATGGGAACGCTCTCCTGCCTCGAATAGCCTCGAACGACCTCCCCGTCCGAATCGAGCAACTCGGCTTGGATCGATCCTCCGGAAGCATCCCCGTTCACGTAGAGGGTCTCCCTATGCCCGCCGACTGCCAGAGGATGGGTCGTGAGAGTCCCCCGAGTCGCGGCCTCCCAGGCGACGAATCCTCCCTGGTCCAGAAACGCCACACCGATTCCGGGCCGGCCTCCGGCGCCGTGGCCGATATGGTCCCCCCGGTAGTAGACGGCGGTGTGGCTTCCGATGGAGACCTCCGACGGCGACGGGTAGATGGAACCGGCGTCCCACTCCCCCTCCAAACCCAATGGAAGGAAAGGGGCACGAAACCGGTGCCAGTCGATTCCATCCCGGCTGACGGCCAACTGACCGAAGAGCCGGTCACCGGCCCGATCGAAGGCCGCGGTGTAGAGGACATAGGTATCCGAGGCGCGGCTGTATTTGAAGACGCCGGGCGTGTAAAGGTCGAAGTCTCGGGGATCGTCTTCGTCGGGTCCATGCACGCTCACGGGATGAGACCAGTGGAAGGCATCGGGACTTGTGGCGCGGGCGATGAAGCGCCGCCCCAGCATGCGGGTGCGGAAGTAGCCCACATACTGTCCCACCCGGTCGTCCCAGAAGAAGATGTTGTGGGTGTCGAATCCCCCGTGGAGGTTCACCCGGGTGTCCGTCTTCCAGTGCAGGCCGTCCGCCGAGTAGGCGATCCCCACGCCGCGGCCCCGAAAGTCCCAGAGGTGGAACATCATCTTGTAGCGTCTGGCCGGGTCCGGGTCGGCTCGATCCTTGATGACCCAGTAGACCTTGTTGCGAGCCCCCTCCGGACCGGCGAAGACGATGTTGTTCTCCCGGGAACCGTGGCTTTCGACGATTCCCAGGATCGGCTTCTCCCAGACCAGTCCATCTTTGGAGGTAGCGTACAGGCACCGTCCCTGCTCCAGGTTGGGGCCCCGGAGCTGCCCCGGGTTGAGGCGGGACTCGTACCACATCTTGTAGAGCTTCTCCTCGCCGTCATAGAAGACGCAGGCGTACCCGACGGAACCGGCCTCCCAGGGACGATCGGCCACGAGGATCGGGTTGCCGGGATGCTTCCCGACCTTTCCCATGACACGCTCCAGGCCCTGGGACCGGGCGACCACCCGATGGTCGTGGAGCAAGAGGGCCTCCATGCGGCCCCAGCCTCCGACTCGCTGACCGACATGGACGAGGCGAGACTTTCCAGCCGGTTCCGGAATCCCTTTCCCGGCGGCCGGGCCCGCCTGCAGCGCCCAGTGGGTGAAAAGAGACACGCAGAACAGGAAAGAAGCAGGTCTTACGATCATCTTCCTACGGCGATGTCACCTGAGATACGCGCGGCTGGCACGCCGATGAGGTCGGGCCGTTGGACGCTCAACTCCGGGAAACGGGACCTACCACGGGAGAATGGTCGGGGCAGAGGGATTTGAACCCCCGACTTCCTGCTCCCAAAGCAGGCGCGCTACCAGACTGCGCCATGCCCCGCCACGACCGAGAATTGGAGAATATCACACGGTGTTCCGCTGGCAGCAGGCACGCCCTCTGCGGATGGCGCGCTTGCGTTAGAATGTTCCCGGCAAAGCGAAAGTGGCGGAATTGGCAGACGCGCCAGATTTAGGATCTGGTGGGGTTACTCCCCGTGGGGGTTCGAGTCCCCCCTTTCGCAATTTCCTTCTATTCCGTAACCCCCTCTGAGAATTTTTCTTCGGCCCCCAGCCGGCGCAGCAGATCCGCGGTCTCGCTTTCGACCGGGAGCGGTGGAGAACCGGGATGGAAATAGTGCCGGGCCACGAACAGCGGCGTGTGTCCCTCCCGGTTGCTCACGTTCACCTCGGCGCCGTGGTCAACCAGCAGTTGCACCACGGCGGGGGACTTGATGCGGGCGCCGCCGTGGAGAGCCGTGTCCCCGGCCTGGTTGGCGGCATTCACGTCGGCTCCCCGCTCCAGGGCGAGCCGGACCGCCCGCAGCGACTGTTCTTCAGTCACCCGGCTCTCGGTCAGGTTTCGACCCACACCCGCCGCCGCCATCAGCGGCGTCGTCCCGTCGCCGGCCGCCAGTAGGGGAGAGGCGCCCGCCTTCGCCAGAACCTGCATGACGCCTGTGTCTCCGGCCATGGCCGCCAGCAGGAAGGGAGTCGCCCCCGCCGGCCGTTGCCGGTCGGCCGTGTAGCCGAACCGCGGGGGATGCTTCAGGAGCCGGGCATCGGGGTCCGCTCCCCGCGCCAACAGCGCGTGAATCAGTTCCAGCTTGCCCTCCTGCAGGCCTCGCATGGCGCCCCACTCGTGGCCGGGGCGCGCCACGATCCCCTTGGGACCGGTCATCTCGGTTTCCCAGGAACCTGCGGCCCAGTGCAGGGCCGTGTATCCCAAACCGTCGGCGTTCGGGTCCGCCCCCTGCTCGAGCAGCCAGAGAGCCAAGGGCACATGGCCGCGGACGGTCGCCACCACCAGCGCACTTTCACCGCGAGAAGCCGTCTCGTTCGGGTCCACTCCCGCCGCCAACAAGGCTCGGGCGCCGTCGAGGTCTCCGGCGCGAGCGGCAAACAGCAGAGGCGTGAAGCCGAACCTGGAACGTGCGGAAACTTCTGCGCCATGCTCGATCAGGGTGCGGGAGACCTCCGCATGTTTCTCCGCCAGCGCCCACATCAGCGCCGTCTGCTCTTCCACGGGAGTCTTGGCGTTCACTTCCGCGCCATTCAGCAGCAGGTGCTTGACCGCGTCCAACGAACCGCTTCGGGCCGCATGCATGAGAGGAGTCTCGCCGCTGGAGGGAGCGGCGTTGGGATCGGCGCCGGCTCCAAGCAGAACCCTCACCATGGGGGCGCTCCCGTTGATGCAGGCCAGCCAGAGGGGTTGGACTCCAAGATCGTTGGAAGCCTTCACGTCGGCGCCGGCGTCGATGAGCAGCACTGCGTCGTCCAGGTCATCCCGGTGGGCCGCCCAATGCAGGGCCGTGGCGCCATCGGCCTGACGCTGATTCACGTCCACATGCGCGGCCAGCAGAGACCGCAAAGCCTCACCGTTCCCCGACCTGGCGGCCTCCACCAGTCGATTCGGGGAGATCCGGCCGGCCGCCTCCGTCATATCGGGCAGCGGCACCAGGAACACCAGAACGGAAAGACCGAGGGAACGGAACGCCGATCCGACAGGCGGCCCAGGGAAACGGGAGCCACGGTTGCTGATCGGTTTGAATCTCATCCCAGCCGGACCCTTGCCATGCGCTTGCGGGCCATCGCGGGCCGTCGCCATAATACTTTGAAAAGAGCCGGTCGCGAATTTATGAATTCCAGGATGATCGCCGCCTGTCTGGGAGTCTCCCTGGCCGGGGCCCCTCAATTCCACGCGGCGGGCAAAGGTGTCTTCAAGAGTCCCGGCGCCGGACTCCAACAGCAAATTCCCCCCCCTGCCCCACCGTCGCTGAACCCATACCGGACGCTCCTGGACCGCTACTGCGCCGGCTGTCACAACCGGCAACTCAAGACCGCGGGAGTCGAGCTCGATCATCCGGACCTGGCCCGGGTCGGTGACGACGCCCCGGTCTGGGAGAAGGTGGTTCGCCAACTCAGATCCGGTGCGATGCCGCCGGAGGGGATGCCGCGGCCTCCGGCGGAGGAACGTTCGGCGTTCAGTTCCTGGCTGGAATCGGCGCTCGACCGGGCTGCGGAGGCCGATCCCAACCCGGGACGTCCGGCCACCTACCGCCTCACCCGGACCCAATACGCCAACGCCGTTCGGGACCTGCTGGCGCTGGAGATCGACGGCCCATCGCTGTTGCCGCCCGACGATCCGGCGTTCGGTTTCGACAACATCGCCGATTCCCTCTCCTTCTCTCCACTGCTCTTGGAAAGATACCTTTCGGCGGCCCGGAAGATCAGCCGGCTCGCCGTCGGCGACGCCACGATGCAACCGGCAGCCGCCACCTACACGCCTTCGCCTCTGGCGGTGCAGTCCGGCCGCATGAGCGAGGAACTCCCGTTCGGTTCCGGCGGAGGACTGGCGATTCGACACCATTTCCCGCTCGACGGCGAGTACGTGCTGACGATCTCGCTGCAACGGCGCCGGACCAGCCGGCCCCGGCAACTGGACGTCCGACTGGACGGGAAGCGGCTCCGGCTCATTCAGTTGGAAGGCCAGGATCGGCGCTCGTCGTACGGTCAACCGGCGACGCCGGACTTGACCGTCCGTTTTCCGGTCGAGGCGGGGACCCGGTCGGTCGGGGTCTCGTTCCTCCGGAGAGCGCCGGCGCCCGAAGGATTGGGCCCGGCGCGGCTGCCCGTGGGCAGCCTGCGAGGCGGCCATTCCGATTGGGGAGTGCGCAGCCTCCGGATCGACGGACCCTTTCAGGCCGAGGGGCCCGGGGACACTCCAAGTCGTAGACAGATTTTCATCTGCCGTCCGCTCTCGGCGGAAGAATCCGACAAGTTGGACTGCGCCCGGCGGATCCTGGCCAACCTGGCCCGCCGCGCCTTCCGCCGCCCGGTGACGAACGGCGACGTCGATCCCTTGCTCGGGTTCTACCGGGAGGGCCGAAGCCGAGGGGACTTCGACGCCGGCATCCGGACGGCGCTGGAAAGGATCCTGGTCGATCCCGAGTTCCTGTTCCGGGTGGAGCGGGACCCTCCGGCGGCGGCGCCGTCAACCGCCTTCAAACTCCGCGACCTGGATCTGGCTTCCCGCTTGTCCTTCTTCCTCTGGAGCAGCGTTCCCGACGAGGAGCTGCTCGAGGCCGCGATTGCCGGAAAGCTGGGCGATCCCCCTGTCCTGGAAGACCAGACGCGGAGGATGCTCGCCGACCCCCGCTCCGGGACTCTGGTGACGAGCTTCGCAAGCCAATGGCTGCATCTCCGGAACCTCCGGGCCGTCACGCCGGACGAGAACCGGTACCCGGAGTGGGACGACAATCTGCGCGAGGCGCTCCGGCGGGAGACGGAGCTGTTTCTGGAGAGTCAACTGGTCCAGGACCGGAGCGTGACCGAGTTGCTGGACGCCGGCTACACCTTCGTCAACGAACGCCTGGCCCGGCACTACGGAATCCCCCACGTCTACGGGAACCGGTTCCGGAGGGTGGACCTGGACGACGGGCGCCGCCGGGGCCTGTTGGGCCAGGGCAGCGTCCTGACCGTCACTTCGTACGCCACTCGCACGTCGCCGGTGCTGAGGGGCAAATGGCTGCTGGAGAATATTCTCGGAACCAGGGTTCCTCCGCCGCCGGCCGACGTTCCGGAGTTGCCCGAACATGGAGAGGCGGCGCGTCCCGCCTCGCTCCGGCAGCGCATGGAGCAGCATTCCAGGAACCCGGCCTGCTCCAGTTGCCACCGCCTGATGGATCCCCTCGGTTTCGCTCTGGAGAACTTCGATGCCATCGGCCGGTGGCGGGACCGGAGCCAGGACGGCGTGCCTATCGATCCCCTGGCCACCCTGCCGGACGGGACCACGATCCGCGGTCCGGCCGACCTCCGGAGCGTGATTCTGAACCGCCGGCGGGAGTTCATCCAGACTCTGACCGGCAAGCTCCTCACCTATGCCGTGGGCCGCGGCGTCGAACACTATGACATGCCGGCCATCCGTGAGATCATGAGGGAAGCGGCGCCGTCCAACTATCGCTGGTCGGCGCTGATCCTGGGCATCGTCAAGAGCCGGCCGTTTCGGATGAAAAGGTCCGCACCATGAGGATCATCCGCAAGCTTTCACTGCCCCGCCGCACGTTCCTCCGCGGCCTGGGCGCCGCCATCGGACTGCCCTTGCTGGACAGCATGGCGCCGGCCCTGTCCGCCGGCTCCGCCGTGGCGAACCCGCCGGCCAACCGGCTGGGAGTGGTCTACGTGCCTCACGGGGCGGTGATGGAGAATTGGACTCCCGCCGCCGGAGGGGCCGACTTCGAACTGACCCCGATCCTGAAACCGTTGACTCCGTTCCGGGACCGCCTGCTGGTGCTGACCGGACTCGACAACGAGCCGGCCGTGTCGCTGCCCGGCGAACCCGCCGGTGGACATGGCCGCATCGGCGGAGCGTTCCTGACCGGCGTGCACGTGAAACCGACGGAAGGGGCGGGAGTCGAAGCCGGGGTTTCGCTCGACCAGATCGCGGCGGCGCAGTACGGGCAACACACCCAACTGGCTTCCTTGGAACTGGCCCTGGAGGCGACCGGCCTGTCGGGGGCCTGCGACGTCGGCTACAGTTGCGCCTACATCAACACCCTCTCGTGGCGGAATTCGACCACTCCTCTCCCCACGGAGAACAACCCGCGCGCGGTCTTCGAGCGCCTCTTCGGCGACCAGGAGAGCACCGACCCGGCCGAGCGGCTCCGCCGGATCCGGACCAAACGGAGCATTCTCGACTCGGTCACCCGGAAAGCGTCCCGGCTGCAGGCGCGGATCGGCGCCGGCGACCGCAACAAGCTCGCCGAATACCTGGACGCGGTGCGGGACGTGGAGCGGAGGATCCAGATCGCGGAAACCCAATCGGGCAGGCAGGCGGCGGTGCTGGAACGTCCCGCCGGGATCCCCGGCAGCTTCGAAGAGCACGCCAAGCTGATGATCGACCTCCAGGTCCTGGCCTACCGGTCGGACCTCACCCGCGTCATCACCTTCATGATGGGCCGGGAACTGAGCCAGCGGACCTATCCCGAGATCGGCGTCCCGGACCCGCACCACCCGCTCTCCCACCACCAGTACGATCCGGAAAAGCTGGAGAAACTGACCCGGGTCAGCATTCTCCACATGCGGATGTTCGCCTATTTCCTGGAGAAGCTGCGATCCACCCCGGAAGGGGACGGCTCACTGCTGGACCAGGTGACCCTCCTCTACGGAAGCGGCATGAGCGACAGCGACCTGCACACGCCCCGCAACCTGCCCATTCTGGTGGCCGGTGGAGGCGCGGGACGGCTCAAGGGCGGCCGCCACGTCCGGTTCGCGGAGGGGACTCCGCTGACCAACCTCTACATGACGGTGCTGAGCCAGTTGGGAGTGCCGGCCGAGCGCATCGGCGACAGCACCGGACAGGTGGAGCTCCTTTCGGACGTGTGAGCCGGCCCCGGCTTGCGCGTCGTACGGCGAGAAGGCCAGAGGCCAGACCCATCACCTGCCGGACGATCACGGCATCGCTCCGGCCAGACGCATCTTCCGGACCACTCGCCGGCCGGACTTGTCCCCAGTGTTGACCCCATGCCGAACCTCCGATTTGAAATGAATTTCGCGCAGCCTCTACGACTGCGCCACTCGTTCCCGATGCCCCTGGACGACTTCCCGGTAGCAGTCGAACAGCGATCCGAAGACCGCGTCCCAGGTTCGCTCCAGCGCCAACTCCCGCGATCGGGCGCCCATGCTCTCTCGCAACCCCTCATCCTGGATCAGTCGATTCAGGTAGAGCTCGAACTCCTGGTCATTGGAGGCGACGAAACCGTTGGAACCATGATCGACCAGCTCCCGGGGACCCATCTTGTCGGTGACGACGACGGGCAGGCCCGAGCTCATGGCCTCCAGGACCACGTTGCCGAAGGTGTCCGTCTCCGAGGGGAAAGCGAACAGATCCGCCGACGCGTAGGCCCGGCTCAGTTCGAGTCCGGTCAGGAATCCGGTGAAATTCGCATTCGGCGCTTCCTGCTCCATGCGTTTGCGAAACGGTCCGTCTCCCACTACCTGCAGACAGGCATCCCCGCGCCGCCGGAAAATCCGCGCCAGCAACGGGAGGTTCTTTTCCACCGACACCCGGCCCACGTAGAGGACGGTCGTCCGGGAGGGCTCCCGGCGATGTTCCGGACTGAATTTCCGCGTGTCGACGCCGCGGGAGAAGCGGTCCATGGGGACACGGATCCGCCGTCCCAGGATTCGGGCGATGCTGCGGGACGGAGCCAGGACCTTTTGGCAATGCCGGTAGTACCACTCGACGAACTTCCAGCAACCCTCCAGCGTGAACTGCTCCAGGAGACCGGAGGGAAGACCCAGCCTCGTCATGAGACTCCGTCTCCGGGTTCCCACGTACTCGGGCAGAGCCGTGTGGTACACGCCCACCAGGGGAAGCCGCAGTCTCTTGGCGGCCGCCAGAGCGTTGAGGCCCATGGATCCCGGGGTCGCCGCGTGAATCAGGTCGTATCCTCCCTCGCGGCAATCCTCCAGGAGGTTCCCTCGCGGCGTCCAGAGATCGAAGACCAGCCCCGCGTAGTAGCGAACGGGGAGCCGGGGCCGGTAACGATAGATCCGGACCGAACCCTGTTTCTCCAGGGAGGTCCGGGAACCGTAGGTGTAGAAGTCCAGGTCGATCTTTCGCCGCCGGCAGTAGGCGGCCAGGTATTGGTACGTGTTGGACACGCCGTTCACCTGGTCCAGAGTGTCGGTGAAAACGGCGATTCCGGGCACCGGAACCACCTTGGCGCCGTCACGCCGCATAGATGGTCTCGGCAGACTGGAGAATGGGGATGTGTGTCGCCATCAATCCAACCTGATCACTTTCAGGCTCTCGAATTCCCGATCATCGACGATCCGGGCGGCAAAGGGGCCGGTGACCCGGGCTTTGTTGGGGTCGATTCGGGGAGGCGACGCGCCGCCCGGTCATCCTCTTGTGCGAAGGCTTCTCAGATTCGCCGAAGCGTCATTCTGCTCGATCGACGTCCGGGTTTCCTGTTGCCCGGTTGAGATGTCGTTCCGGCCCGCTCAATGAAGACTTCCTGGGCCGCTCGCGCCGGCTGTCCAGGTTCAGGCGAACGTCCCACGTACGTTCCGTCCGGCCGGCAGTCCCACGCCGACGCATTGTCGCTCTCGTAGACCCCCAGGATCTCTTCCAGCTCCTGCTTCAGGTCCGGGTTCCGAACCGGCACGACGGTCTCCACCCTTTTCTTCAGGTTCCGCTTCATCCAGTCCGCGGACCCGAGGAAGTATTCGGGATCGCCGCCGTTGACGAAACGGTAAATCCGGCTGTGCTCCAGAAAGCGCCCCAGGACGCTGAACACCCGAATGTTCTCGGACAGCCCCGGGACTCCGGGCCTGAGGCAGCAGAGTCCCCGAATGTTCAGGGTAACGGGCACTCCGGCCTGGCCCGCCTTGTAGAGCTCCCGAATGATTCCCGCGTCCTGGAGTTGATTCATCTTGGCGTGGATGCCGCAGGGTCTGCCGGCGGACGCATGTTTGGCTTCGCGCCGGATGAGCTGATTGAATCGCTTTCGCATGGCCACCGGCGCGACGATCATCTGCGAGTACCCGGTGTGCGGCGTCTTTCCCGTCAGCGCGTTGAAGACCGCCGCGATGTCGCGGCAGATCTCCGGGTCGGAGGTCAGGATCCCCACGTCCTCGTACACTTTCGCCGTTCCCGTATGGTAGTTGCCCGTTCCCACGTGGGCGTAGTGGCGGATCCTTCCCTGCTCTTCTTCTCGAAGCACCAGGGCCAGCTTGACGTGGGTCTTGAGCCGCTCCACGCCGTAGGCCACGTGGACGCCCTCGTTCTCCAGGTACTTCCCCCAGGCGATGTTGGGAGCCTCGTCGAACCGGGCCGTGACCTCCACCAGCACCGCCACCTGTTTCCCTCGACGGGCGGCTTCGGCCAGCGCCTTGACGATGGGCGAATCTCCGCTGGTCCGGTAGATGGTCAGCTTGATGGCCAAGACGTCCGGATCGACGGCGGCGGCCTCGATGAACTTCAGGACCGACGAGTCGAAGCTGTGATAGGGATGATGAAGGAGGATGTCTCCGAGGCCGATCTCGTTGAATATGACGGCGGGCCGGCCATATTCCAGGCGGCGCAGGCGGGGATGCGTCATGGGCCGGTGAGGCGCGAATCGGAGGTTCTCACAATTGCCCGGATTGAATTCGGCCAGGTCGCTGAGCCTGAGCAGTTGCCTGGTGGGATAGAGATCAGCGGACTCCAACTCCAACTGCCGGATCAGCCACTTGGCGAGCTTTGCGGGCATGTCCGGATTCACTTGGAGCCGCACCGCGCCCGCGAAGCGCCGGGCCTTCAGCTCGCCGCTCACTTGCTGAATGATGCTCCCCGGCGCCTGGGACTCGTCCTCCAACAGGTCCCGGAACCGGTCCGGATCTCCCGAACTGCCCCTGGTCACGCGGAAGGCGTAGATTCCCAGCGGAGGGATCTCCGGGTACAACAGGTCGATGTTCCCGGCGATCACCTGCTCCAAGGGCGTGAAACCCGAGCCGTCCGGGAGCGGCACCCACCGGGGACGATTGTCCGGCACCTTGATCCGGACGAAACGCTCGCGTCCATCGTCATCGGTGAAAAGGATCGCCAGATTCAGTCCCAGGTTGCTGATGAAGGGGAAGGGGTGCTCCGGGTCCACGGCCAGCGGCGTCAGGATCGGCATCACCGTATCTTGGAAATACTCCCGCAGGTGTTGTCTCTGCGACTTCTGCAACCGATCGTAATCGACGATGCCGACTCCCTCGGCGGCCATGGCCGGGCCCAGATCCCCCAACAGCGTCTCGCCCAGCCTCCTGGACTGATTCCGCAGTTCGATCTGGCAGGCCCGGAACACGGTTTCGGGCGAGCGGCCGTCGATGGTGGTTTTCTTGGAACGATTTCGGATCTGGCGCTTCAACCCGCTGATCCGCTTCATGAAGAACTCGTCATGGAGCATGCCGGCGATTCCGGCGAATTTGACTCGCTCCAGGAGGGGAAGTTCGCGATTCTCCACCAGGGCGACCACGCGGCTGGCGAAGCCCAGCCAGCTCAGTTCGCGGTTGAGATAGGCTTCCGGGGAATTGACTGCCATGCGGGACCGGGCCGAGGACGAAGTTCCAGAAACTGCTGACATTGTGAAGTTTCCATAAATTGGACCACAACCAACCCGAGTTCTTCAAGAGAACGGGACACCGGACTTTCCCAATTTTCTCTCCCGGTCCGCAGGGGCGACCCTTGTGGCCGCCCTCGCGGTGCAAAAACCAAAGAGGGCACCCGCAAGGGAAAGGGCACCCACAAGGGGTGCCCCTACTTGCCAGATTTTCATGCTCTCCTATTATCAATCACTTATGGAAACCCTCGACCGGCATTCGGTGGCCGCCGTGGACCTGGGATCCAACAGCTTCCACATGATCGTGGCGCGCGCCCGAACGGGAGACGTCCTGGTCCTGGACCGGCTGCGGGAGATGGTCCAGTTGGCAGCGGGACTCGACTCCTCCAGGCGCCTCTCCGGCGACGCCCGGCTTCGAGCCCTGGACTGCCTGAGGCGCTTCGGCCAGCGGGTGATGTACATGGCGCCCGAAAGAGTCCGCGCCGTGGGAACCAACACCTTCCGGAGCGCTCACGACGCTCAGGATTTTCTGATCCAGGCCGAAGCCGCCCTGGGCCACCCCATCGAGACCATCTCCGGTATCGAGGAGGCCCGCCTCATCTACCAGGGAGTCGTCCACGGCCTGGCCAGTCCGGCCGGACGCAAGCTGGTGGTGGACATCGGTGGCGGCAGCACCGAGCTGATCGCCGGAGAATCCTTCGACGCCGTCCGGATGGAGAGCCTCTTTCTCGGCTGTGTCTCCATGAGCCGCACCTACTTCGCCGATGGCGAAATTACTTCCCATCGCTGGCAGCAAGCGGAGCTGGCGGCGCTCCAGGAATTCGAATCGGTCCAGGCACGCTACCGGGATTTCGATTGGGACGAGGCCCTGGGAGCTTCGGGCACCGTCCGCACCATCCAGGCCGTGGTCCGGAACGCCGGCTGGAGCCGCGGCGGGATCACCCCCAAGAGTCTCAGGCGCCTCAGAGACGCCGTCCTCAAAACCGGCGCCGCCGGCAAGCTGCGCTTCAACGGACTGCGCCGGGCGCGCCGCGGCGTCTTCCCCGGCGGACTGGTCGTGCTCATGGCGGCGTTCGAATCGCTGGGGGTCGATCGCATGCGCTCGGCCGACGGCGCGCTTCGAGAGGGCCTCCTCTACGACCTGGTGGGGCGCATCCGCGAAGAGGACGTCCGCGGCCAGACCGTCGACTCCTTGTCCGAGCGCTACCACGTGGACCGGCCCCACGCCGAGCGGATCCGGACCACGGCGCTGGACTTCCTGAACCAGACCGCCCAAAGCTGGGAACTGGACACCAAGGAAGCCCGGCTGTTGCTCTCCTGGGCGGCCCAGTTGCACGAGATCGGACTCGACATCGCCCACCATCACTACCACAAGCACGGCGAGTACATCATTGCCCAATCCGACCTGCTGGGCTTTTCCCGGGAGGAGCAAAAGCTGCTGGCCACGCTGGTCCGCGCGCACCGCCGGAAGTTCCCGGTTTCGGTGTTCAAGCAGTTGCCGGCACAGCAGCGTTCCAGCGCCGAACGGCTGGCCATCCTGCTCCGGCTTTCGGCCTTGCTGCATCGCAGCCGGTTCTCGATCCCCTTGCCTGAACCTCGGCTTCGCGTCGAGGAGAAGCGAGTGACCGTGGAGTTTCCCGCCGGTTGGCTGCGGCGGCATCCCCTCACGGGCGCCGACCTGGATGAAGAGACGGCGTATCTCCGTTCAGGCGGCTACACGCTCCGTTTCTCGTGAGCGCGAACGGCGGGCGCCACCACTCGGCGGACTCATCCCTTTCCGAATTCGCCTGGCGGCGACGGCTCCGAGAGGTCTCCGGCTCTTGTTGGGAAGGCTCCGAGGGTCGGTTCCCGAGACCAGGAACGATCTCCACTCTTCCTGGGTTGCACGCTTGACGAGGGGCCGTAGTAAACTGGCTGTACTTCGGATAATGACAGGATTCAGCCCGTCATGAAACAACTGCTCATTTTTCGGCACGCCAAATCGGATTGGAACGCCGCGTACCGGTTTGACCACGATCGTCCGCTGGCGCGGCGGGGCATCGCCGCCGCCAAACGGATGGGACGTTTCCTCGCCCGCTTGGGCCAGGTCCCGGACCGGGTGATCTCCTCCTCCGCCGTCCGGGCGTGGCAGACCGTGGAACTGGCCGCCCAAGCCGGCGAATGGCCCTGTCCCCTGGAAGCCACGGGCGATCTGTACGACACCACCGCGGACGAGGTGCTGGAGATCATCCGCGGCTGCTCCGATACCGATTCGCGCCTGCTGGTGGCCGGACACCAACCCACCTGTTCCTCGCTGGCCGGCCGGCTCATCGGGAGAGGCCAGATGAGATTCCCCACCGCGGCCATGGCCCGGATCGACCTGCCGTGGGACCGTTGGGGGAACGTCCGTTGGGACGAGGGGAGCCTGACCTGGTTCGTCACTCCGAAGCTGCTGAAATCCGTGATGTAGGGGCTTCCGGAGCGCCCCGGTCCCGGCACGCGGGCTAGTGCCAGTACTGGAGCTCGACGATGTTGCCTTCCGGGTCGGTCATGTAGATGAGGGTGAGCCGGCCCTCTTCCCGGATGTCCAGGGTGGTCACGCTCCCCAGATCCGCACCTCCCCACTCCAGCACTTGAAGGCGCTTCTTTTCCAGGTCGTCCACCTGAAAGGCGATATGGGCGAAGCCGGGCCGGTTGACGGCCGGGGCCGGGCGCCGGGCATTCTCGTCGAATTGGAAGATCTCAAGCGTGGGGCCGCCTTCGCCATATCCGGGAAGCTTCAGATGGACGCCCTCCATGTGGACTCCCTCGAGACCGGTGAGGGCGTCGATGTGCGCTCCCTGCCGATCCCGTTCCGTCCCCACCTGACGGCAGTCGAAGACCTCCACGTAGAATTTCACCATCGCTCTCCAATCATCGGCGACCAGGTTGGTGTGAGCGTAGCGGATGCCTCGGCGTCGTCTTTCAGGCATTCGGTCGTGTCTCCTGCAAACAGAACGTACCGGACAGAGTGTCCGTCGATTCGGAAGCGATGGGAGTGAAGAACCCTTTCTCGGGACAACTGAGCAACCAGTCGACCAGACCCTCGTTCGGTGGTTTCGTCCGCCGAACGAATCGATACACACCTCGATCCAAACGCTCGACGTCGAACTCCTGACCGGGCTCGATTTGGTCCTGTTTCCGGAACTCGGCCGGCAACACGATGTGTCCCTCGGATGAAATCGTGGTCTTCATACCGAATACGATAGTGACTTACCATGCTGGACGTCGAGTCCGGGAGTCCTTCGCCCACTGGTAATGTTCGGAACTGGTACTCCGGAACTGATGGCCGGCTCGCGACCGGACCAGCCGGGAATACCGTCCGCTTCCGTCCCCTGCTGCGGCGTGATCCCAAACCGGGGTCGGGGTATGATCTCATGGACCGAGCCGGACAGATCGTCCCTCCAGGATAGATTCCAAGCCTGTTTCAATCCCATGCGAACGCATCCGAGAAGATTGTCCTGCAGGCCGGCGTCAGGCGGGGAGAACTCCTGGTGAGACTCCACCTCGTCGATCACCTGATCCTGATCGCCTACCTCGTGGGCATGATGATGCTGGGCTGGAGGCTGTCCAAGCGGCAGCACAGCGACGAGGAGTATTTCCTGGGCGGCCGCCGCATGCCCTGGTTTGCCGTCGGGGTGAGCCTGATCGCCACTCTGCTCTCCAGCGTCGCCTACCTGGGGACCCCGGGGGTGGTCTGGCGCTTCGGCTTCGCCATCTTCCTGAACACGCTGGTGGGCATCGGTATCACCATCGTGCTGGTTCTGTTCGTCACCATCCCCTTCTTCGTCCGATTCCGCTTCACCACCGCCTACGAGTACCTGGAACACCGGTTCAACCTCTCGGTGCGGCTTCTCGGAGCCACCATGTTCCTCCTGTTCATGACCATCTACATGGGCGTGATCGTGCTCCTCTCCGCCCGGGCGCTGGCCGTCGCCACCGGGCTGCCCCTGGTGCTCATCATCGTCAGTGTGGGGACCGTCGCCACCCTCTACACCATGATGGGCGGGATCCGGGCCGTGATCTGGACCGACGTGATCCAGGTCGCCCTGCTGGTGGGGGGCGGCCTGTTCGCCATCGGGTACGTGGCCATGTCCACAGGGTCGGGGCCGCTGGACTGGATTCAGGCCGTGAACGCCAGGGACAACGAGAGCATCCCTCTGGCGTCATTGGACCCCACCATTCCGGCCACCGTGGTCACCCTCATCCTGGGAGGCTGCCTCTGGACCCTGATGTCCCACACCGCCAACCAGACCATCATGCAGCGCTACTTCTCGACGGTGGACATGAGGGCGGCCAAGCGCAGCTACGTCACCAGCGCCGCCGTAGACGTCCTGCTGCTGGTGCTGCTCACGGTCATCGGCGCCAGCCTGATCTACTACTTCACCCAGGGCGCCGGAACGCTCCCTCCGGACCTGGACCCGGCCAGCGGCAAGGACCGCGACGGCATCTTTCCCTACTTCGTCGCCACCCGCATTCCCGCCGGACTCGCAGGCGCCATCTTCGCCGCCCTTCTGGCCGCCTCCATGTCCACCATCGACTCGGGCGTCAACTCCTTCGCCACCGTGGCCACCGTGGACTTCGGCCGGCTGCGCCGGCGGAAGACGGAAAACCACGTGGCCCAGGCCCGTGTCATCACGGTCGTCGTGGGACTGGCCGTCACCCTGTTCGCAGTATTCTTCGACCGGCTGACCGGCACCGCCGACATCCCGACGATCCTCCCCAAGACCTTCAACTCGCTGGCAGGCGGGTTGGGAGGATTGTTCCTGGCCGGCATGTTGATCCCCCGGGCCGGCAGCCGGGCGGTCTGGCCCGCGGCCCTGGTGGGTGTCGTTTCAGCGCTCGCCGTCGCCTACTCGGGAGAACTGCTTCGCTACCTTGGGCCTTCGGCCGTCGACATGGTGGGTGGTTGGCTGGGGACGGAGTTCGCGCAGCGGCTGGCCGCCCAGGGGATGGGCTTCACCTGGATCATCCCATCCTCCACCGCGGCCAGCCTGGGGACGGCGTGGTTGCTGAGCTTCGTCTTTCCCAACCGGGACCCGGAGAGAGTCCGCGGACTCACCTGGTCCACGCGCCGGGAACCGTCTCCCTACACCGGCCAGGGCCGAGCCTGATCCCGGTCTACGCCGTCAAGACAGCGGCCACCCGTTGCGCCACGATCTCCGCTTCACCCGGTTCCAGGGTGGCCGGATTGAGGAGGATGCCGGACGGGGTCTCCGCCACGATGATGCTGGGGTCTCCTTCCCACAACTCCGCCATCACTTGTCCCGCGGTCTTGGCGACCCGTCGGGAGTCCCACTCCACGAGCGTGAAGGGCAGGCCGTCGGGATGCACGGCCAAGCCCGTGGATGCGGGAGGCGAATCTCCCTTCCTGGCGCGGACACCCGGAACCTGGGACAGGGTCTCGATCATGGAGCCGGAACGCTGTTCCCAACGGTCGTACATCTTTCGCTCGAATTTGGGATCGGACCAGAGCTCCACGGCGGTCAGGAGACCCGCGATCTCCTCCTTTCCCACCTTCATGGGACGGCCGACGCCGTGGTTGGGGCTGCCGTTCATGGCGCAGGCCTCCACCAGGTCTTTTCGCCCCAGGATCAGACCGGAGGATTGGGGTCCCCGCAGTCCCTTGCCGCCGCTGAATATGGTGAGGTCGGCTCCCAGCTTCCAGTAGTGACTCAGGATCGAAAAGGGAGGGAACTCGGCGGCGGCGTCCACGATCACCGGGACCCCGCGGTCATGCGCCAGCTCGATGACTTGATCGATGGGGAGATCGGTGGGGGGAGAATAGGCCGGAAAGTGGACGACCGCGGCCGTCTGAGGGGTGAAGGCCGGCTCCAGGTGCCAGGGATAGGTTCGATTGGCCAGACCGACGGGGACGATCCGGGCTCCCGTCAGCCGGATCATGAGCTCGTAGAAGTTGATCTGCATCCGCTGGACGATGACCTCGTCCTTCATCCCGTCCGTGCCGGGCAACTGGTGGATCCGGGCGTTGCTCGATCCCGTCATGCACGCGGCCACCGAGACCGCGACGCCGGCGGCCGCTCCGTTGGTGATGGCGCAAGCTTCGACTCCTGCCAGTTCGGCGATCCGGCTCCCCGCCTTTTCCAGGAGTTCCGGGATGCTGACGTGGGACCGGCCGGCCTCCTGCATCGCCGCCACCACCTCCGGGAGCATGATGGACCCGCCGATGGAGGTCCCGTTGGCGGCGGCGTTGATGCGTTTTTTCACGGCGAGTTGTTCGTAGATGCTCATGGTTGGTCTGCCTTTCTTGTTCGTCGGGTGAGTATAAGATCTCGTGAGCGGTTGTTGGAGAGGTGGCGGGGTGTGCAGGAGGGACTATCGTGCCCGTGGGCACCCGACCGGGCGCCTAAAAGGCGCTCCTTCCCAGTCGGCGACTAGAAAGTCGCCGCTCCAGACGCCCTTCCCAGTCGGCGCCCGGGAGGACGCCGCTCCTGGAGACACGGGGCGACTAGAAATCGCCCCTCCAATTCGGCGGCAGGGATGCCGCCGCTCCGCTCCCGTGCTAACATCGCCAAACCAAGATGAATCGTCGTTACTGGCTTCGCCTTGGAGCCGCCGCGGGCACCATGTTCGGACTCGACGCCCTCTTTACCGCCCGGCGCACCAGCGCCGCGGCCGTCGGTCCCAACGACAAGATCAAGGTCACCAAGATCGAGACCTTCGTGCTGACCAACACCTGGGTCTTCGTCAAGGTGTCCACCGACGCCGGGATCGTGGGCTGGGGCGAAATGCTCAAGGATGACGCCAAGGCGTGCGCCGCCGGGGCTCTGGAGGTGGGCGACTACCTGGTGGGCCAGGACCCGTGCCGCGTCGTGCACCATTGGCAGGCCATCCACCGCGGCGCCTTCTACCGCGGGGGCCCCATCAAGACGGCGATCCTGAGCGGGATCGATCAGGCGCTCTGGGACATCAAGGGGAAGGTCTACGGCGTCCCGGTGTACAAACTGCTGGGGGGACCCACCCGGGACCGCGTCCGCGTTTACGGCAAGGTCAATGAGGAGACCGGCGTCAACGCCATCAAAGTCGGTCCGAACGCCATGGGACGCCAGGCGATCAAATACATCGAAGGTCAGAGATTCGTGGACGCCGTCGTGGAGAACTTCCGGGCGTTGCGCGAAAAGTACGGGGACGGCGTCGACATCGGTGTCGACTTCCACGGCGCCGTTCAGCCGCCGACAGCCATGTTGCTGGTCAAGGCGCTGGAACCCTACAATCCCTGGTTCTACGAGGAAGTGGTGCAGCCGCTCAACGTGGACGTGATGGCCGAAATCGCCGCCAAGACCCATATCCCGCTGGCGACGGGAGAGCGCATCTTCACCAAGTGGGGATTCCGCGAGATCCTGGAAAAGCGCGCCGCCTACATCCTGCAGCCGGACGTCTGCTACGCGGGCGGCATCACCGAGCTCAGGCTCATCGCCGGAATGGCCGAGTCGTACTACTCTCCCCTGGCTCCCCACAATCCCAACGGCCCGGTGTCGCTGGCCGCCAGCCTCCAGATTGCGGGTTGCATCCCCAACTTCCTGATCCAGGAGCGCGGGGACATGGAGCATGACCTGCTGGCTGAACCGCTGGCTCCTGTCAAAAACGGTCATCGCCCGCTGCCGGCGGGTCCGGGCCTCGGCATCACCATCGACGAGGACAAGTTGATGGCCAGGGTCGGCGAACCCCGCGAGTCCCGGACCATTTACGATAAGGACGACGGATCCATCGTCGACTGGTAGCCGTCTCCTCTCTCTGCGGCATACCGGGTAAAACCAAGGCTGGAATCAAGACATGATCAACAGGACACTATCGATCGCCGTTCCCTTCCTCATTCTCTCCCTGCCGCTCCAGGCCAAGGAGAAGCTCATGATCCTGAGTTGGGGCGACGTCATCTGGCAACACAAGGGGGAGGGCACCGCGCAGCTCGACACCCCCGAGAAGGTGGTCGAGGCGGCCCGGATCTGGAAGGAGCGGGGAGTGGACCGGGTCCTGTTCCGGGCCGACGACTTCCGGGTGCTCCTCTTTCACCACATCAAACCCAGTTACAACAACGCCTACATTCAAGAGTGGTTGAAGACCACCAAACAGGCCTGGGAGCAGGGGCTGCTGGAAGTCGCCGTCAAGGCCATCCACGAGCAGGGCATGAAGGTCGACATGTGGATCACCATCTTCGACGAGGGATGCCCGGAGCACGTTCTCTACAGCGACTCCGATTTCTTTTCGTGGCAATCGCATTTCACCCGGGAGAACCCGCAGTTCCTCTCCGCCGACCGGTCTCTGACCGCCAATCAGCGCAAGCACCACTGGGGCGTCATGGAGTACGCCTACCCCGAGGTGAGGGCCTACATGCTGAAGGTGATCCGCGCTTTCTCCGATCCTCTGGATTTCGACGGCGTCTTCCTCAGCGTGCGCTCGCACTCGCCGCCCGCCGAACACGCCGACCAGTTCGGGTACAACGAACCCATCGTCAAGGAGTTTCAGCGCAGATACGGCAGGAACATTCTCCAGGCCAGCTTCGACCTGGAGAAGTGGAGGGAGCTCCGGGGCGAGTACCTGACCCAGTTTCTCAGCGAGGTGAAGGAGCACCTCCGCGCCAAGCGGCAGACCCTTTCCATCGGCGTGGCTCAGGGAGACTACATCGGGCCTCCCTTCGGCAACATGAAGCTGCAGTGGCGGCGGTGGATCAGCGAGGGGATCATCGACTCCCTGGTGGTGGGCCATATCACCAACGAGAGGGCCCGTTACCCCAACCGCACCCAGAGAGCCATGGGGTACATCCAGAACCAGGAAGAGGACATGGGCCTGCCGGCCATCGAGGACGCCGTTCGGCTGAGCTACGGTCCGCTCTGCAACCGTTTCGGAGTCGGCCTCTACCTGGCTCCCGGCGGTTTCCGCATGAGCTTCCGCCATCCCGCCTACGGAAGGGGCTCGCAGACGCCCGAGGTCCGCAAGTGCCTCATGGAAGCGTTCGAGAAGGATCCCGCCGTGAAGGGACTCGTCTACGGTTACGGGTCGGTCATGAAAGAACGGTAGCGGGTTCCTTCCGCCGGGCGCGGCGCGACCCGATTCGGTTCACCGCATGTCGGCGACCCGGGCCTCGATCCGGAGAACGTCCATGGACAACCGGCCCGTCACCTCTTCTCCTTCGGGAAACCCGATGAAGGAGAAGCCGTAGCTCACGCATTCCCTCAGCACCCGGTCCAGGCTGGCCGGACCGGTCCAAGCCCAGGTGCGGGTCCACTTGGACTCGTCGTTCTCCAGGACGAAGGTATGGCGCCTTCCCCAGGTCCCCTGGGAGATGAGTATGGGATGGTCCGTGAAGTGCCAGCGGTTGTTCCCGATGTGAGCCCAGAAGTAGCACTGGGCGCCTTTGAGGTCCAGGTCGTCTCCCCGCAGGTTCACGGAAATCCGCGCTCCGCGCAGATCCAGCTTGGGGCCTCCCACCCACCGGCGGTAGAAGATCAGCGCCAGAATGGAATTGGGCTGCTCCGGGGTGTCGATTCTCCAGCGGGAGTCGTCGGTCCAGATGAATCCGGAACCGAAGGCGCCTCCCTTGGGTTCCCAACTCACCGGATGGAAGACATCGGAACCGCTCTCGACACCGCCGTCGTAGTCGTAGCTGTGCCAGCCTTCGCTCTTGCCCAGGCTGTCGAAGCCGCTGTAGAGAATGAGCCTGGCGCCTGGCTGGCCCGAACGGGAAGACGTCCGGTCCAGGCGGGACGGCGGCCGGCACGCTCCCGCCAAACCCAGCAGAAGCAGACAAACTACCCATCGGAGTCCACGCGGCTCTCGAATCATTCTCAAACCCTGCCTTTCTCGAAGGGCAGAACGGCCCACTTCTCTCCATGCCGCCGCAGCCAGGTGACCAGTTCTCCACGCAACCGGTCCGTGACTCCGGCCAGAGCCGGGTCGCCGATCCGGTTGCGGTGTTCCGTGGGGTCGGTCGCCAGATCCCACAGCTCGTTGGGACCGAACCCCTGGTTGCGCATCACGTACTTGTAACGGGGCTCCCGGACGCAGTAGGTGTTGCCCAGGTAGGCGTAGACCCGGTCCACCCAGCCCGCCGGACGCCGTCCCCGCAGCAAGGGCCCGCACCTCCGGCCGCAGTAGTTGCCCTCCCGCGGCAGTCGAATGCCCAGCAGGTCGCAGAGGGTGGGCAGAATGTCGTAAAAGCTCACCAGTTCCCGGCGCACCGCGCCCGACTCGATCCTTCCCGGCCAGCGCCACAAGGTGGGAACCTGCAGAACCTCCTCGTACATGACCGGCGGCCAAGCCGCCTCTCCCTTGCTCCAGAGGCCGTGGCGGCCGTGCAGGTAGCCGTTGTCGCCCACGAACAGGACCAGTGTGTTTTCGGCCAGGCCGTTGTCGTCGAGGTAGTCCAGCATCCAGCCGATCCGGTCGTCGAGGGCGGTGGTGGAGGCGGCGGCGCCCCGCATGTTGGCGACCGGATCGTCCATCAATTCCGCCTCCCGCAGGGCGTCGCGCCGCTTGGGCTCGAAGCCCACCGACTCGAAGTCCTCTTGGGCATACAGGTCGTAGTACTTCTGGGGATGGCCTGCGTACGGCGTGTGCGGATTGAAGTGGGACAGGGTGAGAAACCACGGCTCGCGCCGGTCCCGCACCTGCTCCAGAAAACGGATCCCCTCCTGGTGGATGAGGTCGGCGATGTAGCCTTTCTCAGACACCGGCTCCGTGCCTCGGAACATGTTGGGGTTCCGGTTCAGGTTGGGGCGGTCCTGCGTATACCAGAACCCGTATCCATGCTGGGGCCTGCCGTTTTCGCCCAGGTGCCACTTGCCGCTGTAGCCGCAACTGTATCCCTCCTCCTTCAGGAGGTCGGAGATGAAGATCTCGTCTCGCCAGCTCCGGGGAAGCCGCGCCTGTCCCTGAGGCGGATTGGCGATGGGCCGCGGCGTGAGCCAGTCGTGGATCCCGGTCTGGGGCGGAATCCGACCCGTCATCAGCGTGGCCCGGCTGGGAGAGCAGATGGGGGTACAGACGAATCCGTTCTCGAACCGGGTGCCGCCGGCCGCCAGACGATCGATGTGGGGCGTCCAGATCACCCGGTTGCCGTAGCAGCCGGTCATCCAGGCAGCCAGGTCGTCGGCAATGATGAGCAGCACATTGGGCCGTCTCTCCCGACCCCGGAGCAGCGACGGGGCCCCCAGGGCGGCGCCGGTCAAGGCCGCGGCCGTCTTCAAGACCTCCCGCCGGGACCGGCTCCTGGCGGAAGCAGGGCTCCCCGGGCTGGATCGAGGTTCTGAAGTCATGGGCAAAATCTCAGTCCGAACGGTACACTGGACGGCGTCTCGCGCCAAGAGCCTGGACGTGTCCCGTACAAGCAAAACCATGAGTCGGACGGTCTACAGCCTGGTTCCATGGCTGCTTCTGTGTTTCCTTCCCGGTTACGCGAAACCTTCTTCGGTTGGGACCGTCATCGACGTGGGGTCGAAGAAACAACTCTTCATCGACGACTTGTTCGTCGCATCCTGGAATGGTGTCCGGCTGACCGTGAACCCGCCTCACAAGACCCGGGAGCGGAATCTCGTGCCCGATCCGGACCGTCCCTGGGAGGCGCTCCGCATGGCGTATCCCTGCACCGTCATGGAGGACCGGGGGAAATACCGGATGTGGTATGACGCCATGTACGACCGGCAACCGGAGGATCAGCTCCCCTACCGGCTCGTCTGCTATGCCGAATCGGACGACGGCATCGACTGGCGCAAGCCCATCGTGGGCGCGTACGCGTTTCGGGGCTCCAAGCGGAACAACATCTCGATCCCGACGGCTCCGGGAAGCGTGTTCATCGACCCCAACGCCCCGCCGGAGGAGCGTTACAAGTACTTTGGGAGAAACCGCGTGGCAATGCTCGAGGACCGGGTCGCCGGAGCCGGATCCTGGGTCTACGCGTCCGCCGACGGATTCAGCTTCAAGCCACTGTACGGAAGACCGGCCACGTGCCAGATCAGCGACACCCACGACGTCGCTTTCTGGGACCCGGTCATCGGTCGATACGTCGCCTACACCAAGTACATCGGCCACTTCGATTCCCAGGGCGCGCTGGTTCGGCCCGATCTCCCCACCGGCGTGAGGAAGGGCCGGAAGATCTGGCGCATGACCACCGATCGCCTGGACCGGTGGCCTGAAGCCAAGGTCGTCCTGGCCATGGACGCGGGGGACCCCCGGGACGCCGACTTCTACAACTCCGCCGCAATCCGCTACCCGTACGCCGATCGGACCTATTTCGTCTTTCCCAGCGCCTATTACCACTTCGTCGGCGAGTCGGCGCGGCGCAACGACGGCCCCATGGACATTCAACTGGCAGTGAGCCGCGACGGTGTCCACTTTACGCGCCCCTCCCGGAGTCCCTTCGTGCGGCGAGGACGGGACGGGTCCCATGACAGCGGTCACATGTACATGGGCCGGGGCATGCTGCGCCGCGGCGACGAGTTGTGGATGTACTACGTGGGATTCGACTACACCCACGGCGACCGGGACGCACTGGAGGAGGGAGGCAACGGGGTGATCAGCCGGCTGGTCCTGAGGCTCGACGGATTCGTGTCTGCCGACGCGGACTATCGCGGGGGAGAGATTATCAGCCGGCCGATCCGTTTCCAGGGCAACCGTCTCGAGTTGAACATGGACGCGGGAGCCGGCGGGTCGGTCCAGGTCGCGCTCCTGGACCCGGAAGGCGAACCGATCCCGGGCTACACCCTGGAGGAGTCGCAGGCGCTGGGCGGGAATTCGGTTCGGCGTCTCGTGACCTGGCAGAAGGGATCCGATCTCTCGGAACTTTCGGGAAAACCGGTGCGCCTGCGCTGGAAACTCCGGGACGTGAAGCTGTATGCCTTTCAATTCCAGGATTAGTTCCTTGACCGAAGCCGTCTCGAGGATGCCCGCGCGCCCCGGATGATCGTCTACTGCACCCATCCGCGCGCCGCCCATCCGGCTCTGCCTCCAATGGAACTGCCGGAATGAAGGGCGAGGAGGTCCCGTAAAGACGTCGGTGCAGCGGCCCGGTCGAAATCAGCGAAGAAACCGGATGGAGTAGAGATCGGCGTCCTTCAGGACAAACCGCAGGCGCACGGGTGTGGCGGACAGAGCGCTGAGATCGCGAGTCCGCGTCCAGCTCACCACCTGTTCCACCGAGTCGCCGAAAAGCTCCCGGGAATCCCGCAGCGAACAGCCGGGAATCGGCTTGCCTGCCTCGTCCTGGATCTCGACCCGGATGCTTCCGGCGGCCGACGTCGAATAGTTCAGGATCAGGCGCGAGCCGTTGAAGCGGATGAGGCGAGTGGTCATTTCACCGCCGGCCAGGGGCGCCTGCACCGACACGAAGCCGTCCAGCCGGTAGGTGTACCGGCGCAGGCGGCTGGCCGGCCCCGAGTAGTAGCCTTCCGCGGCATAGATGGAGAGCTCGTCCGGTTCACCCGCTACGGATGAGGGAAGTGTGAGGATTCCCCAGCCGATCATGTTGTTGCGGGTGACCCATCGCTCCGGCTGAAGCCCGGGGCGGATCACGGCTTCGCCCCAGCGGTGGAAACGAACACCGTCCCGGCTGCTCATGAAGACTCCGTCGGAGACTCCCGGGAATGGCCCGTCTCCATCTCTTTCGGGCAGGAACCGCTTGGGGAAACCCAGGTAGATGTGCGGTGCGCGGTCATACGGGCGGATCTGGTTCGTGTAGAGATGCTCCACCGGCGCTCCCGGATACTGCAGGAACACGGGCTCGGACCAGGTCAGAAAGTCGCGGGAGACGGCGGTCTTGACGTCGCGGACGCGCTGCCCCGTGGGATGGGTGCGTCCACTCCGAAGATAGCAGACGTAGCGCCCCCTCAGGCTGTCCCAGAAAGCCAGGTTCTGGGAATCGAGGGACATGTCTCCCTTGGGAATCACCGGCTCCTTGGCCAGGAGGGACCAGTGGATACCGTCGGGCGACTTCAGGGCGTAGACGCCGTCGTCCCCCCGGGCGATCGACTTGTACCGGGCGTCGGGAGAGGCATCGGGGTTGGTGTCCTTGAAGACCCCCATGGGATTCCGCTGTTCCGAGTCGGCCCAGGGGTCGTCCATCCAGACGATGTTGTTGGCGCGGGACCCTTCGTACTCGAACTGCCCCAGGTTGGGGCGTGTCCAGTGGATGCCGTCCCGGCTCTCGGCGTAGCAGACCAACACGTGCCGGACCTTCCGGCCCGGCTGGTAGTGCCGGCCCCCGTAGTACATGCGGTAGACGTCGCCGTCCCGGAACAGGGTGTGATGGGCGGTGAGGTTGCCCTCCCAGGGAGCATCGTGCACCAGGACCACCTCCCGGCGTTGGGGCTTGTGGAGCTGCAGGCGGGCGCCGCCGGAGAGCGACCGGATCAGGTATCGATCCACCAGGGGTTCCAGGCGCGAACCCAGATCGATGGGTTCGGAGGGCGGCTCTGACGCCAACGCCACGGCGAAGACGGCCATCCAGACTCCGCAGGCAGCGGACCGCCGTCGAAATGAATTCCAGGATCTACCCAGGCATCGGACCATCGCGCTCCTCCGGGCAAAGAATACGAGAAGGGAGACGCCGCCGCATGTAGAATTCCAACCCATGAAGAAACTCTCCACTCGATTGCTGCTCTGGACTTTGCTGGCGGCCGCCGGCGTGTTCAACGGACCCGGCGCCCTGGCGTCCCAAGCGCAAGGAACCACCCCGGAGGTCCTGGACATCGGGAGCCGCCTGGAACTCTTCGTGGACCGTCATCTCATCGACGCCATGGACGGTGTGGAGCTGGAGCTGGGGCAACCTCAGCCCCGGGAGAAGGTTTTCCGGTTCGACCAGCCCTGGGAGGGCAATACGCCGGGCCACGTCGCCGTCTTCAAGGACGGCGACGTCTACCGCATGTACTATCGGGGCAGCGCCCACGAAGATTACCTCATCCGGGAGGAACTGCATCCGGGTGAGAAGATCGTTCCCTCGCACCCGAAAGTGAGTTGCTACGCCGAGAGCCGGGACGGCATCCACTGGACCCGGCCCCATCTCGGCCAGGTGGAGTTCCAGGGGTCCCGGGACAACAACATCCTGGATCTGGGGGGCGCCACCAAGTTCAATCCGTTCCGCGACGAGAACCCCGAAGCGCCCGAATCGGCGCGGTACAAGGGGATCGGTTTCCACCGGGTCCCCGGCGCCCCACCCCACTCGGGCAAGCTGAGGGGACTGGTTCCGCTCCAGTCCTCCGACGCCATGAACTGGACCTGGATGGCTCCGGAACCGGTCATCACCGACGGGTATTTCGATTCCCACAACGTGGCCTTCTGGGACGGAGTCCGCGGCCATTACGTGGCGCTCTACCGGGACTTCGCCCACGGGGTGCGCTCGCTCAAGTACGCCACCTCGAAGGACTTCATTCAGTGGACCGAGGGCGAGTGGGTGGACTACGGCGACGCCCCTCAGGAACACCTGTACACCAACGCCACGGTCCCCTATTTTCGCGCGCCGCACATCTACGTGGCCTTTCCCAAGCGGTATGTGCCCTGGCGGAGCCCCCAGCACTACGACTACCCGAGCGCCGCCGAGCGGCCGGGACTCTCGGAGGGGGTCTTCATGAGCAGCCGCGACGGCGTGCACTGGAATCGTTTCGTGGAAGCCTTCATCCGGCCCGGACGGGAACGGCGCAACTGGATCCACCGGACCAACTTCGTGGGCCGCGGAATCATCCGGAGCGCGGACGACGAGATCTCGTTGTACGTGACCCGGCACTACACCTATCCCAGCGTCCACGTCCGGCGGATGAGCCTGCGGCTCGACGGGTTCGTCTCGGTGAGCGCGGGCCATCCCGGCGGCGAGTTCACGACGCGGCCCCTGGTCTTCCAAGGGAAGAACCTGGTTTTGAACTACGCCACGGCGGCTGCAGGAAGCATTCAAGTGGAGATTCAGGATGCGGGCGGGAGGCCGCTGGCCGGATTCGCCCTCCAGGACTCGATCCCCATCTGGGGAGACGAGATTGAGGGTACGGCCCGCTGGCGCCGGGCCAATGGCCGGGACCAGGATCAGCTCCGGCGCCTCGCCGGAATGCCCGTGCGCCTGAGGTTCGTCATGACCGACGCCGACCTCTATTCGTTGCGTTTTCAATGAGGTCAGGAAGAATGCAAATGAAAGACCCTCAAAGCCGTGTCGTTGAAGATCGATTGGACTCACGCCTGAGCGATATCGCTGGAACCGTTCGGAGCGAAGGCGGACGCGCTCGTGACACGGGCCGAGCATTCGCCGAATCCTTGCAGCTAGTCGATAAGGAATCTGCCCTTGATTCTGGTCGCGGCGCGACTACTGAACCGTCTGACCGGGTACGCTCCCGTTGATCAGCGCAACACCTCCAAGTGGCCTGCCCGACCGGCAGTGGCCGACTCGGAGAATCAGCCGGGGGAACCGTATAATGGCTCATGCTCCGCGTTCTTCTCCTGCTGGGCATCCGATTCCTGGACATCGCCCCTGAGGCCGGCCTCGACTTCCGGCACCACAGCGGAAGTCCCGAGAAAAAGTACATCCTGGAGACCATCGGCGGCGGGGTCGCCTGGATCGACTACGACCGGGACGGTTGGCCCGACCTCTACTTGGTGAACGGGGGCAAATGGGACGAGCTGCTGGCCGGCAACAGGAACGTTTCCAACGCCCTCTACCGCAACAACGGCGACGGCACCTTCACCGACGTCACCGCCGGATCCGGCCTCACCAGTCCCCATTGGGGCATGGGAGCCGCGGTGGGCGATGTCGACAATGACGGCTGGCCCGACCTCTACCTGTGCAACTTCGGTCCCAACATCCTCTACCGCAACAACGGCGACGGCACCTTCACCGACGTCACCGTCGGCAGCGGCGCCGGGAACCCCCGCTGGAGCTCGTCGGCCGCCTTCGGCGACTACGACGGGGATGGCTGGATCGACCTCTACGTGGCCAACTACGTGGACTTCGATCCTCATTCCCCGCGTCCGCCCGAGTGCAGCTACCGGGGAATCATGGTCCATTGCGGTCCCAAGGAAATGGTGGCCGCCCCCGACGCGCTCTACCGCAACCAGGGAGACGGAACTTTCTCGCAAGTCACTTCAGAGGCGGGCATGGAGGTGCGACCCGCCTACGGCCTCGGCGCCGTCTGGGGCGACTACGACAACGACGGGGACACGGACCTCTACGTGGCCAACGACTCCATGGCCAACTTCCTGTTCCGGAACCGGGGCGACGGGCGATTCCTGGACGTGGCGGCGCTGGGAGGGGTCGCCTACAACCGGGACGGCCGCGAGCAGGCGGGCATGGGAGTGACCTTCGGCGATTACGACCGGGACGGCTATCTGGATCTGTACGTCACCAACTTCTCCGACGATTACCACACCCTCTACCGCAACCGGAGAGGAAGACTGTTTCGCGACGTCACCTACGCCGCGGAAGTCGCGTTCCCCAGTTGGCAGTTCCTGGGCTGGGGGGTCCACTTCGCCGATCTGGACAACGACGGCTGGCTGGACCTGTTCGTTTCCAACGGACACATCTATCCGCAGGTGGACGGCTACGAGACGGGCACCCGCTTCGCCCAGCGCAAGCTCGTTTTTCGGAATCAGGGGAACGGGAAATTCCGGGAGGCAGCGGGAGAGTGGGGTGAGGATCTGTCGAAGACCTGGTCCAGCCGGGGAGCGGCCTTCGCCGACTTCGACAATGACGGCGACCTGGACGTGGCCGTCAACAACCTGGATGCGCGCCCCTCGCTCTTTCGCAACGACGGCGCCGGAGACGCCGGACACTGGCTGAACCTGGCACTGAAGGGAGGACCCACCAACCGGAGCGCCATCGGCACCCGGGTGATCCTTCAGGCCGGAGACTGGAGCCAGTTGCAGGAGGTCCAGGGAGGATCCAGCTACCAGGCCACCAACGACTTCCGGCTCCATTTCGGCCTGGGAGATTTGTCGGAGGCGAAGAAGCTGATCGTCCGCTGGCGCAGCGGCTCGGTACAGACCTTCGAAGGAGTCCCGGCCGATTTTCACTACCGTCTGCAGGAAGGCGGAAAGCTCGAGACTCGACCCATCAAGGTACGAAAGGTTCGCGGCAGGACCTCCTCATCCCGAACTGACGGTGTCGCTACGAGACCCGCCGAATGAGGCGGAGAGTCGAACAATCTCCGCTATTGCATCCGTTTCTGGGAGTCTCTTTCGTGCCACGAACCCTCCATTGAACCCGTACTTTGATTGAAAGCCGCTTCGCAAGACAGAGTCTCACGTATACGCGGGGTGCGGTTCGGCGGTGGCAATTCGGACGACATGGACGCCATCAACCCGTTTTACATCGGTCACTGCCGATCGGATCGCTTCGGTCCGGGTGGGCGCTTCGCGGTCAAAGTCGAGGTATTGGATTCCACCGGTACGGCCAACCGTTGCGTCGGCACATCCCGCTTCGAACAACGCGTCGATGAACGCATCATCCTGCAGGTCGGCACCATCGACAATCAGTGTGAAATGATGGATCGACATCTATGGCTCCGCTCGTAGATATTACACCCATTCGTGCAGGCAACGTCTGATGGCACGCCGTAGTTGGTTGGCGTGGCCACCGGCATTGCGGGGAGTAGACCAGATCGACACTTGGCACCCTGAACGACTGGTTTCTCCACATCGCATCACACCCCAACGATGCCCGGATGGCGTGGGCGTCACCGTCCACCCGACCACCTCGGCTTCGGCGAGGGCGCTCTCAACCTCCTTCTTCGGGTGTCTCGCCCTGGCCACGTTTCTCCTGCCAGCAACTCAGTTTCGAAATTGATGGTGGGAAAAAACATTCGTCTTCATTTTACCGCCTGAGCCGTTCAGTTTCTTTGTATTCCAGGTCCGTAGAGGGAGATCCGTTGTTGCACAAAATCCGTTAGCGGTCTTCCCGGGCCGGGATCGTTGCAACGGCGCCGCGACTGTGACAGATTGCCGACAGAGGAGACACCATGATCGGCGTTGCCATCGCCGTCGTAACGGCCATCATTCTGGCAAGTCCGCTCCGGGCACAGGCGCCTCGTTTCTCGGAGCACCTGATCCAGGACGGCTACACCTACACCTACGGAGTCGGAGCCGGTGACCTGGATGGCGACGGCGACGTGGACCTGACCAGCGCCGACGCGTTTGGTCACGACTCCCTCTACTGGTTCCAGAACGACGGAACCGGAAAATTCACGAAACTTTTCATCCAGAAGGACGATCCCGAGCGGCTGGAACGCCATGCCCTGGGGGACGTCGACGCCGACGGGGATCTGGACGTGGTCATCGTCAAGAACCTGCACGGCGACCTGCTCTGGTTCCGGAACAACGGGACGCCCCAGGACGGTCGACTCTGGCAGAGGGTCGTCCTCACCCAGGGGATGCCCTATGCATACGACGTCGTGCTGGGCGACCTGGACGGCGACGGGGACCTGGATGCGGCCGCTTCCGGCTGGAAGGGCAGCCACTTCTACTGGTTCGAGAATACGGGATGGCCGGGGCGGGGAGGATGGCCCAGGCACCGGATCGAGAGCAGTATTCGCGGCCGCGACAACGGGCCCTCCAGGACCCGGACCATGCGGGCCGGCGACTTCGACCGGGATGGGGACCTGGACCTCCTGGGGACGGCGCCCGAAGCCGACCTCATCATCTGGTATGAGAACCGCCGCGCCGCGCCTTCTGCAGAACCGCCCTGGCCACCCTCGAAGCCGGCGCCGGTGATCTGGACCAGGCATGTCGTGGACGACCGGACCCGCTACCCAATCCACGGACAGCCGGTGGACATGGACAGCGACGGCGACCTGGACATCCTGATGGCCATGGGCATGCACGGGAAGCCCGGAGACGCCACTACCCATCAGGTCGCATGGTACGAGAACAACGGGACTCCGGCGGCAGGCGCTTGGCCCAAGCACCTGATCCGGGACGGATTTCAGGACGCCTTCGAGGTGGTGGCGGGGGATCTGGACGGCGACGGCGACCTGGACGCGGCGGCCACTTCCTGGCGGACCCCGGGGCGGGTGGCGTGGTTCCGGAATCACGGCCGTCAGGATGAGCCCTGGACCATGCACCTCTTGAAGGAAGACTGGCGGAGCGCCAATCAGATCCTGATCGCGGACCTGGACGGAAACGGCCGTCTCGACATCGTGGCCTGCGCCGAAAAGAGCACCCAGGAATTGCGCTGGTGGCGTAATCAGGGTCCGCCGGGCCGTCCCCAGGCGAGCGGGTCTCGATGAGGAGTCCCGTCCTTTCGGTCGGTCCCGCCCCATTACAGATCCTCTTCATCCTGGCCACGCTGGGGCACGGCGCTTCCCTGCCGGGGCAATCGGCCAGATTCTCCGAGCACCTGATTCTCGACAATTACACCTATGCCTTCGGCGTGGCGGCCGCGGACCTGGACGGCGACGGCGACCTGGACCTGACCAGTTCCGACGCCTTCGGGCACGATTCTCTCTACTGGCTGGAAAACGACGGGTCCGGGAACTTCCGGCGACATTTCATCAGTAGAGACGATCCCGAACGCCTCGAGCGCCACGCCATCGGAGACGTGGACGGCGACGGCCATCTCGACGTGGTGGCGGTCAAGAACCTCCATGGCAACCTGCTCTGGTTTCGCAATGTCGGGAACCCGAAGGACGGCCTCCTGTGGCAGCGTCTGGTCATCACCCGCGCCATGCCCTACGCCTACGACGTGGAGCTGGCCGATCTGGACGGGGACGGAGATCTGGACGCGGCGGCATCGGCCTGGAATGGGAGCCACTTCTTCTGGTTCGAGAACCGGGGATGGCCCGGAACCGGAGGCTGGCCGCGGCATCCCATCGAGGACGACCTTCGCGCCCGGGACAACGGCCCCGCCCAGACCCTGACCATCAGGGCAGCCGACTTCGACGGGGACGGGGACCAGGACCTGCTGGCCACCGTTCACGAGGCGGACCTGGTGGTCTGGTACGAGAACCAGGGAAGTCGTGGCCGCGGGAAGGTGTCATGGAAGCGTCATTCGGTGGACGCTGCGACGCCTTACCCGACCCACGGACAGCCGGTGGACCTGGACGGCGACGGCGATGTGGACATTCTCATGGCCCTGGGCATGCACGCGGAGCCCGGAGACGCCAATACCCATCAGATCGCCTGGTATGAAAACACCGGGAAACCAACGGCGGGAATCTGGCCCAAGCACGTGCTCGCCCGGGGTTTTCAGGACGCCTTCGAGGTCGTCTCCGGTGACCTGGACGGGGACGGAGACCTCGACGCCGCGGCCACGTCCTGGCGGACCCCCGGCCGGCTCGCGTGGTTCGACAACCCAGGGGTCCGAGACCGGCACTGGCGGACCCATGTCCTGAAGGCGGATTGGCCCAGCGCCAACCAGGTGCTGCTGGCCGACCTGAACGGCGACGGGCGACTCGACATCGTGGCCTGCGCCGAGCGGGGCAGCCAGGAACTGCGCTGGTGGCGAAACGAGGGGCGGGACCGGACCGGCGCCAGGGATGGCATCCCCGAGCCGCCGGATTCGGGACCGTTCCGGGATCTGGACGACGCGATCCTGGGGGACGCCGTCATCGTCAACGGCAAAGAGATGTTTGTCGACGATCACATCATCCACGAGCTCAAGGGGGCCCGCAAAGTCCTGAAACGGGCCGTGAAGCACCCCGACAATCCCCTGATGGTCCCCGACCGGCCCTGGGAGACCCAGAAGCTCAACCGGGGCGCGGTCCTTTACGACGAGCCGGAGGGGATCTTCAAGATGTGGTACCCCTACTTCGTCAAGGAGGAGATGACAGCGGACGGCTGGGAGATCGAGGGTGTGCTGGGCTACGCCACCTCCCGGGACGGGCTGGCCTGGGAAAAACCGATCATCAATACCCGCGACGGGAACAACCTCGCCGACGCTCCCGTCCACGCCAATCCACCGGCCGTCTTCAAGGATCCGGCCGATCCGGACCCCCGGCGCCGCTACAAGATGATGTACGGCGGCGTGGATCCCAAGGTGCCGAACGGCTGGGCCACCTTCGTCGCCTACTCGCCGGACGGCATCCGCTGGACGCCGGAGGCCCTGAACCCGGTCGTTCCCCACAGCGACACGATCTGCTCCGTCCATTGGGACCCGCGATCCCGCAAATACGTGAGCTACCTCCGCTTCGGGCCGCCCAACATCCGTCTCATCGCCAGGACCGAGAGCGAGGACTTCGTCCACTGGTCTCCGAAGCTCACCGTGATCCGCCGGACCAGGATGGACGAACCGTTCGCAACTCAGCACTACGGGATGAAGATCATGCCCTACGAGGGGGTCTACATCGGATTGCTGGAGGCCTACCACGGCCAGACCAACGAACCGATCCCGGCGGACAAGCTCTGGATGGACAAAGCCGACACCCAGTTGACCTTCAGCCGCAACGGCCTCACCTGGACCCGGGTCGGCCCGCGGGGCGCCATCCCCCATAGCCAGTTGGAACGGGGAGGGCGCGACTGGCGGAAGATCGCCCGGGAGTCCACCATCCTCTCCTATGGCGAGCATGGGGAGGACTGGGACTGGGGCAGCGTCTACGCCTTTCAGCCTACCCTCGTGGTCGGCGACCGGATCCGGATCTACTACCTGGGAAACACGACCCGCCACGGGGGAGTCCGCTACCACGGCGACAGGGAAACGAGCGGGGTCGGTCTGGCCACGCTGCGGCTGGACGGTTTCGTCGCAGTCCAGGCTGCCAAGACCGGAACTCTCACCACCAAACCCCTCGTCTTCATCGGCGACGAGCTGGAGGTCAACGCCGACGCCGAAGGGGGGACGATCCGGGTGGAAGTCCTGGGTCCGGACGGAAAGGCCATCGAGGGATTCGGCCGGGAAGACTGCACGCCCCTCACCAGCGACAGCGTCCGTCACGTCCTGGAGTGGAACGGGAATCGGGACTGCCATTCGATCCAGGGGCGGCCCATCCGCCTGCGTTTTCACCTCGAGAGGGCGGACCTGTACTCGTTTACGCCCAGGATCCGGCATATCCAGTACGTGCCGACGCAATGAGGGAGCGGCGGTTTCTAGCCGCCGATTAGGGAGGTCAGGGGGGACGATAGTCCACCCTCTACGATTTCCGACCACGGAATCGTACAGAAACACGAAAGAAGACGGGGGACAGGAAAGTCTCCCCTCCTGGCGCTCCCAGGGACTGCCTCCATGTTATGGGGATTATAAAGAGTGTTTGACACGCCCTACAGTTCTGGTGGCACGCTCGGCCTATCGGCCCACGTTCCGCCACCGGCGGCAGAAACCCCAGCCGCCAAGATGTTGATCGCAGCGTTATGGTCCCTGTCCATCCGGAGTCCGCAGGTGCGGCACCTGTAGGTCTCACTGCGTCCCGGATCGTG
>JAJDTT010000087.1 GCA_022827025.1 Acidobacteriota bacterium
CGTCCGCAGTCATCAAGCCTACATGCGGGCCCACTTGCTCATGGACGGGGAGCAATGGGGCGCCGACGTGCGGACCGTTGACGACGCCGAACTGGGCCCGAGGGCCTGGGGTGCGAACGCGTTCGCCGAGGGAATCCGCGCGCTCAAGACCGGGGACCTCGCCGGCGCCCGGGAATGGGCGTCGAAGCTTCGGGCCAAGGCGGACGCGGAAGGCGAGGAAGAGACCTCGCTGCCGATAGCCGCGCTGGAACTCGAAGGGCTGCTGCAACTCGAAGACGGCAAGACCGATTCCGCCGTCGCAACCCTCCGCAAGGCGGTTCAGCTCGAAGACCGGACTCCTTTCGGTTACGGACCTCCGATTCCGCCCAAGCCGGCGCCGGAGTTGTATGGAGAGGTCCTGTTGGCGGCCGGCCAGGCTGAAGAAGCGGTGAAGGCATTCCAGACCTCCCTGGAGCGCAATCCCGGGCGCGCGCTGTCACTGCAGGGTTTGAGCAAGGCTGCGGCGGCCGCAGGCGACCAGGAAACCGCCGACCGTGCGAATTCCGAGTTGCGGGACCTGGCTGCGAGACGCTGAGTCCGGCCCCGGGAGTATCCATGTTGCAAGTAGTGGATTCTGATCCGGTGCTTCCATCCCCTCCCAATTTTTTCGCGGCGCCGTTTGCCCGCAGAGGTAATTTGGATATCATATGTATCGTAAGAAAGGACGTACCTCAATGAGTTCCCCTTCACCCTTCAGGTACCGTCCAATCGGTTCTCAACATGCCCAATAACCCGATAATGGATTCTGGTAAGTTCCGATGCCACTCTACTTGGTGTGCGTGCCAACCCCTACTGATTCCTCTGATCCCTCCGATTCTGATTTCAATGAGAAATTGAGTTCAGTCCCCAGGCTTTCGGAGCATGTCGAGTTGTGGGATGGTGTCTACTTTTTAGACGCTCGGGTTTCCTCTAACGAGATCGCTGAGGATTTGGGGATCGTTCCCTCCGGCTTGGGTCTGGTGATCCCCGTGGCTCCAGGCAGTGTCTCTGGAAGAGCCAAGAAGTCGTCCGTTGATTGGATCAAGGCCCGATCTGGTCAAGAATGAACGAAGACACACTCGTAACGATTCCTCGCGGTGAGTATGACAGGCTCACCGCCAAACAGCGTCCAGCCTGGTACAAAAGACACCTCGTTTCGATCATTGCCAGTTCGGCGACAACATTGTTGCTAGGCAGTATGGGGATTTACTTCAACTACAGTAATGCCGGCAGGTTCAGGTTATTGGAGTCCAGACTGAATAAGGTTGAGGAGACACTTACAGACGTCCGGTCTGACCTAACCGATGTCCGGGTCAATGTAGGAATAATCGAGGGTCGAATCAGAGAACGTTTCGGACCAGCCGCCACACTCCCAAAACGTTCCCCAAAGGAAAAGCCTCAAGAGGGATTTTAGCCCCCACTCTCGCTTTGGCGCATTCCTCCTTTTCCATTGACCGTGAGGAGAGAATTCTTGGGACGAAACTTGGACCTCAGGAGACGTAATCGCTCAGGTTTCGTGGCGCTTTGGGCTCTTTTGGGACCGATCGCGTGCTCCCTCCCACCGGAACCCCTGGGGTCGCCTGCGGTCGCCCCGGAGGAGGTCCGGAGGGCCCTGAAACAGGCGGTCGAGTTCTTCCGCACCCGGGTGTCCAATTCCGGCGGCTACCACTTCCGTTACGCCTCCGACCTGAGCTACGGGCGCTCCGAAGCGGCCGAAGGCCCGACCCAGGTCACGGTGCAGACGAGCGGAACGCCTCTGGTCGGCATGGCCTACCTCAGGGCCTATGAAGCCACGGCGGATCCCGGCTACCTGGAAGCCGCGCGTGAGACGGCACTGCTGCTGGTCCGGGGTCAGCACTGTTCCGGAGGTTGGGACTACATCATCGAACTGGACCCGGAAAAGCGCCGCTCGTATCCCTACCGGGTCGACGGGGATTGTGCCGAGAGGCCGGATTCCGCTTCGGAAGACGGGCCCTCCGGTCCCAGGGCGGCCAGCACGCTGGACGACAACGTCACCCAGGGCGCGCTCCGGCTCCTGATGCGGGTGGATCGGGAACTGGAGTTCCAGGACGCCGCGATCCACGAGGCGAGCCTCTTCGCCCTGGATCAACTGGCCCGGGTGCAGTACCCCAACGGGGCGTGGCCTCAACGGTTTCGGGGTGTTGCCGATTCCGTCCTCCCCGCCACCCGGTCCGCCGGGTACCCGGATGAATGGTCCCGCGAATGGCCGGGCCCCGACTACCGCCACCACTACACCCTCAACGACAACGCCATCCTGGACGTCATCGACACCTTCCTGGAGGCGGCGCGAATCTACGGGGAGCCTCGCTACCGGGACGTGGCCGAGAAGGGAGGCGACTTCCTCCTGCTGGCGCAGATGCCCGATCCCCAGCCGGCCTGGGCTCAGCAGTACGACAGCCGCATGCACCCCGCCTGGGGCAGGATCTTCGAGCCGCCGTCGGTCACCGGCTCCGAGTCTCAGGCCGCGCTGCAGATGCTCCTGGTCCTGTACCGCGAAACCGGCCGGAAGAAATACCTGGAGCCCTTCCCCAGAGCCGTCGAATACCTGCGGAAATCCGACCTGCCGTCCGACGGACCCTGGCGGCAGGAAGGCGGTCGATGCGGTCCCGGCGCACTCTGCCTGGCCCGATTCTACGAGCTGGGCACCAATCGTCCCCTCTTCATCACCAAGGGGAGCCGGGTCCGGGTGGAGACGGGACCCAGCCGCCTGCTGGACGGATACGAGCTGAGCTACTCGCCGGAGAGCGTCATCTCCCATTACGGCCTCTGGACCGACGGCAGCCGCCTGGAGCAGGCGGACCTGGAATACCGGTCGCTTCTCTCCCAGGACCCCGCGGCCATTCGACGCCCGGAGCGCCTCAGTGGCCTCTCGCCCTGGCGCGGGGAGACCGCGTATCCGTCGGGTCCCGAGCTGGCCCGCCAAGCGGGGAGCCTGGTGCGGGATCTGGACCCGCGGGGGGCATGGGTCGAGGAGGGGTCGGTGGGCAAGGCCGGCCCGGTGGTCTTCCTCTTTGCGGCCGAAGACATGGTCGTGACCATCGACAACCGGACGATCCCTCTGAACGAGAACGGCAGGCTGACCATCTTTCGCGGAGGCAAGCCGCCGCTGGAGCGGATCCTCAGTTCCCGAACCTTCGCCCGAAATATCGAGACCCTGGCGGCCTACCTGAGCGAGAGCGGCCGGTGACGGGGAAGCCCGCGCCGTGACCTGGATCGGGGAACACGGCCTCGTGCTGGCGCTCCTGGGCCTCTACACGGCTCTCATGGTCTACCATGCCTGGATCGGGCAGCGCCGGACCCGGGGCTGGCTGGACTTCTTCGTCGCCGGACGGTCCCTGGGAGGCGTCACGCTGGGGATCTCGTTTTTCGCCACCTACGCCAGCACCAACAGTTACGTGGGGTTTTCGGGGCAGGCCTACAGCTACGGGCTGTCCTGGCTGCTCCTGGTGCCCTTCGCGGTGGGTTTCACCTGGATGGCCTGGATCTGGGTGGCTCCCCGGCTGCGCGAGCGGACCGCCTCTCTGGGATCGGTCACCATTCCCGACTTCATCGGATTCCGTTTCGCCAGCACTCCGGCCCGGGTGGGAGCGGCGCTGCTGGTCCTCTTCTCCAGCGTGATCTACATGACGGCGGTCTTCAAGGGGATCGGCAACCTGCTGGAGGCGGTCCTGGAGGTCCCCTACTGGACGGCCATCGGAATGGTCCTGGTCGTGGTCATGCTCTACACGGTCGTGGGCGGCTTCCATTCGGTGGTCCGGACCGACGTGGTCCAGGGCGGCATGATGATCGTCGCCGCCGTGGTGCTCTTCACGGGGACCTATCGGGCCGCCGGCGGCTGGGAGCCGATCTCCCAGGCCGTGGACCAGGTTCCTTCATCCGTGGCGGGACCACTCCCGCTGACTCTCCTGCTGGGCGTCATCTTCGCCACCACCATCAAGGCGTTGGTGGAGCCCCGGCAACTGTCCCGTTTCTATGCCCTGGAGGACGAACGGGCGGTCCGCCAGGGCACCTGGATCTCCCCGGGGATCTTTCTGCTCGTCTTCAGCCTGCTGACGCCCGTCGGGTTGTTCGCGCGCCGGATTCTGCCTCCGGGCCTGGAAGACACCGACCGGGTCGTGCCGGCGCTGCTGGCCGGGGGGGAGGTCTTCGGTCCTTTCGTCAGCGCCTTCCTGTTCGTAGCCATGGTGTCCGCCGCCATGTCCTCTCTCGATTCGGTGCTGCTGGTCGTGGCCTCCACCTGTGAGCGGGATCTGGTGGGCCTGGTCTGGAAGGGACGCAGCGAACGCGCCATCCTGCGGTCCACCCGGGTCTACGTCGCACTCTTCGCCGTGGTGACCGCGCTGGTGGCGTTGAACCCTCCGGGGGGCGTCGTGTCCATCACGGCGTTTTCCGGGAGCCTTTACGCCGCCTGCTTCCTGCCCAGCCTGTTGTTCGGACTCTATTGGAACCGGGGCAACGGCCAAGCGGTGCTGGCCTCCTATGCCGCGGGGATCGGGTGCCTGCTGGTCTGGCCCCATCTTCCCGAGGGCGCCCTGGTCCACCGCGTCTTCCCGGCGGTGATTCTCTCGACCCTCACCTACGTCTCGGTATCCCTCCTGACTCCGCCGGCCGCCCCCGTCTCCGACGCCGGGAGTTCCGCCGGTCCGGTTCGCGAGTCAGCGTGAACATCCCTGGTTCCGGCTGGTAATATCGACCGTATCCAATGAAGGCTCTTCTGCTGGAACGCCCCGGACGTCTCGAGCTGGGCGATGTCCCGGAACCGGAATGCGGAGATCACGACGTCTTGATCCAGGTCGGCGCGGTGGGCGTCTGCGGCACCGACTTTCACATCTTTCAGGGCGAGGCCAACTACAACTCCGACGCCGAGGGACGGACGATTCCTCTCTCGGTCCAGCCCCAGATCCTGGGGCACGAATTCTGCGGGACCGTACTGGAAGCGGGCGCCCAGGTTCGGGACCTGGCGCCCGGGGACCGGGTGGCCGTGGACCAGGGCCTGAACTGCTACAGCCAGCGGATCACTCCGGTCTGCGAGTACTGTGAAGGCGGGGACTCGCACCAGTGTCTCCACTATCAGGAACTGGGCATCACCGGCATTCCGGGAGCCATGCGGGAACGGGTCGCGATTCCCGCGGTGAACGCGGTCCGGCTGGAGGGAAAGATGGGTTTCCCCGAGACCGCCCTCTCGGAACCCTTGGGATGCATCCTCCACGCCCTGGACCGGGTGGTGCGCACCCCCGCCCGCTACATGTTCCATCCGGGCTCGCACGGGTCCCGGCCGATCGAAAACGTCCTGATCCTGGGCGCCGGACCCGCCGGCCTCCTGTTTCTGCAGAACCTGCGGAGGGAAGTGGGATTCGAAGGGGTCATCCTGGTGGCGGACCGCGTCCCGGAGAAGCTGGGCATGGTGAAGCGTTTCGGAGGAACCCCTCTGGACGTGGGACAATCCGACCTGGTGGAGATGGTTTCCCACCTGACCCGGGGCCGGAAGATCGACCTGCTCATCGAGGCCACCGGAAGCGGAGCCGCCTTCCGGACCATCTCCTCACTGATTCGAAAGCAGGCCACGGTGCTGCTCTACGGACATGGGCATCAGGGGACCGATCTCAGCGTCATCAATCTCCTCCTCTTCCTGGAGCCGACGCTGGTGGTCTCGGTGGGGGCCTCGGGCGCGCTGAATCCGGCGACCCGGCGGTCCGAAACCACGACCCGGGCGGTGGAACTGATTCAGACGGGTCAAGTGGACGTCCGGTCCCTCATCACCCACCGTTATCCCTCTCTGGAAACGGTGAGGCGCGCCTTCGGCGGCGACGCCGAAGACGCGGCCTACATCAAGGGCGTCCTGGAAGTCTTCTGAAAGCGCTCGCGAATCGCTCGAGGAAGCAGGGTTAATTCAAGGTATCGGCCAGTGCCGAGTTGATGATCCTGCGATCTTGAGTCAGGAGGGTCAGTCCAAGAACCCGGGCCGTCGCCACCAGAATTCGGTCCACCGGGTCCCGGTGGAAGGAATCGGGCAGCGCGGCGACCTCGGAAGCAATGGCCGGAGAAATGCCCTGCCGGCGCACCAGCGGAGGCGCCACCGCCTTGTCCAGCCATTCTCGCAACGGCATTGTCAAGCGGATGCGGCCCAACCAATG
>JAJDTT010000032.1 GCA_022827025.1 Acidobacteriota bacterium
CAGGACGTCGAGCCGCCGAGCTTCGAGTACACCCAACGCTCGAAAGAGGGCGCCAAGAATGACGCCCCTCCAAACGAGCAGCGACCCTGAGGTCGCCGATTGGGAAAAGCCTCTCGGCGGCGTGTTTCACGCGCCGACTGGAGCGGCGTGCTTTGCGCGCCGACTGGGACCGGCGTCCGGGGCGGCGTCGTCCTCGGCGCCGACTGGGACCGGCGTCCTTCCGGGCGCCGGTCTCCGGAGTGGCAACAAAGCGAAAGAATACGGGGCGCCCACAAGACGCCCTTCCCATGGGCGAGTAGAAACTCGCCCCTCCGGGCGCCGATAGGAACGTGCCGCCCGGCCCGCGAGCCCCTTCCTCCCACGTCCTCACGTCAGTCCCTCCCCAGATTCCCCACCCCGGCAGATGCGGTGTCGAGTCGTGTCGCGGACTGCTAGAATATCTCGCAGTGAATCGCACCGAACGCCTTCTGGACTTGATCGCCTACCTCCTCAACTCCAGCGAACCGGTCTCCTGGAGAGAGATCAAGAACCACTTCCCGGAGGACTATGCCCGGGGCATCGAGGAGTCGAATCAGCGAAAATTCGAGCGCGACAAGGCCGAACTCATCACTCTCGGGATTCCCATCGACTACAAGAGCGGGCCTGAAGTGTCCAAAGACGGCTACGCCATCCGCGAGGACAAGCTCTTCCTTCGCGAAATCGAGTTCAATCCCGCGGAGTCTTCCCTGCTGATGCTCTCGGCGGACGCCGTCCGGGAAAATCTGAACTTCCCCTACCAGCCCCAGTTGAAATCCGCTTTATACAAGATCATCAGCGTCAGTCAGGTCACCCCTCCCCCTCCCGAAATGAAGATCTCTTTTCCCAAGGGAGGAGCAACCGGCAAGTGGCCGAACCTGGTGCACCAGATCCGGGAAGCCCTGGAGCGGAAGAAGAGTATCGAGATCGAGTACTACGCCTTTTCCACGCGCGAGACGACCCGGCGCAAAGTCAATCCCTACGGCCTGATCCTGAGGAGGGGCCACTGGACGCTCGTGGGTTGGGACCACCTGCGGCAGGGGCTTCGATGTTTCGTCCTCTCGCGCATGAGCGAGGTCATCGTCAACCGGAGGCGTCCGGGGAGTCCCGACTACGCGATTCCCAGCGATTTCTCACTGAAGCCGTATCAGAATCAGCAACCTTGGGAACTGGCCATCCATGAGCCGGTTCGGGTTTCGGTGGAAATTTCCGAGCACCGGCTTCCCGAACTGCTCCCCCAGTTGACCCGCGCCGTGCCCAGGGGCGAGAACCGATTCGACATCGATGTGACCCACCGGTCCGGTTTCGTCTCCTGGATCCTGGAACTGAAAACCGATGCCCGGGTTCTGGCTCCGGCGGAGATGCGAAACAAGATCTCCCGGACGCTCCGCAACCTGTTATGAACGTCGCCGACCGCATCAACCGCATACTCCTGATCATGAGCTATGTCTCCCAGAACCAGGGGATCTGGCTGGACGATCTGGCCAAAAAGGTGGAGATGCGTCCCCAGGACCTGCTGAAGGAGATGGAGTTCATGCTCCTCATCGGCAAGCCTCCGTTTCGGCCCGACGACTACGTGGACATCTACGTGGAGGACCAGCGCGTCTTCATCGAGTACGACCAGATGTTGAACCGTCCGTTGCGCTTTACCCGCTCCGAAGCGGTGGCGTTGCTGGTCTCCCTCCAGTTGCTGGACCCGGAGGTGGATCCCGATGCCGTCGAATCTCTGAAGAGCAAGATCCAAGAGGTCATCGACCGTTCGGAGGACCCCCGTTCCCGGATCGAGAATCGGGTCGTCGTGGACCGGCCGTCGCGACCCGTCTCGGAACACTTCGCGCTCCTGCGCCAAGCCGTCGAGGAACATCTCAAGGTGCGGATCGACTATTACTCCCTGACCCGGAACGAGACCTTGAGCCGCAAGGTTCGCCCCTACCACCTGACCAAACGTCTGGGCTACTGGTATGTGGAGGGCTATTGCGAGCTCCGGCGCGACGTTCGAACCTTCAAGTTCGATCGGATCCTGGCAGCGGACCTGTTGAACGACTCCTTCTCCCTCCCCGAGGGCGTGGACGTGCGCCGGGGCGGAAACAATTTCCTGCGGTTCCCGGGCGATCGCCAGATGCGGGTCTATTTCGACGCGGACGTTGCTCCCTGGATCAAGGAGCAATGGGGCGATTCGGTGGAACCGGGGGAGGACGGGGGGGTGGTCCTGACCCTGGAGAGCGAGACCCTGGAGTTCCCTTCCCGCCTGGTTCTGAGGTTTGCGCCGCACGCCCGGCCCCTGAGCCCGCCCGAGTTGATCGAGAAGGTCCAGCGCGACGCGAGGAAGGTGTTGTCCCTGTACGATGCGCCGGTTTCGGCTTCATGAATACAACTGTCCGGCGCTTTTTCCTGAGAACGAGTCCGCGGATTTCAGCAGGCTCCTAGACAAGGATGGAAAGTATCGTCATGAAGAAATCAGCGCGAAGAGGCTTGGTGCCGATCTGTATGGTTTTCCTGGCTCTGTCCTGCGGACCGGCTTCCGACGATGGCGTCTCGACCGGACCCGAAGGGGAAATGGAGGCCGATCCCGGTCTGGCGGCGGCCGCCATTCTCCATCCCACCGAAGGAAACGAAACCGAGGGAATCGTCGCCTTCGAGGAGATGGGTAGTGGAATCCACGTCATGGCTCACGTGACCGGACTGTCGCCGGGCCGTTACGGCCTGCACGTGCACGAGGCGGGAGATTGCAGCTCAGGGGACGGAACCAGCGCGGGGGCAATCTTCGACCCCGAAGGGTCCGGCTCCGGGACTCCTGCCGGTCAATTGGGCGAGATCGAAGCCGACGAAAGCGGAATGGCCCACTTCATGACCGACGTGCACCAGATCGCCTTGGCGGAGGGGCCTCGCTCGGTGGTCGGACGCTCCGTGGTCATCATGACGGCCGGAGGAGAGACCGTCGCATCCTTGGCTTGCGGCGTCATCGAACCGCAGGCGCCAGGCGCCATGAGGGAGGGTTCGGGATACTGATCCCGGAACTTCTCGTAAATCGGGCCGGTTCTGGAGAATCCGAACGACTCCACAACCGCCCGAATACTCCGCCTCGGGCGGTCAGTCCGAAACTTTGAACTCAGCCGTCAACCTCTTGTTGCCCCAGTCCGCCCTCAATCTGGCCCCTCCCGTGTCCTGCCCGTACCTGCTGCGGAGGAGGTAGATGGTGAACGTCTCCACGTTGGCGTCGACGACTTCGGTCTTGAAGGGAACCACCGCCTCGCCTCCATTCAAGAGCAACTCCCACTGGTCGGGGCCGACGCACTTGGCCTGCAGCTTGTAGTCGCCCGCGGGAATCGATACTTCGCCGGACACGAGATTCGCCTCCGTCTTCATGGTCGTGGGCGCGTTCATGCCCATGCGCCAGACCAGGCCCGCCTCGGCCATGCCCAGCATGTCGCGGCCCCGCAAAGAGGGTCGTCCATACTCGATGGAGACCTTCTTCCCTTTCAAGGTCAACTCGGCGGTCCCGCGGAGATCCTCCTGGGCCTCCAACGAGAGCTGGGTCAACAAAACTGCTGCAATGACGAGAACTTTCTTCATGGATCTTCTCCTCGATCGATTCCTTGATGGAACGTGCCCACTCCACCCGGCGCCGGCGGCCGCCGCAGGTTGCTGGACGCGCAGAATCACACAACATTTTTGGTCCGGCGTCAATTCCGGCGCGGAGGCATCATCGACGGGACGGGTAACGGCGTTGACGGACGAGAATTCGGAAGCGTATGCTTGACCAAGATTGACCAACTATGGAGTTCAAGATGCCTGAAACGGTCTACAATCTGTACGAAGCCAAATCATCTCTCTCTCGCCTCGTCGATCGGGCCGCTGAAGGAGAGGAAATCATTATCGCCAAGTCCGGTAAACCCTTGGCGCGTCTGGGTCCCCTCCGGAAGAGAGTCGCCCAGCGCCAACCTGGGGGCTGGGAAGGCCGCGTTACCATCTCGGATGACTTTGACGAGCCCCTGCCGTTGGAGATCCTGTCGTCTTTCGAAGGACAGGGGTGAACTTGCTGCTACTGGATACCCGTGTCTTCCTGTGGTGGCGAAGCCAGCCCTCCAAGATATCCCCGGACGTGACCAGGAGGATTGCGGCCGCGGAGGTCGTCTTCGTCAGCGCGGCCTCGGCCTGGGAAGCTGCGATCAAAGCTGCGCTGGGAAAGCTGAAGCTCCCTGAGAGTTTCGAATCGGGAGTCACCGAGAGCGGTTTCCAACCATTGCCTATCGGCTTTGGCCACGCCGGCCGGGTTTCAGACCTGCCCCCTCATCACCAGGATCCCTTCGATCGCATGCTGATTGCCCAGGCTCAGTGGGAGGGCCTGACCCTGGTCAGCCACGATCGACGCCTGGCGCCCTACGACGTGCCCATCCTCTGGGTTTGATCCCTGTGCGGGCAACGGCTCTCCGTAGACGACCCGGACGGTCGTAGAGAGAATCACCGCCCGTCAGAGAAACGGACTGTCCCCTATATTCCTTTCTCAGAAGTCCCCCACCGGCGGGCCTCCGCCGGCATGATCCCGCGAGAAACTGGGCCGGGATTGTCCATCAGCGGCGCCCACCGCGTTGCCGCTGTCGAACGACTCGTAGGGGCGCCCCTTGTGGTCGCCCTCCCCCTGAACGACGCCACCACCGTCCGCCGACCATTGCTCGGGCACTACCGGACCGGGGGGGGTGGAGCGGCGACTTTCTAGTCGCCGACTGGGATCCGCGTCCGGAGCGGCGTCTGGAGCGGCGTCGTCCTCGGCGCCGACTGGGACCGGCGTCCTT
>JAJDTT010000264.1 GCA_022827025.1 Acidobacteriota bacterium
GAGACGAGTCCTCCGAATCCACGCAGAAATATCCCAGCCGTTCGAACTGGACCCGCTGTCCGCCCTGGGCGCCCGTGAGACTGGGCTCTAATTTACAGTCTTCGAGAACCTTTAGAGAGTCGGTGTTGAGATTCGAGATGAAGTCGGATCCGGCTTCGGTGTTGTCGGGATTGTCCTTGGTGAACAGGCTGTCGTATAGGCGGACCTGAGCGTTCACGGCGTGGGCGGCGGAGACCCAGTGCAGGGTGGCCTTGACCCGGCGACCGTCGGGCGCATCTCCTCCCCGCGTGGCCGGGTCGTAGGTGCAGCGCAGCTCCACGACTCGTCCCTCGTCGTCCTTGACGGCTCCGACGCAGGTGATGAAGTAGGCGTAGCGCAGGCGGACCTCGCGTCCGGGGGCCAGCCGGAAGAACCTGCGGGGCGGGTCCTCCATGAAGTCCTCCCGCTCCAGGTAGAGGACCCGGGAGAAGGGAACTTTCCGGACACCCGCCTCGGGACACTCGGGGTTGTTGATGGCCGTCAACTCCTCCACTTGGTCGGCCGGATAGTTTTCGATGACCACCCTGAGCGGACGGAGCACACCCATGACCCGGGGCGAGGTCTGGTTCAGGTGCTGGCGGAGGCTGTGCTCCAGCATCTGCGCTTCCACGATGCTGTCTTTCTTGGAAACGCCGACCCGGGCGCAAAAGTTCCGGATCGCTTCCGGCGTATACCCCCGGCGGCGCATCCCCGACAGCGTCGGCATGCGGGGATCGTTCCAGCCGCTCACGTGTCCCTCCTTCACCAGCCGGGAGAGCTTGCGCTTGCTCAAGATGGTCTTGGTGATGTTGAGGCGGGCGAACTCGATCTGCTGCGAGCGATAGATTCCCAGGTTCTCCAGATACCAGTCGTAGAGTGGGCGATGATCTTCGAATTCCAGGGTGCAGATGGAATGAGTCACCCTTTCGATGGAGTCGGACTGGCCGTGGGCGAAGTCATAGGTGGGATAGATGCACCACTCGTCACCGGTGCGCGGGTGGGAGGCATGGAGGATCCGGTACATGACCGGATCTCGAAGATTCAGGTTTCCTGACGCCATGTCGATGCGCGCCCGGAGGACGTGGGCGCCGTTGGGAAACTCCCCGTTCCTCATTCGTTCGAAGAGGTCCAGGTTCTCTTCCACTGTCCGGTCGCGATAGGGGCTGTTGCGTCCCGGCTCGGTGAGAGTGCCGCGGTATTCCCGGATCTGGGTGGCGCTGAGGCTGTCCACATAGGCCTTGCCGTCCCGAATGAGCTGAAGGGCGAATTCGTAGAGCTGCTCGAAATAGTCCGAAGCGTGGAAGAGGCGCTCCCCCCAGTCGAAGCCGAGCCAGCGCACGTCTTCGAGGATGCTCACCATGTACTCCCGCTCCTCCTTGGTGGGATTGGTGTCATCGAAGCGCATGTTGCAGAAACCGCCGTATTCCTGCGCCAAGCCGAAGTCGAGGCAGATGGCCTTGGCGTGTCCGATGTGGAGGTAGCCGTTGGGCTCGGGAGGGAATCGGGTCTGGACGCGCCCCTGGAAGCGCCCGGTCTTCAGGTCGTCCTCGAGAATGGCCCGCAGGAAATCCAATGACCGGGATGGCCGGGAATCTGCCGCCGCGTCAGGAGCCGGATTGTTCGCCATGCGCCGATTCTAACCGGATTCGGCCGGCCATGGGCAAGCGACCGGCGCCGCTGGCGTCGGCGGATCCGGCTCCCGTCTGATGCGGCTCATTTTGTTTCGCGTAAATATCTTCCCGTTCGTTGTAAGAGTTGGGGAGGCCATCGATGACCGATGGCCACACGAACTCGATGATAGGAGGCGTGTGATGGGCTACAGGGTGAGAGGTTGGGTGCTTGGAACGGCGCTGTCGTGGGCCGCGATCTTCGTGATTGCCGGCGGTATGTACGGATGTCCGAAGTATCGGGTCTGGCAGCAGGGACTCGCCGGCGAGGCGAAGCTGCGGGAGTCGCAATCCAGTCGCAAGGTGAGGGTCGAGGAGGCCAAGGCCAGACTCGAGTCGGCGAAATTCGAAAGCCAAGCGGAGATCGAACGGGCCAAGGGAGTGGCGGAGGCCAACCGGATCATCGGGGACAGCCTCAAAGGGAACGATGCCTATCTGAGATATCTCTGGATTCAGGGGCTCCAGGACGGCTCCAGCGAGACCATCTACATCCCCACCGAAGCGAATCTCCCGATCATGGAGGCGACGCGGCGACGGGAATCAATGAGAACGACGGAATAGAGGAAGAGCTGGCTCCCGTCCCGGCATGTGATCCGACTGCGTCCCGGCATGGTCTCCAGCGTTTTTTCGTAGATTGGTGTCGCGTAAAGCAGCAGCAGCCGCGTTGTCATAGTGGTCGGTCCGCGGTGAAAGCAGCGCGCTGGAGGGAGGAACATGGTAAATCTCGGGGCAATTGTGGCATCTTCGGAGGGGGAATGATGGGAGTCATGAGCAGCGAGGTCTACGAAGCCTTCGTCGCCGCCGGCGCACCGAAAGCCCAGGCCCAGGCTGCCGCCGAAGCCATTCCGGTAAGCCACCACTTGGCGACCAAGCGGGACATCATCGAGATCAAGGCCGAAGTAGCCAACGAGTTCACGACCCTCTACCGCTGGATCTGGGTCATGGCTGCCAGCATCGTGACGCTGGTGCTCGCTCTTGGCAAACTCGTTTTCTAAGAATGGACGAGTGGCCGCAGTCATCTGCACACCGACCGAAATTGCGGTTGCCCAGCTTCCCTGTTCCAATCACGACATCAGGGCACAGGGCAAAGCGAGGACGGCCGCCTTCGGAAATCAGCGCGGAGTGGCGCCAGTCTTGAAGTTGGACCCGCCGAGGTGCGAGTGCGCGTTTCAGGCGTTAACGTTGCGTGTTCAGGGCAGCGAGTTCGCCGTCAGCGACGCGAAGTTGCCAAGCCACCGCGAGCATGCCAATCAGCGCGGTGCGAACGGCGCCGTTCCCACCGTCGATCTTGGACAGGATTTCGATCGTTCGTCCGAGGATGACGAGTACGCCTACGACCTGCCCAGTTTTCAAGCCTCGGTGGGTGCGGGTCAAAACGGCTGTCTCGGGCAATTTCAGCCAGGTAGTCTGGTCCTCACTCTCGGATCCTGCTCGCCTGTCCCTGAAACCAAGGGACCCAGTCGAAAATCTCCTTCATCTGTCTTCTCCTGTCCGGCGCTGTCTATCGGATCACTTTACGCTACAGCGATTTGGCGTCTCCGCGCGGCGCCGGCTCACTCGACGAAATACCATGCCGCAACAGGCCGACTCGGGGCTTCTGGTGGGGAAGAGTTTTTTCGACGCCTCACTTTTTCGGAGGAGGGGGCGGCGGAGGTGGAGGGGGCGTCGCCGGTGGTGGCCAACCGGCCTTGGTCGCTGTGCGGCGCGGTCGCTCAGGCGGCCGACTTGACGGAGTGCTGGATCGATCGGACAGAGTAAGCTTCCTCCTCGCTTCGCTTACGCAGACGCTGGTCCAGAGACAACTCTACGGAACTGTATTCGGTGATGGTGTTTGCTCGATTGGACAGTTCCTTCCAGCGCTGGCGAACCGCATCGTCCTCCATTGCGCTCAAGTCGGACCACAACTTTTCCCATTCAAGTTGCAACTCGCCGAAACGCTGCTGGCGGGAGGCGCTCGACAAAGCCCTTTTGGAAAGCTTCGCTATGACCAACCAGCCATTGAGCAGTGCGACCAAGGCAGCAAGGGTGGCAGCCCAGAGCGGGTGATCCGACAATACGGTAACGACGGCACCGGAGGACAAGCCGACGCAGCTCCATGAAAGCCGTGTTTCCTGTCTTGAGTATTTGTCCGCCAAATACCCGTAGTAGCGGTGCAGCCGATCGGAGTCCACCAACCCGTGCCAAACCAATCGGACGCTTTCCTGATTTGGCATGGTACGAATACTAACACCTCCTGAGGTCGGGTGTTCGTCGGTGCGTTTCCGTTCAGCCGGGAACGTTTGCGTGGGCCCGTCTACTTCATCCCGGCCGTGGGATGTGCCATCCTGGGGGCGGAGGTTCGCTATGAATACAGGTGCTGGCGCAAAGATGAAAACGAAAAGAATCCATACATCGAGAACGTCTACCTACCGCTGGGACCGATGGGGACGCCGGACCTTCCTGGCGGCGGCGGCCGCGTCGGTTCCCGTCCTGGGCCGGGAATACGGACCCTCGGCGCAACCGGTCCGCTACCCGGACCCGGACATCGTGGTGCTGGACCAACGATTCGCCCGTTACAAGTTGGGCAACACGCCCATCCAGCGCCTCTACACCGGAACCCTTTGGGCGGAAGGGCCCGCCTGGAGCGGAGTGGGGCGCTACCTGGTCTGGAGCGACATTCCCAACGACCGTCAACTTCGCTGGCTGGAGGAGGACGGACATGTGAGCGTCTTCCGGTCCCCCTCGGGAAACAGCAACGGAAACACGTTCGACTACCAGGGACGCCAGATCTCCTGTGAGCACGGCACCCGGCGGGTGGTGCGCTACGAGCCGGACGGCACCGCAACGGTGCTGGCCGGCGAGTGGGAAGGGAAGCCGCTCAACGCTCCCAATGACGTCGTCGTGCATCCGGACGACGGCGCCATCTGGTTCACCGATCCGGGATACGGCAGCCTCATGAACTACGAGGGGCACAAGGGGACGCTCCACGTCAAGGAAGCCGTCTACCGGATCGACGCCGCGAGCGGCCGGATGGACAAGGTGACCGACGAGATCTTCAAGCCCAACGGGCTCTGCTTCTCTCCCGACTACAAGAAGCTCTACGTGGCCGACACGGGCGCCTCCCACTACCCGGAGGCCCCCAAGATCATCAAGGTCTGGGACATCGTCGACGGGAAACGCCTCTCCGGCGGCCGCGAGTTCACCTCCATGGAGTTGAACGGCAAGGCGGGCTTCGCCGACGGAATCCGGGCGGACGTGGACGGCAACATCTGGGCCAGCGCCGGCTGGGTCGGAGACGGATATGACGGCGTCCACATTTTCGCTCCGGACGGAGACCGTATCGGGCAGATCCGCCTCCCCGAGATCTGCGGCAACGTCTGCTTCGGCGGCCGGAAACGCAACCGCCTCTTCATGACCGCCAGCCAATCCCTTTACGCCGTCTACGTGGAGACCCAGGGCGCCCACATCTCCTGACGGTCCGGACCCCATGCCGCCGGTGCGGGTCGATCGAGAGCCGCCTTTCAAGCTCTCCATGACGGTGGACTTCTTCGGCGACGGGGGCCGGGGCCTCTACACGCTCCGCACCCTGGACCTGATGATGCGGGAGGCCCGCCGCTTGGGGGTCAGCCGAGTGTACTGGCAGTACCTCGGCGACCTGGAGCGGGACCGGTATGGAGCTGGGACCAACATGCTTCGCACGCCATGGGCGAAGTACGGGCCCCGCACTCTGGCGGCCATCGGCGAGCCGCTGGAAGCCGCCGTGGGGGCGGCTCACCGGCGCGGACTGGAAATCTTCGGCGTCCTCAAGCCCTATCACACCGGGATGTCGGCCACCTTTCCCGAGGGCTCTCCGGAATCGGACCCCGCCACTCCCATGCGCCGGATCGGGGGCAGCCTCCAGTGCTTCAACCCGTTCATGGAGCGGTTTCCCCACACCCGGATTCAACGCCGTCTTCTGAAGGGTCCTACGAACCTCCAGGCCATTCCCATTCGGCGGATCCGGCTGTTCAAGCGGGACGATTCTCCGACTCGCATCAAGGCCGGCAACCTGGAGATCTGGGGCAGTTCCGACAACTATCGATACCGGCGCCGGCGGGTGCGTTTCCGGCTCGAAGAGACGGTGGAGCCCTGCTTCCAAAAAATTCGAGACTATTACGGTCAAACAGTTACCAGAAAAGGAGATCCTGTCCGGGTTCTCAGTCTCACCGGTCTCGATCTTCGAGATCGCTATCTGGTGGTGGCCACCAATTTCGAAGCTGGACCCGCCGACTTCGAGAACACGGCTCTGGGCATGATCCAGGTCTTCGGTCCGGATCGCGAACCTCTACCGATCGTGGTGGCCACGGGGGACGCCACGTGGGTTCGGCCGCGCGACTTCCGAACTTACGGCCTGGAGTTCGACTCGGGTTACGGCACCCGCCGGTTTCATCTGGATGGCGTCTGTGGCCCGGAGGCCGTAGGGACGACGCCGGAAGAATCGCGGACCAGCTCCTGGCATGAACACCGGGCCGAGCTGGGCCGGGGGGCCGGAGGCGGTTTCATTGCATTCGCCCGCGGCAAGAACGAGTTTCTTCCGGCCGCACCGTGCGAGTTCCACCCTGAGGTGCAGCGGCTCTGGAGATGGCGGGTCAACCGCATGTTGGAGAAAGGGGTCGACGGCGTCGTGCTGCGAGTCTCGGCCCATGGGACCCTCACCGACGAGCCCCATGAATACGGGTTCAACCCTCCGGTGGTGGAGGCCTACCGGGCACGGCACGGAGTCGACATCCGGAGGGAAGAATTCGATCCGGACCTGCTGGCCGCTCTGCGGGGCGAGTCCTACACCCGGTTCGTCCGCGACGCCAGCGCCATGACCCGGAGAGCCGGCAAGCTCTTCCAGGTGCAGGTCCACACCGAGGCCTTCCGTCCCGACCCCGTCTTCGGACAGCTCATGGGTTTCCCGGCCAATGTCCACTTCGCCTGGCGGCAATGGCTGGAAGAGGGGCTGGTCGACGCTGTGACGCTGAGATCCAGTTGGTACGAGGCCGCCGAGGATCCGTTGGACGGATCTCCACCCCTGAGGAGCAAGCTGAGCAACGTCCTGGCCGACCCGGTCGTGAGAGAGGTCCTGGCGGTGACGGAAGACCTGGGCCTGCCGGTCTACCTGAACCGGTACGTGGCCCGGGCTGTCCCCATCGAAGAATACGTCGGCGACACTGAGCAGATCTGGCGAGACCACCGCTTCGCCGGATTCGACCTGTACGAGTTCTTTCACCTGGCCCGGGCCACGCCCGACGGCTCCCGGCTGGTTCCTGTCCAGGATCGAATCCGCCAGATCCGCCGGAAGGCCAGGGAACTGGGTCTGGTGCGAGCTTGAGGTTGCCGGGCCGAAGCGCTCCGCTCAGAGGGAACGGACGTCCGCCGAGTCTCTCAGTCCATCCCCGATGAAGTTCACGGCCAGCACGGTCAGGGCGATGGCGGCCCCGGGCGCCATCCAGAGCCAGGGCATCCCGGCCAGGACCGTGGGCGACTGGGCCTCGTTGAGCATCCCGCCCCAACTCGGCGTGGGAGGGGGGACTCCCAGGCCCAGAAAGCTGAGGGCCGCTTCCAGCAGGATGGCGTTGGCGAACCCGAACGTGGCGATGACGCTCAGAGGGCCCACGGTGTTGGGCAGGATGTGCCGCAGGATGACGCGCGCGTGGCCGTTGCCCAGGGACCGGGCCGCGACGATGAACTCCTTCTCCCGGAGCACCAGGACCTCTCCCCGCACGACTCTGCAGGTGCTGGACCAGCCCAGCAGCCCGATGACCAGGGTGACCGAGGCGAGACTGGGACCCAGGAGGGACACGAACAGCATCACCATGAGCAGGACCGGGATGCTCATCATGACTTCCGTGGCCCTCATGACGGCCTGATCGACGGGCCCGCCCGAATATCCGGCCAGCGCTCCCAGCAGCGAACCGATCAGCGTGGAGAGGGCGACCGCCAGGATGCCCACGGTCAACGAAGTGCGGCTGCCGTGGATCACGCGGCTCCAGACGTCCCTTCCGATCAGGTCCGTCCCCAGCCAATGGACCGCGTCGGGCGCCTGGTTGAGACGTTCCAGTTCGGTGTGGAAGGGGTCGTGCCGGCCCACCCAGGGAGCCAGAAGGGCGGCCAGGATGATGACCCCCAGGAAAACGGCGCCGCCGCAGGCGAGCCGATGGCGGAGGAATCGCGCCCAGGGGCCGGGACCCCGGCGGGTTCTCGCCGGTCTCTGTTCGTCTTGGGTCAGATCCATGTCTTCTGTTTCTGGGTGAAACGGACTCTCGGGTCGGCGACGGCGTAGGCGATGTCCGCCGCGAGGGTGCTGATCAGGACTCCGATCCCCACCACCAGGACCACTCCCATGAGCATGGAGGGGTCGCGGTCCGCGGCCGCCCGGACGGCCATGAAACCCATCCCCGGCCAGGCGAAGACCTGTTCGGTGATCACCGCTCCCACCACCAACTCCGGCAGCAGGAATCCCAGGACGCTGATGATGGGGATGAGGGCGTTTCTCAGGACGTGGCGCAGGAAGACGACCCGCTGGGACAATCCCTTGCCGCGGGCCGTGGTCACGTGGTCCTCGCGCAGGACCTCCAGCAGGCTGCTCCGGGTGTGGCGCATCAGCAATGCCGCGTTCCGCAGGCCCAGGACCGTGGCCGGCAGCACCAGGTGCCGAATCTGATCGGCCAGGCTGGGGATGGCGCCCAGGGTCGCCATCCCGCCGGTCGGAAGCAGCCGCAGATGGACGCCGAACAGATAGATGGCCAGCAGGCCCAGGAAAAAGGTCGGGGTCGAGATCAGGAGCATGGTGAGGGAACTGAGGGCGTAGTCCAGCCGCGAGTGCTGCTTGAGCGCGGCCAGCGCGCCGAATGGGATTCCGACGACGATACCGAACAGCAGGGCCGCGCCCATGAGCTTCAGGCTGACGGGCAGACGAGTCCGCAGTTCGTCGCCCACCGACCGGCGGGTCGCTACCGAGTAACCCAGATCCCCCTGGACCAGACCCGAAAGCCACTTCACGTACTGGACGGGAATCGGTCGATCCAGCCCCAGCTCGCGGCGGCGCTCCTCGATCCACTCCGGCGACTGCTGGGCCAGGATGCTGGGATCGATCCGGGCCAGGATCGGGTCTCCGGGAGCGAGGGCCAAGGCCGCGAAGGCGACGAAGGTGATCCCCAGCAGGACCGGGATCGCAATGAACAGGCGGCGGAGCAGGTAACGGCCCATGGATGGCCTTTTCGGCTAAGGATTCAGGGTCCAGGTCTCGACGTTGCCGAATGTCCGGCGTGCGTCACGGTGCAGAGCGAATTCTCCCCCCAGCCGCCGGTGTCGCGCGTGGACCTCGTCGGGCGCCCAGAGGGGCAGGATGGGCAGGTCCCGGTTCAGCAGGCGAGCGGCCTGGAAATAGAGGTCCCGCCTCCGGTCCGGGTCCACGGTGGCCGTCGCTTCCGCGAAGTAGCGATCCAGATCGCAATTGGTATAGCCGTACTGCCAGTCGTGCCGGCTGCAGTTGAAGTAGGTGGAGGTCACATGAGGCCCGAGACCGTAGGCGCCGCCGTGGGATCCGGACATCTCGTAAGTGTCCCGCTGCTCGTAGCGGCGGGCGATGTACGCCGTCGACTCCATGGCATGCAACTCCAACCTCAGTCCCAAGGCTCTCAACTGCTGCCCGATGATGGGATAGATCTGAGCCGCGCTGGGATAGGTCTGGTCATAGATGAGGCGAAGTGGTGTCGCCGTGTCGAAGCCCGATGCCCTCAGCAGTCTCTTGGCCCTTTCCAGGTCATGCTCGTAGGGGTCCAGCCTCGCGTCCGGCTCCATGCCCAGAGGGACCCCCTCCATGGGCTTGGCGCGGCCCCGGAAGAGGGTCCGGGCGACGACCTTCCGGTCGATGGCGCAGTAGATGGCCTGGCGCAGGCGCCGGTCCTGAACCACGGGGCGGTCCAGGGGGAACCCCACCGAGATCATGCCGATGCCGGGACGGGTCGTCGTCTCCAGGTGGGACAGTTCCGCCAACCGGTCGTAGTCCAGCAACTGAAGCCGCATTCCCAGGTCCAGCTCGCCGCTCTCCAGTTGCGCCACCGTCACCTCGGGCCGGAGACGTTTCATGTAGACCTTGCGAATCGAGGGAGCGCCCCGGAAGTATTCCGGGTTCGACTCCAACTCCACGTAGAGGTCGGTCAAGTATTTCACGAAGCGAAAGGGGCCGGTTCCCACCGGGCGAGTGGTGGTGAAGGCAGCCGACTGCACGGCGTCGGGCTCGACTCCCGCCAGAAGGTGAGACGGCATGATCACCATTGACGGCTCGGCGAGCTTCTGCAGGAAGGTGACGTCGGGCCCCCGAAGCGTGATTCGGACCGTGAAGTCGTCGACTGCCTCCAGGCCCTCCAGCCTGTCGGAGCTTCCCTCCTCATAGCTTTCCGCTCCGGCGATTGCCCCGGCGTACTTGACGTACCGGTAGGGCTCCAGGAGCTGGCGGCTGAAGCTGAACACCACGTCCCGGGCGGTGAAGGGTTCGCCGTCGTGCCAGTGGACGTCCCGCCGCAAACGGAACGTGAAGACCCGGGCGTCGGGGGAAACCACCCAACTCTCAGCCAGGTCGGGAAGTATGGTCTTCAGTTCCGGACCGAGCCGGACCAGTTTGTTGAAGACGAGAAAGAAAATGACGGCCTGACTGAAGGTTTCGTATCCGGACGGGTGCCACATGGGCGTCAGATCACCCTGCCATGCGAAACGGAGGCTCTCGGATCGGTCGGCGCCGGCGTCGGGAGCAACACCCGGGTCGATTCCGGGGGCACACGACGAGGTCCACCCCAGCAGAAGGACCAGCTTGGCCAGCAGGAGGCGGTTAGCCCGCATTTCTCACCAGGGGGCGTGACGATCGCGCAGGATTTTCGCCCTCAGCGCGTGCTCGTGACCGAGAACGTAGTGGTGACTACGTTTGAGGGAGCATGTGCGCGCTGAGGGCGAAAAGACCAGCGAGCGCGCGCCCAGCGCAGTCTGTCCCC
>JAJDTT010000095.1 GCA_022827025.1 Acidobacteriota bacterium
GCAGAGCCGCGCCTTCCAACCGGTCCTGACCCGGACGCAAGGACGGACACTGGCCGTCTACGAGGACACCTATTCCCACCTGGTGACCGTTCTTCCCGAAGAGAAGCCGCTGCGGGCCGTGCCCCTGACCCGGTCCCGGCCACGCTTTGCCTGGCACACCTTTCACTCGCCTCAATTCACCCTGGACCGGTATGGCGTCGCCTGGTTGTTTTTCGTGGACAGCGCTCGCCAACACGTCTTTCGCACCCGGTGGCTGGGCCAGGGTTGGGGTCCCGTCCACAATACCGCCAAGCTGGTCCGGAATTCCCCCCGCATGGAGGACAACCATCTCTCCATCGAACGTCTCGCGGTGGAGACGGGCGTGGGCGAGGGGGCCCCGGGAATCAAGATTCTGCTGACCCATGGGGATCAACAGGCTCTTCGTTCCGTTCCTGTCCCCTCGCTGGACGCGTCTCCCGGAAAGAAGGTTCTCTTCCTGGACCTGGCGGAGGTGCAGGCATTGGAGAATCTCCGCCTGCGGGTGAACCAGGCGCGGAAACACGCCGGGAATCCTGTGATCCGGGCCGGCGGCGAGGGGGATCCGGATGTCCACGGAGCCGGGAACTTCCTGCGGGTGTTGAAAGAAGAAAACGTCTATCGCATGTGGTATTCGACCATGCGGCGGGATCGCAGCCGTCCCTGGTGGGAGTGGTACGGAGCGGGCTATGCGGAGAGCACGGACGGATACCGCTTCCGGAAAAAGGAACTGGTACGGAACACTCCCTATGTCCCCATGGTCCTCAAGGACGCGTACGAACAGAATCCCGACCGCCGCTACAAGCTCCTCAAGTTCCCGACCCACGGCAGCCGGGCCCAGGCCGCGCGGGCCGGCCGCTACAATCCGTGGCAGGAGACCAACACCGGAACCCTGTCGACCTCGCGGGACGGGATCAACTGGATTCCCCAACCGGCAATCATGTTTTTTCCGGGAGGGCGGCCCTTTTCCCTCATGCCCCAGTCGGTCATCTACGATCCGGAGGAGAAAGACCCCGACAAACGCTACAAGGCCTACGGATTCTCGGCTCTGAACCTGGCTCGCCGGGGCGGCGGCTACGCCTACAGTCCGGATGCCTACCACTGGACCGCCCATCCCGACAACCCCATGCTCGATCCCTTCGCCCGGGCGATCCCCGTGGTGAGGGGCGGCAAGGTGGAGCAGATTCACGACTGGGTGGTCTGGAAGGATGGGGACTACTACCTCTCCCTCTACCAGTATCAGCACAACGGCCGGGAGCTGGACCTGGAACTGGCGTTCAGCCGGGATGGGGAGAACTTCGTCTTCGTGGATCCGGGGCGGAAGGTGGTGCCCTCCGGAGCGGACGGAAGTTGGGACTGCGACCACATCGCCCCCTCTCTGCCTCTCGTGGACGACCGGGAGATCAAGGTCTACTACGGGGCGATCTGCGGCGAGGGCACGAGCGGAGAGCGACGCTCGGGCGGGGTCGCGATCCTGAGGCTCGACGGGTACACGCGCCTGGAGCCGGAAGAACCGGGGAAGGACGCCGCGTTGACCACCATCCCGGTGACGCCGGGAGGGGCGTCGCATCTATACGTCAATGCGGATTGCGGCGAAGGGGGCACTCTGCTGGCCGAGTTGCTGGATCCTGAGAGTGGCATGCCGCTACCCGGCTTCAACCGGTCCGACAGCGTCCCGTTTCAGGGCGACGCCGTGTCCCACCGGATGATTTGGAAGGGAGATCGGCGTCTGTCCGACCTCGAACAGCCGTTTCAGCTGCGCTTCCATCTCGCCGGGACCGACGGATATCCGAGAGTCTACTCTTTCAGCTTCAAATAGATTTCCCCGGATTCGGCTTCGTGAACCTGTCCCGCCAGAAAGCGGGACTGGCATTCCTGCCCCTGTGATGGCGTCTCTTCCAAGAAACACGACAGGAATGCCAGGAGGGGGGACTTCCCTGTCCCCCATACCGGAGGGACGTCTTTCGGGAGTCCTCTTTCGGACCCTCCGGGACAGAGGGCCAGGGACATCAGGCTGCGGAATCGGGGGTAGGAAAACCCCCGCTCCCGATACCAGCTGGATCGCGCCCGGTCAGAAATCCAGGCTGGTATTCTTGCCTGCATGGCGGCGCCACCTTCCACAGAGAGGAGCTTGCAGGAATCCATCGTCGTCGACGCCCACGGCCATTTCCTCGACATGGCCGCCAGGTCGCGCCGGAAGCTGCACGAGTCCCTGGGCGGCCTGACCGACGTTCCGCTGATGCGCGCCGGCGGCGTGATCGCCCAGTTGTCTGCCTGCTGGATGCCCGACGTCAGGATCGGCGGACCCCACGGCAGCCGGCAGCCCTTTCGGGACCTCGTGAAGATGTTGGACTACGTGCATCGGGAGCTGGATGGCGAAGCGGGGGATCACGTGGTTCTGGCCCGGACCGCCGGGGACATCGAGTGGGCGGCGGCAGAGTCGAAGACAGCCGTCGTGTTGGGACTCGAGGGAGGAGATTCGCTGCGGGGCGATTTGGGACGGCTCCGGTCCCTTTACAACGCCGGCCTGCGGCATGTCTGCCTTGTTCATGAGGGACGGAACGCGATTGGCGTGGCGACACAGGTCTGGGAGGGTGGGACCATGCGGGTCTACGATCCCAGGATCGATGAGCCGGGGGGATTGAGTGCGGCCGGGAAGCAGATCGTCCGGGAGATGAACCGGCTGGGCATGCTGGTGGACGTCACCCACATGGTCGAGGAGAGTTTCTGGGACACGCTGGAGGTTTCGACTGCGCCGGTGATCGCCTCCCATGGGAATGCGCGGGCGCTCCGGGACACGGTGAGGTACTTGACGGACGAGCAGATTCGGGCTGTCGCCGAGACTGGAGGGATGGTTTGTCCCAGTCCGTTTCCCCTGGGGCCAACGCGGGAGCGGCCCAGTCTGGAGATGATGCTCCGGCATGTCGACCACATGGTCCGCCTGGTGGGGCCCGATCATGTTGGTTTCGGGACCGACTTCTTGGACCAGACGGGGGCCCGTCCGACCGGGTTCGGGGATATCGGAGAGACTCCGCGGGTTGTGGAGGGCTTGTTGGAGTTGGGATACGGCGCCGCAGCGATTCGGAAGATCATGGGCGGGAATTTTTTGCGGGTGTTTGGGCAGGTGGCGGGGTAGGGGACGGTAGAGGAGGGCTTCATCCCGCTGACTTCCGGGGTCGGCGCCTGAAAGACGCCGGTCCCAGTCGGCGGCAGGGATGCCTTCGCCGCCACGCCCGGCGCCCGGAAGGACGCCGGTCCCAGTCGGCGCGTAAAACACGCCGCTCCCCGGCGATAAGAAAGTCGCCGCTACCGTGTCGAGAGTGTTCTGTAGAGTTCGCCAAAAATTGGAACGGCCAAGAGTATGATCAAAGGCCAGATCACCCGCAGCATCACGACACGCAAATCGTCGATTCGCGCCCCGGTGGCCGCGATTTGGACAGCTTGAGCGTCCATTCGGCCGCCAAGCTCCTCCATCTTGACGTCGATCTTCGCATGAAGTTCCGTGGCCTGTTTCTCGATCCTGGTTTCGAGGGCCGTTGCCCGAGCGTCCATCCGGGCGTCAAGCTCCTCCGTCTTGACGTCGATCTTTGCATGAAGTTCCGTGGCCTGTTTCTCGATCTTGGTTTCGAGGGCCGTTGCCCGAGCCTCCATTCGGGCGTCGAGCTCCTTTGTCCTAGCGTCGATCTTTGCATGGAGTTCCGTGGCCTGTTTCTCGATCTTGGTTTCGAGGGCCGTCGCCCGAGCCTCCATTCGGGCGTCAAGCTCCTTTGTTCTAGCGTCGATCTTTGCATGGAGTTCCGTGGCCTGTTTCTCGATCTTGGTTTCGAGGACCGTTGCCCGAGCGTCCATCTCCTTTGTCCTAGCGTCGATCTTTGTATGGAGTGCCGTGACCTGTTTCTCGATCCTGGTGTCGAGGGCCGCCGCCTGAGCCTCCATTCGGGCACCGTGTTCCTTGTTCTGGGCATCCATCTTGGCGCCGATGACGGAAATTACGTTCTGGCCGGCCCGATTTCGCACCTCGTCATCGGCTCGGTAGGCCACTTCAGGTTCGACGCCCGCGCTCCGCAGGGCTTGAAACAGTGTTCCGCCCGATTCGGTCTTGGCGGAAGTCTCGGGGGATGTCGCCATAGTTTCTGACCAGTCTAGCAGGCGTCCAATTCCCTAATCGCTGGCACGAAATATCCTCCGCTGTTGGCGGAAGGCCACTTGCAAAAAAGCAATTCTCGTCCCAGAAGCGATACTCATTCCAGACGGCACTTTCCCAGTGGATTCGGGGCTTTCGACACCCGCGTCGCAGCGGTTTTTCGCGTCAATACCAGGAGAGACGTCACGTTGCGGTGGAATAAAAACGAGGAATTGGGAGTGGGAGGTGACACCTTGGTAAGGGTCTCGGGAGGCTGGGTGTTGGAGCGTCGGGAATTCGGCGCCTGAAAGACGCCGGTCGTTTGGAGGGGCGTCATTCTTGGCGCCCTCTTTCGAGCGTTGGGTGAACTCGAAGCTCGACGGCTGGCCGTCCTGGTTCTTTTCTTCGAAGGGAGGTCGGTCCCTTCGCTCGCTTTCGCGCTGTGGGGGTGAGGATGAACACGGGCGGGGAGAGACGATGCGGTCGCTCGGTTTTTCTCGAATGCGAGGTCGTAAGACGGCGCCGCCCCCCTCGGCGACAGGAAAGTCGCCTCTCCAATCGAAATTCTGCCATGGCGGTGTTAATCTCCGAATCACGATCGGATACCCGGTACGAGTGGGACAGAGACACAAGGAGCGAACCATGAATCTGAGGAAACCATTGTTGGCCGTTTGCGTTTTCGGGTTGGCGGCTGGCGCCGCTTTCGCCCAGGACTATGAGTCCATCGAGGGGGCCGTCGTCTACGACTACGATCCGGCTACGAAATTGGGGGACGATGTCTTCGGGACGGTCGTTTCCAATCTGGAGCGCGATTTTCCGGGCCGGAATTCCCACGGCGGACCGGTCTGCATGCAGTATCCCGACGGCCGCATCGTGACCTTCAACACCAACACCAGCGACCACAACCTGGATGGCTGGAGCGAGCACGCCGAGAGCCGCGACTGGGGCAAGAGTTGGAAGATGTACAACCGGTTCCCCTATTCGTTCGAGGCTTATTCGAGAGACGCCAAGCGGCCGGCCTGGATCGAAGCGGGCCTGGTGACTTCCAAGGGAACCGTGGTCGTCTTCGTGACCCATTTTCTCTTGGGCGGAACCCGGACCATGAGCGGCTTCATGCGGAGTTATGACCAGGGCGCTACCTGGACCGCATACGAGTCGGTCGACGGAGTCCACATCGGCTACCCCGTCGGCACGGCTGTCGACGGCGACACCAACTACGTCATCTACGATTCCGATGGCGGTTCCGATGGCCGGCGCCCCCACGTGCTGTATGTCAGCACCGACGACGGGCGGTCCTGGCAGAAGCGGAGCACGCTGCCGCTGCAGGACGACGTCTGGTACGGGGCCATCACCTTGATGCCGGACGGGGGATTGCTGGCCGGCGCCTACCACTCGAAGGACGAGTACCACTTCTACTACTGCATCAGCAAGGATCAGGGTCGCACCTGGACCGAGGAGAGGAAGGCAAAGGTCGACCAGAAGGTTCGGGACCCGGAGCTGGGCCAGATCGGAGGCAGGTACTATCTCCATGGGAGGTCCGGAAGCTACGGCGAGGGTTCGGACCGCTTCGTTCTCTACGAGTCCTCCGACGGAGAGAACTGGGGCAGCGCCATCGTCGTCAGCAAACAAACCGGCCGGGGGGACGGATACAGCGCCAATTGTCTGCTTGACACCGACGACGATGGGGCGCCCGACGAGCTGATGGTCGTTTTCAGCATCCAGTACAAGGGCGTCGACACCAACGAGCACGTCTTCTTCATCAGGCCCGACAATTGATAGTCCGTGGCAACTTTTGCCACGGACTGTAAAGGGACGGGGAGCCGGCGGGAGGCTTCTGATCACCATCGGCTCTGGCCCGGATCTCCGATGCCGATAGGACTGAGATCAAGGGAGCGGTTCATGAACCTGAGGAAACCGATGTTGGTTGTTTGCGTCTTCGGGTTGGCCGCGGGTGCGGCGTTCACGCAGGACTACGAGTCCATCGACGGGGCCGTCATCTACGACTACGATCCGTCGACGAAGCTGGGAGACGGCGTTTACGGGACCATCGTGTCCTACCTGGAGCGGGACTTTCCCGGCCGGAATTCCCACGGCGGACCGGTCTGCATGCAGTATCCCGACGGCCGCATCGTGGCCTTCAACACCAACACCAGCGACCACAACCTGGATGGATGGAGCGAGCATGCCGAGAGCCGCGACGGCGGCAGGACCTGGGACATGTACAACCGGTTTCCCTATTCGTTTGAGGCCTACGTGAGAGACGCCAATCGGCCGGTCTGGATCGAAGCGGGTCTGGTGACCTCCAAAGGAACCGTGGTCGTCTTCGCAAGCCATCTCATCGTGGGCGGCACCCGGACCATGAGCGGTTTTCTGAGGAGTTACGATCAGGGCGCCAGTTGGACCCACTACGAGTCCATTGACGGGGTCTATGTCGCCTATCCCGTGGGCACGGCAGTGGACGGTGATACCAACTACGTCATCTACGACTCCGATGGCGGAGGCCCGCATGTCCTGTACGTCAGCACCGACGACGGGCGATCCTGGCGGAAACGGAGCACCCTGCCGCTGCAGGACGACGTCTCGTACGGGGCGGTGACCTTGATGGAGGACGGCGGGTTGCTGGCCGGCGCCTACCACCTGAAGGACGAGTACCACTTCTACTACTGCATCAGCAAGGACCAGGGCCGTACCTGGACCGAGCAGAGGCAAGCCCGCGTGGACCAGAAGGTTCGGGACCCGGAGCTGGGCCAAATCGGAGGCAGGTACTATCTTCACGGGAGGTCCGGAAGCTACGGCGAAGGCGCGAACCGCTTCGTTCTCTACGAGTCCTCCGACGGGGAGAACTGGGGCAGCGCCATCGTTGTCAACAGCAATACCGGCCGGGGGGACGGATACAGCGCCAACTGTCTGATCGATACCGACGAAGACGGTGCTCCCGACGAGCTGATGGTCGTCTACAGCATCAATTACAAGGGGAAGGACACCAACGAACACGTCTTCTTCATCAGGCCCGGCGAATGAGGGAAGGGGAGCCGGCGGGAGGCTCCTGACCACCGTGGGAAACGACCGGTTCGAACCCGATCCAGTCCAGGCAGCCACAGCGAACGCTCCGCAGGTGTCCCGTTTCCGGACTCGTGGGCTGATTCCGGTTTTTCTTCTGTTCCTCCTGGTTCCAGCTTCGCTGCCGGTTTCCGCTCAGGAATCGTTTCTGGGCGACTTGACCGGACCCTGGCAGCTCTTAGTGGACGATTACCTGATCGTGGAGAAGCGGGGTGTCGTCCGGACCTGGCATCCACTGAAAAAGCATCCGGCCAATCCCGTCCTGGGCATGACAGGTTCCTGGGGCGAGCGGCGCACCACCCCCTACGGCACCGTCCTGCCGGGTGAGGACGGCCTGGGTTACCGCATCTGGTATGACATCTGGGACGGGGATTGCCACAACTTCTACGCCACCAGCCGGGATGGCCTCCACTGGATCCGGCCGCGCCTGGGCCTGGTCGAGCACCGGGGGGCCCGGGACAACAATCTCTTCTTTCACCGGACCCGGTTGGATCATATGCCCCAGATCATCCATACCCCCTGGGAAGCGGACCCCGATCGACGGTACAAGATGGTCAATTTCGACTTCCGCGCCGACGTTCCCGGGCGTGCAGTCCGGGGCTACTGGGGGGCCACCTCACCGGACGGGGTCCGCTGGACCGAGACGCCCAGGAATCCGGTGCTGCCCGATCCCGGAGATGTGGGGCACTTTCTCTGGGATCCCAACCGGCGGGCGTATGTGGGGTATACGAAGCTCTACGCTCCGGTGCGGGGTTACCGGCGCCGTTCGGTGGCCATCAGCACCACGACTCGTTTCCAGCACTGGCCCCCGGCCGAGTTGATTCTGGTCCCGGACGAATTCGATGACCGCTGGGTGACCGGGAGCGGGCAGCACACCGACTTCTACGGCCTCGCGGCCTTTCCCTACCAGAGCCTTTACCTGGGATTCCTCTGGATCTTTCGGATCGTGGACGGGAAAAACGACGGCCCCATCTTCTGTGAGCTGGTGAGCAGCCGGGACGGGGTCACCTGGGACCGTCAAGAGGGCGAAAGGACCCCGATTCTGGCTAATGGCCCTCCCGGCGCGTGGGACAGCGGCCAGGTCCAGACCTTCAACCATCCGCAAATGGCCGGCGAGACGTTGCGGGTCTATTACGGGGCCTTCGATGCCACCCATGGGTTCCAGCGAGGGGATGGCGCCATCGGATTGGCCACCCTGCGCAAGGACGGCTTCGTTTCGCTGGACGCCGGGTCCGAGGGCGGAGCGGTCACGACTCGCCTCCTGCTCGGCCTGGAGGGGGAGTTGCGGCTCAACGCGAATGCAGGTGGAGGAGAAATCAGGGTGGAAGTGCTGGACGGGGAGGGCCGGATCCTGCCCGGCTACGGAAGGGCGGAGTGCCTGCCCATGACGGAAGACAGCGTGGACTTCGCCGTCAGGTGGAGGGGGCGGGACGAACTACCCCGGTACCCTCGCGACGGGGCGACTAGAAATCGCCCTTCCCGTCGGGCGATTGGAAATCGCCCCTCCCCCGAACCCCGGCGGCTTCGATTTCTCCTCACGCGCGCTTCGCTCTTTTCTTTCAAGGCCGGCGAATCGGTTCAGGTCGTCGACCCGCCTGCGCCGTTGGAAGTCTTCTATACGTTCGACTCGTCTCACGGAGCCCGATTCGACGACAGAGCGGCGGCGGATGGGATCCAGCCTGGGCGCCGGCATGGCTCCCTCTCCACCGTCCAGGATCCGGAGGCGGGCGCCGGAGGGTCGTCGACGCTGCTGTTTCCTGCGACAGGACCGGGCGCGAACCGGCTGGAGGTGCAGGGCACCGCGCATCTCGGCCACGAATTTACGCTGGCGGCGCGCGTCAAGACGCAAAAACGAGACCGGATGCGCCTCTTCAGCACCCGACGGGGCAGCGGCGACGCTGCATTGGGGGAGCTGATCTTCGACTTCAGTCCGGGGAACGGAGTGTTGCGCCTGATCGTCAACGGGCAGGAGATCTCCTCCCGAGCCGTCTCTTTGGCCGGGGGGATGTATCATCACTTGGCGGCCACCTATGATCGGGGCCGGGTGCATCTCTATCTGGATGGACGGATCGTGGGGTCGGGCCGAGTCCTGTCCGGGTCCGCTCGCCTTGGCAGGGACGACACGGTCGTCGAGATGTTCGGTCCTCCGGATGCCCCGCCGCTGGCCGGCGTCCATCTGGCGGAAAACCTGCACCTGGGAGCGGACCGGGGCGGAACTTTCGTCGGTCACGGATGGGAGAGCGTGAGCTCCAACCGTTACCAGTTCACGGGCTGGATGGAGGATGTTCTGGTGGCCAAGAAAGTCTTGGACGCCGAGGAAATCCGGGACTTGAGCCGGCGAGGTGTGGTGACGGGGTTGCAACAGCCCGAAAAATGAGCCGGCGCCCGCGGTTCGTGGGATGATGCGGGCTGCGCGCGGAGGGGAGAAGAAGTGGGGGTAGGAAAACCCCCACTCCTATGGTCGGCGTCCATCTGGCGGAAAACCTGCACCTGGGAGCAGACCGGGGCGGAACTTTCGTCGGTCACGGATGGGAGAGCGCGAGCTCGAACCGTTACCAGTTCACGGGGTGGGTGGACGATGTTCTGGTGGTCAAAAAAGTCTTGGACGCTGAGGAAATCCGGGACTTGAGCCGGCGAGGTGTGGTGAAGGGGGTGCAACAGCCCGAAAAATGAGCCGGCGCCCGCGGTTCGTGGGATGATGCGGGCTGCGCGCGGAGGGGAGAAGAAGTGGGGGTAGGAAAACCCCCACTTCTGAGAAAAACATGGGGCACGCTCGGAGGGGGGACATTCTTGTCCCCCTCTTCGCCGCCGTTGCCTTCGCTGGGCTCCGGTGGGGCCGGAGTTGGGCGAATAGGAGGGGGGACTTTCAGTCCCCCCGAGGGAGTGGGGGTAGGAAAACCCCCACTCCTGCACGCGGAGAGGAGGATTGTGGTGGTGAGGAAACTGGATCGTCGTCAATTTTTGGGAAGGTCGGCCGCCGCGGCGGTGGCGCTGGGGTCCCCGCGTCCCCTGGTTTCGGCGGCCCGGACCGGGTCGGCATCGGACCGGCTCAACATCGCCTCCATCGGCGTGCACAACCGGGCGGCGGGGAACCTGAAGGGGGTCGCCAGCCAGAACATCGTCGCCATTTGCGACATCGATCAGGAGTTTCTCGATGCCGCGGGGGAGATCTACCCCAGCGCGCGCCGGTACCGTGACTTCCGGGTCATGTTGGAGAAGGAGGCGGAGAAGATCGACGCTGTCCTGGTCAGCACGCCCGACCATACCCATGCGCCGGCGGCATCGATGGCGCTGCAGATGAAGAAGCACGTCTACTGCGAAAAGCCGCTCACCCACACCATCTACGAAGCGCGGCGACTGGCCGATCTTGCCGCGGAGAATAATCTGGTCACCCAGATGGGGACCCAGATCCACGCCGAGGAGAACTATCGCCTAGTGGTGGAGCTGGTCCAGAGCGGCGCCATCGGCAAGATCCGGGAAGTCCACGTCTGGGTCAACGTCGACTACTCGGGCCGGCGGATGATTACCGGCACGCCGCGCCCCGGCCACGTCGACTGGGATCTCTGGCTGGGTCCGGCAGCGGCCCGTCCCTACTGCGAGAGTGTCGCGGAGGACGGTTCGGTCATGGTGGTCCACCCGTTCAACTGGCGCTGGTTCTGGGACTACGGCACCGGCGCCCTGGGAGACTTCGCCTGCCACTGGATGGACCTCCCTCACTGGGCGCTCGATCTCAAGCATCCGACCCGGGTGTCGGCGTCCGGTCCGCCGCCGCTCCTGGAGAGCGCGACTTCCGGCCTGGTCGTGACCTACGAGTATCCGGCCCGGGGTGAACTGCCGCCGGTGACGTTGAAGTGGTACGACGGCGGGAAACGGCCGGACCTCCTGGCCGGATACAAGGACGCGGAGGGTCAACCCCTGGACCCGAAACGCGGTCAGCTCTTCGTCGGCTCCGAAGGGATGATCCTCTCCAGCTACTCGGAGCACATGCTGCTGCCGGTGGAGAAGTTCGCCGGGTTCAAGCGTCCGGATCCCTTCATTCCCCGGTCGCCCGGGCATCACGAGGAATGGATCCAGGCCATCAAGACGGGCGGGACCGCCAACTGCAATTTCGACTATTCGGGCGCCCTCACCGAGGCCGTCCTGCTGGGAGTCGTGGCCTATCGGAGCGGCGAGGCCATCGAGTGGGATGCGTCTTCGCTGAGCATCACCAACTCGGCGGCCGCCCAGCAGTTGGTCCACAAGGAATACCGCAAGGGCTGGACGCTGTAGCCGGAGAGCCCACGGATTCGCGCGCGCGTGCTGCGCCCATGAACCGGTGAATATCGAGCATCATGGGCTGTTCAGGGCGACATCAACCAACAGGATGGAGACGGCGATGAACGTGAAAATACTTGTAGCCGGTGCACTCCTTGTTTCGGCAGGTCCGGCCCTTGGACTGCGGGCTCAGCCGGTCCCCAGGATTCTTGAACTTGATCATGCCATCGAGCTCGCGCTCTCGCGTCACGCCGACCTGGACGCCGCCCGGGCGGCGATCGAAGCGCGGGCCGGCGCGACGCGGCAGGCCGGTCTGTCGCCGAACCCCGTACTCTCCCTGCAGACCGAGAACTGGCGGTTCTACGGCAACCCGGGCTTTTCGGCCGCCCGCGACCTCGATCTGTTCGCGTGGGTGAGCCTGGACGTTGAGACCGCGGGCAAGCGGACGCGGCGCGTCGAGCTTGCCGAGGCGGATGAGCGCACCGCGGAGCACGAACGCCAACTGGCTGCCTGGGGGATTCGCCAGAGCGTCAAGAAGGCCTATTGGGAAACCCTGGCAACCGTGAGCGAGGTGAAGATGCTGCAGCGCATCCGCGAAACCTTGGAACGGCTGGAGGACTATCACGAGGTGCGCGTGCGGCTGGGGGCGACGGCCGAAGTGGACCTGATCAAGGTTCGAGTCGAAGTCGGCCGGGCCGCACTGGCCCTTTCCGGCGCCGAGATGGAGGTCAGCCGCGCCAAGATCGCGTTGCTGGAGGCGATGGGGGTCCCGGAGTTGAGCACCGGATTCGATCTTGCGCAGCCGGACGAATGGCCGGTCGACCTGAGTTGGGACCCTGTCGAGGCCACGCGGCAGACCGTGGAGAAGGCGTTGGCCCATCGCTCGGAGATCCTGCTGGGCCAGGCTCGGGTGGAGCGCGCCCGCGCGGCCGTAGAACTTCAACGGTCGCTGGCGCGGCCCGACGTGAGGCCCTATGTTGGTTACAAGCGGAGCAACGAGTTCCACACCCTCATCGGCGGGATCTCGATTCCGCTGCCGGTTCGGGACAATAACGCGGGGCGGATCGGGGAGGCCTTGGCCGAGGTGCGCCGCCGGGAAGCGGTCTTGCGGGCAACGGAAGCGCGCATTTCTGCCGAGGTCGCCGCAGCGGTTGAGACGGTGCGGCGGCGCTCGGAAATGTTGCGCTCGATGGAGACCGGAGTCCTGGAACGCGCGCGGGAAACCTCCCGGATCGCGCTCGCCGCTTACCAGGAAGGCGGCGTCGAACTGCTCGACGTGCTCGACGCTCAGCGGGCCCAGAATGAGCTCGGCCTGTTCCACTCGCAGTTGGTGTTCGACTACCAGATGAGTTGGGTCGATCTGGAGACCGCCTCGGGGACACCGAATCTTTCGCTGTCCTCGGACGGGACCCACACGGCGGCGGCGCATTTTGGCAAAATGTTCGAGTAATGCGTCTTCGGCAAGAACTGGTGATCATGCAAACTCCAGATCCTGAATTCCGGCGAAGATCCTTGTCGGTGGCCGCATTTCTGATGCTGACGGGGGCCGGATGCTCGACACCGGCCGCCGAAGCGGAGCCGGCTGCCGAAACGGAGCCGGCCGAAGCCGACTCGGCGCACGACCCGGGCTTGATTCGTCTCGACGAGGAGGCGGTCCGAATTGCCGGCATCACCCTCGCCGAAGCGGAAACCGGAAGACTCGAGATGGAACTGCAGGTCCCGGGACGGATCACGATCAACCAGGACGCCACCGCGCGCGTGGGTTCGATTGCCGAAGGCGTCGTAGTCGCGTGTTGCGAGTCGGTCGGCACCGACGTCGAAAAGGGACAGGTCCTGGCGCGCCTTCACAGCCACGAGGTCCATGACGGTGAGGCTTCCTATTGGGAGGCCCGGGCCGAGTTGGAGCGAAGACAGACGGAACTGCAATTCGCCCGGGAAACTTACAAACGGGCTTCTCGCCTGCATGAGTTGAAAGCCGGCTCGCTGCAGAAGGTGCAGGAGGCCGAATCGAAGCTGCGTAGCGCCGAGATGTTTCTCGAAATTGCCAAGGCCGGAGTGAAGCGCGCCGAGATACACCTGCGCTACCTGGGCCTTTCCCCTGAGCGGCTGCCGAGCGCGGCTGGTGAGCACCATCTCGCGCATGAAGAGGAGCACTTGATCGAGGTGCGTTCGCCGGCGTCAGGCACCATTATCGAGCGCATGGTCACTCCGGGCGCCGTGATCGCTCCTGCGGATTCGCTCTACGTCATCAGCGACCTGAGGAGCCTGTGGGTGATTGCCCAGGTCCCGGAGCAGCACCTCTCCTCGCTACGGAACGGACAGGCTGTGAAAGTGTCGGTGCGGGCGTACCCCGGCCGGACCTTTCCGGCTCGCATCACCTACATCGGCGACGCGCTCGATCCGGAGACGCGAACCGTCGAGGTGCGGTGCGAGTTGAACAACCCCGGCCGGCGGCTCAAGAGTGAGATGTTCGCCACTATCGCCATCGGTGCGGGCACCGGCAAGGAAGCGGTCGTCGCACCGCTCGCCGCACTTCAGAACGTGGACGGGAAGGAGGTTCTGTTCCTGCCCGAAGGAGAGGCCTCCTATCGAGTCCGCCCGGTCCAGGCCGGCCGGCGCTCCGGCTCCGTTGTGGAAATCGTGAGCGGCTTGCAGGCGGGCGAGGCGGTGGTGGTCGATGGCGCCTTCCACCTCAAATCCGAGCTGCTGAAGGCCCGGATGGTCGGACATCATTAGCAGCCTGGCGTACCGTCCCGTAGGTTCATGTGTGTGAAACGGGTCAGGTCCCGGATTCGAATCCGTAGGGGCACCCCTTGTGGGTGCCCGCTTCGGTCCGAACCAGACCAGGACCACGCCGGCTGAGCCGCAAAGGCCGCCGGCACCTGGAACATGCTCAAGCGCATCATCGACTACCACCTGGATCACCGTTGGGTCGTCCTGATCGGCCTGGCGGTGCTCGTCGTCGCCGGCCTCAACGCGCTCTACCAGATTCCCATCGACGCCTTTCCGGACCTGACCAACAACCAGGTCACCGTCATCACCGAAGCGCCGGGCATGGCGCCGGTGGAGGTGGAGCAACTGGTGACCTTCCCCATCGAGTCGGCCATGATGGGCCTTCCCAGCACCGAAGAGGTCCGCTCGATCTCCAAATTGGGCCTTTCCATCGTCACCATCGTTTTTGCCGACGGCGTGGACAACTATTTCGCGCGGCAGCTGGTCAACGAAAGGCTGAACGAAGCGCGGGGCCGGATTCCCGATGGTCTGGAGCCGGCGTTGGGGCCCGTGGCGACGGCCTTCGGCGAGGTGTACCAGTACACGCTCGAAGGGGAGGGCCACAGCGCCATGGAGCTGAAGACGCTCCACGACTGGGAGATCAAGTACCAACTCCGGGCCGTGCCGGGCGTGGCCGACATCAGCACCTGGGGCGGCTACACGCGGCAGTACGAAATCGAGGTGGATCCCTACCGGCTGCGCGCGCACGGGCTGACGCTCCGTGACGTGTTCGAGCGGGTTCGGGACAACAACGACAACTTCGGCGGCGGGTTCGTGGAGCACGCCTCCGAGCAGTACACCGTGCGCGGGCTGGGCCGCGTCGGGAGCGAGCGGGATTTGGGGACCATCGTCCTGACGGCCCACGAAGGAACCGCGGTCTATCTGCGCGACGTCGCCGAGGTCAAGGTCGGGCATTTCCCCCGGCAAGGGGCGGTGACGCGTGACGGCAAGGGAGAGACCGTCTCCGGCACGGTGATCATGCTCCGGGGCCAGAACAGCAAGACGGTCATCGAGCGGGTCAAGGAGGCGCTCGTAGAGATTCGCCGTTCGCTTCCTGAGGGCGTGAACATCGTTCCGTTCTACGACCAGTCGGTGGTGATCGACGGGACGATCCGCACGGTTCGCAACAACCTGCTCCAGGGCGGAGCGTTGGTGGTGGCGATTCTGTTCCTGTTTCTCGGCAATTTTCGCGCCGCGCTGCTCGTGGCGGCGGTGATCCCCCTGTCCATGCTCGTGGCGTTCATCGGAATGCGGTGGTTCGGCATCACCGCCAATCTCATGAGCCTGGGAGCCATCGACTTCGGCATGATCGTCGACGGCGCCGTGATCATGATCGAGAACCATGTGCGGCGCCTGAAAGGGCGTTCCAACCCCGACGTCCCGCTGACCCGAGACGAGAGCGTCGAGCTGGTGCGCTCGGCGGCTCACCAGGTGTCCCGGCCCATATTGACGGGTGTCGGCATCATCATCGCGGTCTACGTCCCGATCCTGAGTTTGCAGGGGCTCGAAGGCCGCATGTACCGTCCCATGGCCTTTACCGTGTGCGCGGCGTTGCTGGGCTCGCTGGTATTGACTCTCGCATTGCTGCCGGCCGCGTCCCGCCTGTTGCTGGGTCGCCGGCCGAAGAAATCCAGGGAACCGGTCATGGACCGCGCGCGGGCGGCCTACGGTCGCGTCGTGAACTTCGCCCTCGATCACCGGGCGCTCGTGGTCTCCGGCGGATTTCTGCTCGTCGCCGTTCCCCTGGGCTCGCTGCGTTTCATCGGAACCGAATTCATGCCGCGCCTCGACGAGGGGTCGGTGCTGGTTCAGGTGCTGCGGCTTCCCAGCATCTCCTTGTCCGAATCGGTGGACATCGGCCTCGAAGCCGAAAGGACCTTGCTGGAGTTTCCCGAGGTGACGGGCACGGTCGGCAAGACGGGCCGGCCCGACCTCGCCACCGAGGCCATGGGGATCTACGAAACCGACCTGTACGTCGACCTGAAGCCGCGCGAGCAATGGACCACGGCCGACACCAAGGAAGGGCTGCTGGAAGCCATGGCGGCGGAACTGTCGGAGATTCCGGGGGTCGTCTACAACTTCACGCAGCCCATGGCGATGCGCCTGGACGAGACGATTTCCGGCGTGGAGGCCGACGTCGCGGTCAAGATCTTCGGCTCCGACGAGCGAGTGCTCGACCGCACGGCCGACGAAGTGCTGCGGGTGATCCGGCAGGTGCCGGGCTCCGCCGACGCGCAGAAGCAGGTCTTTTCCGGCGCCGCCGAGTGGCAGGTGGTGGTGGACCGGGACGAACTGGCGCGCTACGGCCTCAATGTGTCCGACGTGCGCGACGTGGTGCAGACGGCGGTGGGCGGCAAGGCGGTGACGGAATTCATTGATGGCCGCCGCCGGTTCCAGGTCGCCGTTCGACTGCCTGAGACCTATCGCAGGGACCGGGACGCCCTCGGCAGCATTCTGCTGGCGGCGCCGGAGGGCGAGCAGGTCCCGTTGGGCCGGGTGGCCGAGATTCGCCGCGCCAGCGGGCCGGAAGTCGTTCATCGCGAAGACAGCCAGCGCCGCATCGTGGTGCAGTGCAACGTCCGCGGGCGGGACATGGGCAGTTTCGTGGGCGAGGCCCAAAGCCGCATCCAAGCGGATGTGGATCTGCCGACCGGCTACTACATCACCTGGGGCGGCCAGTTCGAAAACCAGCAGCGGGCCATGCAGCGGCTGATGCTGGTCCTGCCGGCGGTCCTGCTGGTGATCTTCATGCTGTTGTACCTCACGTTCCGCTCCGCCAAACAGTCGTTTCTGGTGCTGCTCATCGTTCCGTTCGCCACCGTCGGCGGAATCGCCGCGCTGTGGCTGCGCGAAATGAACCTGAATGTTTCGGCCTCCATCGGGTTCATCGCGGTGTTCGGCGTGGCGGTGCTGGACGGACTGGTGATGGTCTCGACGACCAACTCCCTGCTGGAGCGGGGCCGTCCGCTTCGTGAGGCGATCGTCGAGGGCGCCGTGACGCGGCTGCGCCCGGTTCTGATGACTTCGTTGGTGGCCAGTCTGGGGTTCCTCCCCATGGCGCTGGCAACATCCACCGGCGCCGAAGTTCAGCGCCCGCTGGCCACCGTGGTGATCGGCGGGCTGGCCAGCTCGACCATCCTGACGCTGCTGTTGTTGCCGGCTCTATACAGTTGGTTCCTGCCGAAGGGCAAATAGGAGGAGGGACATTCCTGTCCCCTATATTTGCCCCGAAGACAGCAATGCTCGCTTGACGGCCTCCGGTTCCCGTTCGATCACTCGCAGAAGAGTTGCTGCCGGACCGCTGACCCGGCGCGTTCCTTGCTCCCATTTCCGGTAGCCGGAAAGGCTCATGCCCATCAATGGCGCCATCTGCGCCTGGGTGAGATTCGCATGCTCCCGCACCTCGCGCGGGGTCACAGGAGCGTGGAGGGTCGCGGGACCCTCTCCCTTTGCGTGAGCGAGGGCTTCTTTGAGGGATTGGATCAAATCGTCGCCAAAGGTGCTCATTTCGTCTCCTTCCGAGTGGCCTTGAGTGCGGCTGCGAGTTTTGAAACCGTGCGCCTTTCCGCCGGTGTCAGGTCAGTTCTCGAGCTCTTCGCATAGGCCAGCAGCGCGTAGATCGGCATGGTTTCATCCAAGTAGTAGTAGATCACCCGAGCACCACCCCGTTTGCCCCGTCCGAAGGCCGCGAAGCGCAGTTTCCGGACGCCACCCGTGCCCGGAATTTCATCTCCCGCAAGCGGATTCTCTGCGAGGAAATCGACGAGCTCTCGCCTCTCATCCTCACGGAACAACTTATCCGCCTGACGCGAAAATGTTGGAGTCTCGGCTACTGTCTGCACGAAGGAGTATTATACCCCAATGGGTTACTTCGCAAGAACAAGTAGGAGGGGGGACATTCCTGTCCCCCGACACAGAAGTGGCGTCTTTCAGGCATCCTTCTTCGTCTTCAGCCGACAGGTTTGCACGCAGCAGGACGCAGAATAGAAAATGATCTTGTCGAGGATGGCTGAGCCGGATTGGCTCGGATTTTTGTTCCTCCCATGAATCCGCCGGGCCCCGGCCCGTGAAGGAGCTTCTTTGATGAATCGCAGAAAGTTTCTCGCCCTTTCAGGTACCGCCATGACCGCCGGGACGTGGCCCGCCGTTTCCGCGCCGCCAGCTCGGGAACAGCGTCCCGGGTTGTCCAAGGAGTTCCTGCTCGGCGTCGAGTACTACCGGGCCCCCATGCCTCCGCAGGAATTCTGGGACCAGGACTTCGCGGACATCCGGCGGGCCGGACTGCGCATCGTGCGGACCTTTTCCTACTGGAACTGGATGGAGCCTCAGCCCGGAAAGTACGAGCTGGACGATTTCGACCGGCTCTTTGAACTGGCCCAGAAGCACGATCTCCTGGTCTGGTTCGACATGACGCTGGCCACCCATGGCGCCGCGCCCGAGTGGATGAGGCGCCGTCATCCCGATATGCGTGTGGTGTCGAGCGAGGGAGTGGTCGCGGTTCCCCGGGCCGGCAACGCCGCTCCTCAGGGCCGGCAGTGGCACTGCTACAACCATCCCAAGTGGCGGGAATACGGCGGGGCCCTTCTCAGAACGGTGGTGGACCGTTACAAGGACGCGCCGAACCTGATCATGTGGAGCGTCTGGGACGGGGTGGCGACGGCGGCCGCCCACTACGGGTTCCCCAAGGGCTGCTATTGCGAACACACCATCTCGGCTTACCGCAATTGGCTGAGGCGGCGCTTCAGCCTGGATCAACTGAACCGGAAACTGCACCGGCGCTATCGGAATTGGGACGACGTGGAGCCGGCCCGATCCGATTCGGCCATCGTGGAGATGATGTTGTGGCACGAGTTTCAGAACCAGGACCTGCGGGACCAGGTGCGGTGGCAGGTGGAGGAGGTCCGCAGCCTGGACGACCGGCATGAGGTCCGGGGCCACGGCGCGTATTTCCCCCGAATCTGGGACGAGATCAGCGCCCGGGAGTTCGATTCCTGGGGGTTCTCCTCCCGCAGCAACGACTTTCTCAGCGGCGACGACCCCTACCGCTTCGCTGAGACCTGTTTCGCCACCGACTGGTCGCGCAGTGTGGGGACCGGCGGCCGCTGGTGGTACGAGGAGATCTACGCCGGGATGAACCCGGGCGGCATCCACCACAAACGGCAGACGACTCCCGAAGAGATCAGCGCCAACATGTGGCTGGCGCTGGCGCGGGGAGGCTCCGGCGCCCTGTTCTGGCAGTACCGTCCCGAGTACCTGAGCTTCGAAGCGCCGGGGCTGAACCTGGTCTCTCTGGGCGGCGTCCGGCTGCCGCGGCTGGAAGCAGCGGAAAAGACGATCCGGCAGATGGAACGGGTGCGGCCCCACCTTCCGCTCCGGGTGCCCAAAGCGGAAATGGCCATCGTCTACCATGAGAAGAGCGACCTGTTGCATCGGTTTGGCAAGGCCGGAACGGACTACCGGGAGAGCCTCAGGGGCACCTACC
>JAJDTT010000004.1 GCA_022827025.1 Acidobacteriota bacterium
GTGACCTTCGGCGAGCCGGTCCGGCTGGACCCGGGGCAGGGATACTCCGAGGCGGCGGCGGATGTGCGCCGGGCCGTGAAAAAGTTGACTCCGAAGAGAACAAACGACCTCAATGCTTAAACTCGCGCCCCGAGAGCGGCGGCTGGAGCGGCGTCATCCTTGGCGCCGTCTTACGACCTCGCATTCGAGAAGAACCGGGTTGCCGCATCGTCCCTCCCCGCCTCTGCTCCTCGCTCACCCCCCAGCGCGAAAAGAAGCGAAAGGCCCGGTCTCCCTTCGAAGAAAAGAACCAGGACGTCCTGCCGCCGGGCTTCGAGTTCACCCAACGCTCGAAAGAGGGCGCCAAGGATGACGCCCCTCCCCATTTCCCACAAGAAGAGGATGACGAAATGCCGAGAGTCCAAGAGTGCACGCAGCGAGAGCTTTCCGAGGTCATCGGCCTGGTGGACGACGCCATGCGCCAGGGCATGGACCAGACCATGCTCACCGACTACCCCCTGGTCTATCAGGAGAGCAACCATCCCAACATCCGGGTCATCAAGGTGGACGGGCGCACCGTGAGCGTCGTTCCCTTCCTGCTCCGCACTGTCGACGTGGAAGACGTCTCCTTCACCATCGGCATCATCTCGCCTACGGCCACCGATCCGGAGCATCGCCACCGGGGGTACGGACTCGCCTGCCTCAGGAGCTGCCTCGCCAGCATGGAGGAGATGGGATGCGACCTCTCGGTGCTCTGGACCCGGATCGCCACCTTTCCCTTTTACGAACACGGCGCCTTCGAACCGGTCCGCTACCAGGAATGGATCTACAACTGCACCCGGGACGACGGCGGCCGGTTCCGGGACCATGGCGAGAGTGTCGTGCGCTACGACCCGTCTACCGGGACCCATCCGGACCGGATCCGTTCCATGCACGAGGCGGAGGGCTACGGCGTGCGGAGGTCACGGTCCGAGTGGGAAGCGCTCCTGCGGCTCCCGCTGATGCGCACGCTGGTGGCCGAGCAGGACGGAACCGCCACCGGCTACCTGATCGTGTCCGGCGCCGGCAACAAGCCGGGACTCATCGAAGCGGGCGGCAGCGTGGAGGCCGTGGAGACCTTGTACTCGCACGCCCTCTGCCGTTCGCCGGGGGACGCCCAGATCCAGTCCTACGACCCCCTCTCCGGATCGACGGCCGGACGGCTGCTGGAGCGGAAGCTTCCCGGACGGCGGCGCCTGACCACCAAGTCCATGATGATCCGGATCAACTGTCCCACGGCGTTCCTTCGCAAGATCCGCCCCTGGCTGGAGCGGCAGACGGGGTCCGGCGAGGAGGAGTTCTCGATTGGGGTGACCGACGCGGCCGAGCGGATCAGCTTCCGCTCCACCGGAAAGGGCCTGGTCCTGGAGGGGGAACGGCTGGAGCGGCACTACGAACTGACGAGACGGGAACTGACGTCGCTGGTCTTCGGGCCGCACCCGGTCCGTGGCGAGGAGACCGCCGGAATCGAGACAGCGCTGTTCCCCTTCTACTTTCCCCTGTGGCAACTGGACCAGAGCTGAACGGCTCGAGTTGCTGTCCGGGCCGCCGAAATCGTCGATCCTGGGGAATTGATCAAAGAATCAAGGACCTATGGTCCGGGCCAACCGGATGCCGATGCCGAAGGTCCCGCCGGTGGTGTACCCCAGGCGGTACGCGGAGCGCAGGGACCCGGGATCGCTGACCAGGGAGCCCCCGCGCATGACGCGCAGGGAACAGTCCCCGCGCTCCCACGCCGTGCCATCCGCGGGCGCTCCCCGGTAACTCTCGTTCCAGCAGTCCCGCGTCCACTCCCAAACGTTTCCGTGCACGTCATACAGGGCCCATCCGTTCGGTCCGAACGATCCCACCGGCGCCGTCTGCTCATCGTCCCACCGGCTCCCGCAGCCCCGGCAGTTCGCCCGGTTGCGGCCGATTTCGCTCCCCCAACTGTAGGCCGCTACCGTCCCCGCCCGCGCCGCATACTCCCACTCCGCCTCGCTGGGCAGCCGGTACCGCCGCCCCGTCTCGGCCGACAGCCACTTCGCATACGCCACCGCATCCGCCCAGGACACGTTGATCACCGGACGCCGGCCCCGGCCCCATCCTTCGTCCGCCGCGGGCGCCCGGCCGGTCGCTTCCGTGAACCGATCGTATTCCTCGAACGTCACCTCGTACCTGGCCAGCTCGAACGCCTCGACCCGCACCTCATGCGCCGGATGCTCCCAGTCGACGCAGCCGCGGCCCGAGACGCAGCCCATCCGGAACATTCCGCCAGGGATCTCCACCATCTCCGGCTCGTACGGCAGCCGTTCCCCCGCCGCATCCGTCCCGGGCGCGGTCAACACGAGAAGAACGACGACGATGAAAACGAGTGCGGGCATCTGGACACCTTCCACGTCAGGGCCCGTGCGGGCAAGGCTTGGGCACCAGTCATCTTACCGGAACCGCGTCCGCCAGTTACCCGCTCCGGCGACCGGCATGGAGGAGGTCTCTCAAGGGGAACCGGGTAGGACCGAGCCCGTTTCGAAGCGCGGCCGGTCTGTCACCGGAACCATCGTAGTGCGGACCTACGTCAGGAGGGCTTTCGCCGCCGGGGCCGTCCCCTATGAAATCATCCGAAAAACGCGAAGTCCTCGGTGTTGTGGAAGGGGAATTTCTGGGCTCCCAGTGAGTCCTCGATTCCAAAGTACCGCCGGAGCGCCTTGTGAACGTGCTTCGGGTGGATAACGGTTCCGTTGGCGTCGTCCCGCTGCAGCGTGGTCGGGTGGACCTTGTGGGCAAAGTGCAGAGCGTCGGTTTCGCCGACGACACGATTGGTCCAGGACTGGTTCTTTTCCATCACGATGAAACTGCCGATGGGCCAATGATCCTTGCCCGCATCCACGTTGTAGTGGTTGGTGCGGCCGAAATCCGACCCCATCACGACGACCAGCCGGTCGGCCACCTCGTGGGTCTCCGCAAGATCCCAGAGATAGTCCACCGAATCCGTCAGGTTACCCAACAACCAGTTGTGATCCGGATCATGGTTCGCGTGCGTGTCGAAACCACCCAGCCAGAGATCCGCACTGACGGCGACCTTTGCCTTGAAGGCGAGGATGGTGAGCTGTGCCTGTCGGCGCAACTGGCTTTCCAGTCTGCCAAACTCCTCTTTTCGTTCGAGTTCGTCTTCCGGTGGAATAAGCGCAGCATACGCTTTCAGTCCCTCGGTCGCTGCCGAGGAGAGTCCAGCAACATACAGGCGGCGATTACGGACGGCTCGGGGCAGGAGTTGGGGGGCCGCGGCCAAGCGCTCGATATTGGTCGCCCGGAAGGTCTTCAAGGTTTCCCAGTCGGACTGGTTGAGATACCGGAGCGAGTTGTCCCATACCGTGAGATTAGGTGTCGCGATGTTGCGGATTCGATTCGGCTCATTCAAGCGAGTGTAGGTCGTAAGGTTGGCCGTATCGGAATAACCGCCATAACTGAGATACGCGAGCGACAGGTCCGGGCCATGATGTGCCGCCAGCAAGGCGGTCATGCTAGGGTAACCTTCGGAGACCCGACCACTCCAGTTATGGACGATCCCCACCGAGTGGGCGTTTGTTTGCGCGTCCACCCCGTTGATTACGAGCATTCGGTCGTAGTACTTGTCAAAGAACTCTGCATTGTTGCCGAAAGCCGCGTAAGACAGATTACCCGCCTGCCGAATTTCACCGTTCTCGGCCCAGTGATTGATGACCTTTTCGCCGGGTGTATTCGTCTTCGGATCGCAAAAACTTGTCGGGTCCCAGCCCCCTTCGGCTTGGACGAAAACGAAAAGTTTGCCTTCGTAGTCGGAGGCATTCGCAAGCGGTAGTCGGAATCCGGACACTGCGCTGACAGCAGGGGTCAACACGCCCTTGACAAAGGTTCGTCGTTTCAACTCACTTCCCTACAGAAAGAGATACCGGTAATCCGTCAAAAAATAGGCCAAGACCACGACCCACGTCCGGACGACAGGATTCTGGCGACCTTGGCCCCACCAGTTGGCGCCGTCCAATATTTCGTTCACGCGATCCCAGTCGAAATCATAGTAGACAAAGCCGCTTTCGTCCGGGGACGACTGCAGGACATCGGCCGCGATTCCTTCGAAATAGAGTCTGTCGCCGAGAGCACACTCGATACTCTCGTCACGCCAATCGACGTCGTCACGTTTACGATCCCACACCT
>JAJDTT010000203.1 GCA_022827025.1 Acidobacteriota bacterium
TACGGTCATCGAGGAGGTGAAGTTACAAAGAAGAAGATCAGAATCAGGCCGATCATCAGGAACGCCGCGAGCAGGAACCGGTTTCGCATGATCATTGGGATCACTCTTGGCATGGTCCGGTTCGAATTGGAGTTTGGACTCGGTTCCAGGGACAATACGGGCATGGATTGAAGCTGGCTCAAAGGCTACGGTGGCGACGGGCAACCAGGGAATTCGGAAATTGGAACTGAAGATCGGGGTCTGTAAATGAAAACTTCTTCGGGCTTTGGAGTTTTGAATCTGGCATTGACACTCTCCTTGACGATTGCGGCTTTCGGCCTTCCGGCTGCCGAAGCCGGCGTCCCACTCGATTCCTACCTGGAGGGCGCGGCTCCGCCGTCCGAGTTGGTTTCCGCCTTTTCCCTGGCGTTCGAGGGGGATCTGGACCACGCCGTGCAGTTCCAGTTGGGTCCGTCCCCGGCGCTCCTGGTTCGCGCCGATCTCACCTTTCCCAACGGAGGATCGACTCGCCGGGAGCGGTACCTTGACGCCTCGAACGGTCCCCGCCAGGTGAGTTTCGGCCTCGGACCTCTGTTGGGACACGGTCCCTGGCTGCATCGGCCAAAGCAGTTCTATCCCGGGGAGTACACCCTCAGGATCTCAGGCTGGGATCGGGTCACGGAAAAAATCCTCTTCCGGACCCTGTTTCGACTTCCGCCCCAGGAATGGATCTGGGCCGACCTGGATCGGCTCCTGTACATCGACGACGCCCAGGCGGGCCTGGATCTGAAACTGCTCCCGGGCGCCCTGACGGACGAACTTCCGGCGGTGGTGGACCTGGTGGAGCCACTGACCGGGCAACGGGTCGCCGAGCCCGTTCGGGTGTCACTGACGCGACGCAACACCCGCGTGGCCTTCTCCCTGGAAAATCTCTTGCCGGGAACCTATCGGGCTCGTGTCCGGTTCCTGCTGGACGGCGTGGTGTCCCCGGACGGGGTGGCCAGAACTCTCCAACTGTTTCGAAACGGACCGGTGCCGCGCGTGGGCGATACGGCCAAGATCGGGGATGGACCACAACTTCTGGTAGACGACTACCTGGTAGCGGAGTCGCGTGGTCTCCGGAAAGTGTTTCACCCGGCGCGAAAGGTAACGGACGGACCCATCCTCTCACCCGACCGCCCCTACGAAGGCCACTCCATCCTGTTGGACAACTCGGCCCGCTACAATCCGGAGGAGAATCGCTACGAGTTGACCTACCGCCACGTCAACTACGACCAGACCCGCTATCACATGCTGGCCGTCTCCCGGGACCTTCTCACCTGGACCAAGCCGGACCTGGGCCGGGTGGAATTCGACGGCTCGCGAGCCAACAACATCCTGGCCGGGTTGAACGTGACCAAGCCGGGGGATCTCTTTCCCGTTTTCGCCGGTGTCTGGGATTACGCGCGCCGCGGAAACCCGGATCTGCGCGGGGCCCGCCTGTGGCTCTTCACCGGACAGCAGACCAGCGACCGGTGGGCCCTCCGCCGCGGCTACTACCTGGTGGTCTGGGACCAGGACGGGAAGAGCTACGTCACCAGTCCCACCCCCGTGTTCGGATTGGGACAGGGCGGCACCGAAACCATGTCCGTCTCCGGCGACACCTCGGCGGCCATGGGCTACGACGGCGCGACCGGAGAGTTCGTGGCCTATACTTCTCCGGGTCCCCCCAACCGGGGGCGCGGCCGGATCCGGTACGACAACTCCACCAAGGCCCGGACCCTGGCCCGTCACGTCACCCGGGACGGCATCAACTGGGAGGCCCGATACATCTGGGTTCCCGACGTTTCCGATCCCAATCTCCATAACTACGGCTTCCGCGTGCGACGGCTGGGGGACTCATACGTGGGATTTTTCCCCCGCTACAACGTCCGCACCCAGCACTTGGATTTGCAACTCTGGGTGAGCCGCAACGGCATCCACTGGGAGCGGCCGGGTGGAGAACAGGCATGGCTGGCCAACGGCCCGCCGGGGTCCTTCGACTGGGGCGTCGTCTACATGCCGACCGGCTGGCACCGGCAGGGCGGGCGAACCCGCATCTTCTATCACGGGGGCAACTACCTCCATTTCCACGCCTGGATTCGCGAAAAACTCTCCGGCTTGTACAGCGGCATGGGGGGGAAGGACGCTCAAGATCTGGTTGGCGACGAGACTTTCGTGGAACGTCCGTATCTGGCGCCGCCCTCGACGAAAGGTTTCTCCTGGTCTCTGATGCCCTCGGGTTGGAGCTGGAAACGGGGCACTCATGGCACGGTTGAAGATGCCAAAAGCCGTTTCTGGGCGGATTTGACCGCCAATACCGGAGAGACGCCCGAGTCATTCCTTGCCAGGAGCCCCGACTACCGGATCTGGCCCGGTCTGGCCGAGTTCCGGACCAACGGTTTCGTCTCCCGGAGAGCCAGGCGGGACGTGGGGGTCCTGACGACCCACCCCCTGGTCTTCCAGGGCAGGCTCCTTACGGTCAACGCCGAGGTGCCTCGCGGAGATCTGAAGGTGGAGGTGTTGGATGCCGAGGGGACTCCCCTTGAGGGGTACACTCAGGCGGACTGCGCTCTCGCCAGCTTCGACGGTGTCCAACAGCCGGTTCGTTGGAGGCATCGCAAAGACCTGGGAGAGTTGGCCGGCCGTCCCGTGCGCCTGCGGTTCTATCTCCGGCAGGGAGACCTCTACGCCTTCCAGATCCACCACGCAGAACCCGCCGCGGACGAACTGATCGAGCCGTTTCCCGACTCCCGGTTCATGTCTTTCTGAATCGGATTCCGGGACTGCCCTATGCGGGAGGCGACCCTACC
>JAJDTT010000113.1 GCA_022827025.1 Acidobacteriota bacterium
CCTTGGAGTCTGCGCGGTAGAAATGATCGTAGCGAGAAAGTGGAGAATCGAGGCCAGATTTTCCCGATTTGGAGGTGCATAGTTGTTCTATTCGCCGAGAAATCGCACGGATATGGACCGATTCTACGCTTTCGCAGTGGATTAATTTCTGCCGCGCAGGCTCCTTGGACCGGAGACGGAAAACGTGAGCGCATCTCCTCGTTTCGCTTCCTCCAGGCTTCTCCCCTATATCGCGGTGACGCTCTGTCTTGCGGGCGGGCTCCGGAGCCAGTCGGGACCGTCGCCCGACAGCGCCATGGAGAAGATGAAACTGCACCAGGACTACCTGGGGGCGCTGGCCGACCTCGAACAACTGCTGAAGGCTCCCAACCCTTCGCCGGTCATCTACTATCTGGCCGGCGTCTGTCAGACCTCCCTTCGCAACTACCCGGAAGCTGTCGGCAATTTCCGGAAGGCCCTGGACAGGGGTCTTGATAGTTGGGAGCTGAGACTGAGTCTCGGGGTTGCGTACCTCCGCATGGGCCGTGACCCGGACGCCCGCCGGGAGTTGGAGCTGGTGCTTCAGCTCAGGCCCGAAGAGCCGACCACTCTCTTCCACTTGGGAGAACTGGATCTGAAGGAGGGCCGGTACCCCGCCGCGGAACGGAACTTCCGACAGGTCCTGCGCCTGAATCCGGGCCACGAGAACATCCTCTTCAATCTGGGGACGAGCCTCTTGCGCCAGGGTAAGGAGGCGGAAGGCCGGGCGGTGCTGAAGAACCACCGACGGAGAGCCCATCTGCGCGGACGGCTCAAGACGCTTCGCTGGATGTCCGCCTCTCCCCGGGCCAGCGCAGAGGTGTTCGCCGACCTGGGAGACGCGAACCTGGAAATCGGCGACGAGCGGGCGGCGCTGGATGCCTACGCCCGTGCCGAGAGACTGCAGCCCAACACCCATCTGACCGGATTCGGGCGCGGCAAGCTCAGCTTCAGGCGGGGAAATCTCTATGATGCCAGCATGCAGCTTCGCCGTTACCTGGCCCAAGGCGGCCGGAACTGCGAGGCGTTCCTGCTAATGGCGCTGGTGGAACGGCGGACCCAGCGCCACCGGGAGGCCTGGGACGCCGCCGCCAGGGGTTTGGACACGTGTCCCCAAGACGTGGGCCTGCTCGCCACCATGGCCCGGCTGGAGATGGAACGGGGCAACCTGGAACAGACAGGAGCCCTGGCCGAGCGGATCATGCGGACCGACCCGACCGACCCTTCCGGTCCCTTCATCAACGCGCTCTCTCTCGTCTACCGGCAACGGCTGGCTGAGGCCGAACCGATGGCCCGGAGGGCGCTGGCGCTGAACGATCAGGATCCCAAGCACCATCAGTTGCTGGAACGGATCTACCAGTCCCAGGGAGCCTTCGACAAAGCTCGCTTCCACGGCGCCAGGGCGCGGGAACTGGCGGGTAGGTAGGGGCGCCCCTTGTGGGTGCCCTCTTTGGCGCGCTGCACATACCCGCCTCGACATCTTGGTTTCTCAGATGAGGGACAGCGTGGCGGGCTGCAAGAGGCATTGTTAACATGTGGGCGAACCCACCGAATTCCGGAGTTGAAGGAGACATGACATGAGAGACAGACGTTCCCTTTCACGACGCGAGTGGCTGCGAGGCGGTTTGGCGGCGACCGGCGCCTCCTTGCTGCATCCTTCGGTTTTCGGTTTCGTGCTGCCTTCCCTGGAGGCCGGAGAGACGGTGGTTCCGTTCCTGGATCCTCAGCCGGTGAATCCGGACCGGCCCATGGTCCAGTGGGACCAGCTCGAGTCCTGGATCACGCCCGAGTCGGACTTCTTCAGCGTCAAACATTACGGGATCCCGGAAGTGGACATGGAGAAGTGGAAGCTCACCATCGGAGGATTCGTGGACCGGCCCCTGGCACTGACTCTGGAGGACCTGAAGGCCCGTCCCAAGAGTCACTACACCGCCACCCTCGAGTGCTCCGGAAACGGCGCGTCGGAGCGATTCATGGGGGCCGTCGGGAACGCCCGGTGGAGCGGGACCCGGCTGGGTCCGGTGCTGCAGGAATGCGGTTTGAGCCCGGAGGCCACCGAGGTGGTCTTCTTCGGGGTGGACCGCGGCAAGGAGGAGATCCGGGGCAACGAATACGAGCAGAATTTCGGGCGCAGTCTTTCGGTCAAGGAAGCCCTTCGGGATCGGGTCCTGCTGGCCTACGAGATGAACGGCAAACCGCTGAGCCAGACCCACGGCGCTCCGCTCCGGCTGGTGGTTCCCGGCTGGTACGGAGTGGCCTGGGTCAAGTGGCTCTGGCGCGTCGAGGTCCATGACCGCCAGTTCCTGAGCCGCTTCATGGGGCGCGACTACGTCACGATCCGCGGCGAGGAGCGGGACGGAGAGACCATCTGGCGCGAGACCTCGGTGGGCCGCATGAACCTCAAGTCCATCGTGGCCCGCGTGACCCGCATGGATGGCGGGGCCGTCCGGGTCATGGGCGCGGTCTGGAACGACGGAACTCCCTTGAAGGCGGTGGAGCTCAAGCTGGACGACGGCGCGTGGATGGAGACCGAGTTGGGCGAGGGGAAGGACCATCCCCACTGCTGGACCTTCTGGACGTACGACTGGAACGATCCCGCGCCGGGAGAGCACACCCTGGTCTCCCGGGCCGTAGACGCCCGGGGACGCGTGCAGCCGGCGCCGGAAGACGACGTGATCCGGCTGAAGAAGACCTACTGGGAAGCCAACCAGCAGATCCGGCGGCGGATCCGCCTCTGACCGAATGGGAAAACGTCTGGCGGTCTTCGGCGCCGGCGCCATCGGGGGTCAGGTCGGCGCCCGGATGTTCGCCGCGGGACACGACGTCACGCTGATCGAGCCGTGGCCGGACCAGTTCCGGGCCATCCGGGACTCGGGCCTTCGGGTCGAAGACGAGAATGGACCGGTTCTCCATCGTCCCCCCGTCGTCCACCCGGACGGACTCGACCGCCTCGGCCCGGTCGACATCCTCTTCCTGGCGGTGAAATCCTACGACTCCAGCGCCGCCGTGGAGACGGTGCTCCCGCACCTGTCCCCACAAGCCTGGGTGGTGAGCACCCAGAACGGCATCAACGAAGAGATCATCGCCCAGCGAATCGAGAGCGGCCGGATTCTGGGCGTCGTCATCCTGATCAACGCCGTGCTGGAGGCTCCCGGCCGGATCCAGGTCTCCACCCAGTCCGTCTCCCGGTCTTCCAATCTCAACGCTCCAGGCGCCTACGTGGGCGAGTACGCGGGGTCCTCCGACCGCAAGGCTCGGGAAGTGGCCGGTTATCTGAATTCCGTGTGGCCGGCGAAGACGACCCGCGATCTGATGGCCATGCGCTGGACCAAGCTGGCCACCAGCGCCATGGTCAACGCCCTGTCGGGAATCACCGGGTTGCGGTCGGCGCCCCTCCTGGGCGAGCCGGACGTGCGAAAGATCATGATTCGGCTGGCGGAAGAGGTGGTTCTGGTGGCCCGTGCCCATGGGTACGGGATTCATCGCGTCCTGGGCCAATGCACGCCGGACCAGGTGCTGGCCGCCGCCCGCGGCCAGGACGGGACCATGGACCGGCGGCTGGCCCGGATGTCGGAACGGATCAGCCCCGCGGCCGCCACTTCCCTGCTCCAGGACCATTGGAAGGGGCGGATCACCGAAGTCGATCACTTCAACGGATTCGTCGTCCGAAAAGGACGGCAGAAAGGGGTCCCGACACCGGTCAACGAGGCGGTTCGGCGGCTCATGAAGAAGATCGAGCGAAGAGAGATCCCCTCCGGACTGCACGCTCTGGGCCCGCTGCTGAGCCTGGTGAACGGGTAGCGGCAGGAGGGGGGACTTTCCTGTCACCCGTCTTCATCCGGCCCACCGCGTTGCCGCTGTCGACCGACTCGTAGGGGCGACCCTTGTGGTCGCCCTCCCCCGAACGGCGCTACCGTCCGCCGGCCATTGCTGGGGCACTACCGAACCGGGGGGGGGTGGAGCGGCGACTTTCTAGTCGCCGACTGAGATCGGCGTCCGGAGCGGCGTCTGGAGCGGCGGCGTCCTCGGCGCCGACTGGGACCGGCGTCCGGAGCGGCGTCTTTCAGGCGCCGACTGGGACCGGCGTCCTTCCGGGCGCCGGAAATGGCGACGTGGAGCGGCGACTCAGCCGGGGAACGATGCAACCCCGCAGGGCACTTACACAAGGGGTGCCCCTATGGTCATCGGGGATTGGTCCGACAGGGCGGCTAGAAACCGCCCTTCCAGTGGGCGACTGGAAGTCGCCCCTCCGGGCCTCCGGCATGATCCCCCGAGAAACTGGGCGGGGATTGTCCATCAGCGCTGCCCACCGCGTTACCG
>JAJDTT010000298.1 GCA_022827025.1 Acidobacteriota bacterium
GGCCCGGAGGGGCGACTTCCAGTCGCCCACTGGAAGGGCGGTTTCTAGCCGCCCTGTCGGACCAATCCCCGATGACCGTAGGGGCACCCCTTGTGGGTGCCCTGCGGGGTTGCATCGTTCTCCGGCTGAGTCGCCGCTCCAAGTCGCCATTTCCGGCGCCCGGAAGGACGCCGGTCCCAGTCGGCGCCGAGGACGACGCCGCTCCAGACGCCGCTCCGGACGCCGATCCCAGTCGGCGACTAGAAAGTCGCCGCTCCACCCCCCCGGTCCGGTAGTGCCCAGGCAATGGCCGGCGGACGGTGGCGGCGTTCAGGGGGAGGGCGACCACAAGGATCGCCCCTGCGAGTCGTTCGACAGCGGCAACGCGGTGGGCGTCGCTGATGGACAATCCCCGTGCAGTTTCTCGCGGGGTCATGCTGTCTTGCCGGAGGCCCGGCCGTGGGGGACTTCTGAGAAAAACATGCGGCACCCGGAGGGGGGACTTTCCTGTCCCCCCGTGGGAGTGGGGGTAGGAAAACCCCCACTCCTTTTCTCGCAGGATTTCGCCGGACCGGGGCCGGTGGGGGAGCTCCTGTCACCGCGTCCGGTCCTCTCTGGGGTTCGAAGGGACGGATCAGTCCAGCTTTTTGATCTTGATGTTCCGGAACCAGACCGGGTCGCTGTGGTCCTGCAGGACGATGTGACCCATGTCCATGAGCCCGTAGTGGGGGAGATCCTTGAACTTGCTGGCGGCGACCCTCTTTTTCCAGTCCTCGCTGCGCAGCTCGTACTCGACGATCTTCTCGCCGTTCATCCAGTGCTCCACGTGGTTGCCGTGGGCGACGATTCCCACCTGGTTCCACTCGCCGGCCTTTCGGACCACGTCCTTCGAGGGGGGATGAAGGGCGTAGTTGGCGCCGGCGCTGGTCTCTCGCTTGGCGCCGTCGCGGTGACCGGCATCGTCCAGGACCTGCATCTCCGGTCCCGTGTACCAGAGGCTTTCGTACTCCTCGCTGGCCCGAAAGAAAATCCCGCTGTTGCCGGCGTCCAGGACCTTCCATTCCAGCCGCAAGTCGAAGTCGCCGTACTGTTCCCGGGTGAGGATGTCCCCGGCCCGGACCTCTCCGCTGTAGTGAATGGAGTCGTCGTCGACTTCCCACCCTTGCGGAATCTCCTGGCTCCTGAAACCTCGCCACTGGTCCAGGCTCTTGCCGTCGAAGAGCAACGTCCAACCTTCGGCCCGCTCCTCGTCGGTCAGGGTGTTCAACATCGGGGCGGCCTCCTCCTCCATCGCCGGCTCCGAGTCGGGTGCGGCGCAGGAGGCGAAGCAAACCAATATTCCCGAAAGCAGGATTCTTGTTTTTGTCATGATGGTCTCCATCCAGGTCCGGGAAGAGGGAAGCCTCACACCCGGACGAATTTGGTCAGGCCGCCGTTGACGCCCACCTCGCCGACGTAGATGTCGCCCCGGCTGTCCCCCCAGATGGCGTGGGGAAAGCCGGGGAATTGCCCGGGACCGTCCCCCTTTTCGCCCCAGCGGGAAAGCACCTGGCCGTCCCGGTTCAGGACGCTGACGCGATGCCGAAGGTCGGCAACGAAAATGGTCTCGTCCGGATCGAACCAGACGAAGTCGGGCCCATAGGGATCGGCCCACTCTCTCAAGTAGTTTCCCTCGCCGTCGAAGATCTGAATCCGGTTGTTGGAGCGGTCGCAGACATAGACCAGGTATTCGGAATCGACCCAGACGTCGTGAACCAGGTCGAATTGCCCGGGTCCCGTGCCCGGTTCGCCCCAACTCTTGAGGAGCACGCCGTCCGGCGAGAACTTGTGCACTTTGGCGTTTCCGTAGCCGTCGCTGACGAACAGGCAGCCGTCGGGGGCGACGGCCAGGTTCGTGGGCAGATTGAAGGGCAGACCCGGCGGACGCGGGACGCCAGGGGTGCCCAAGGTCCACTGAAGCTCCCCGTCGGAGGTGAGCTTGTGAACGCAGTGGTCCTTCCACACGGTGCAGTAGAGGTTGTCTTCCGCGTCGATGCGGAGGCCGTGCGCGTTTTGCAGCAGGTCCTCGCCCCAGGAGGTGAGGAAGTTGCCGTCCCGGTCGAAGACGACCATGGGATGCTCGCTTCGGCTGTGGACGTAGACCCGGTCCCGGCTGTCGACGGCGATGGCCGGGATCCAGCCGAAGCTCCAACCGGACGGGAGCTTGGCCCAGTCCCGCACGGGCTCGTACCGATAGTCGCCCTGTCCCACTCGCATCCGATCTCCTCTCTGACTGGAGTGGAATTGGAACACCAGGACCTACCCCTGTCAACCGGCGTTGGGTCAGGACTTTCCCCATTTTTGGAGAGTCAGAGGGCCAGACGGAGAGGGTTGGATGGGAGATCGGATAGAGGGTGGCATTCCGGTGCGACAGCCTTCCGTTCGTAGGGGTGACCGTCCACTGACCAGTTCTGCAAGTACAGGCTTGGCGACAGCCTTCCGTTCGTAGGGGCGACCCTTGTGGTCGCCCTCCGCTGTGGGCAACTCCTCGCGCGAAAGAGGGCACCCACAAGGGGTGCCCCTACGGAATTCGAATCCGGGGCTGGATCCATTCCACTAGGAGTCTGCGCGGTAGAGCAGTAGATAAATTTCTGCCGCGCAGGCTCCTAGTCCGATCTTCTTACTCTCCTGCTATCAATCACTTGAGGGATCCCCGCCTGAATTTTGGGGGAAACTCCTGGCCGGGGTTCCGTATTTCCCACGTTGCTATGAAAATCAGAGGCGCCTCTGACGATCTTCTCGGAGCATCTCCTTGTCGGTGTGAGGTCAACTACGGGTCGGACAGCAGCCGTAGGAGAACGTCCCTGGAAATCAGATCCGTGTCCCGTCTCCGTTCCAGAAATGGCGAAACGTCCCGGAGAGCCTGTTTCCAGTCAATCGCGTTCAGTTTGTCCCTGATCAGCTCTCGCCAGTTCGCCGGTGTGACGACGGGTACGTCCCAACCCGACTGCCGGAGGGCGTTGTTCAACTGAACCAGGTTCGGAGCCGGCCAAGTGGGATCGGCAAGGTACCACCCCAAGTCATACAGGTCACGCCCCTTCGTATATTTGCGAGTCAGTACTGCGTGCAGCTTGCCTGCCAGCAACGAAGACCGGTCGTAGTGAAGGAGATTCAACCAGACGAAGCGACGGACCAGTCGCGTCGTTGTGCGCGCACCGCGGGGAGGGCGAGTGTCGATCTCTATTTTCACCATGATCACCTCGTTGGGATGGGGAGACAGCCCGAGCTCGTATAGGAGTCCACGTATTTTGATCGCGGCAACTGCCACCGGCGGGCGCGGGCGGGACCGGATCTCCACGTCGTATCCTTCCAGCCGAAGATCTTTGCCGACGGACTGGATGAGCTTTTCGAATCGAGCATCATCACCCGGCGTCGTGAGAGAGAAATCGAGATCCTCGGAATAGCGGGGAAGCTGAAACAGGAACCGCAGGGCCGTCCCCCCGACGAAGGCCCAGTCGCTGAAGGCACCCGCGTCCTGAAGGGCCAGAAGAATTCGCGCCTGCAGGTATTCCCGGGCGGTGCTGCGCCGCCGGAAATCATCAGGCTGATCCCGGAGGATCTCCAGCAGAAGAGGTTTCATCCCGGCCCTCCATTCTCCCAGAGATCCAGAAGCCGCTCGACGGCGCGTTCGATCTTTGCGGATCGACACCTTTCGACGACGGCGTGGAGTCCGTCCAGGTCGAGTCCACGGGGCCATTCAAGCCGGAGTTCGCGCAGGTATTCGACGCGGTCGCTGTGCGGAGTCAGGTAGAGGAGGTCGACCAGCGCCTTTTCCGGCCCCGCAAGCAATGCCACCTGGTCTCTTGCGACTTCCATTTCCCCGAACCCGAAGAGAAGAGGGATGGCAACGTGTCGGAACTGGAAACGTCCTATGGGCGTCGAAAGCTCTTCCGGACGGCCGGTTGTGACGCTGGTAATGACCGGAACGTATTCCGGGATCATGCCGTGGTGGGCCAACGCGGATTGCAGGCTGACGTAGGAGGCTTTCTTGAGCGCGTTCGCCACCGCGAAGGGATGAGCCGGCGTCTTGGAGTAGAGATCCGACATCAGGTACACGCCGCGCCTCAACCGGATGACTCGTTCGCTCTTGACCCAGCGGCCCAGTTGCCGCCTGACATGGGCGGGCGAGGATTGCCCGGCGAGAATCTCGCCCGTTCTGAAGACCCCATTGGGACGGGCCACTGTGAGCAAGCCTTCGAATCTCATCGCGACAAATTGCCATATATGTCCATTTATTGCAACGAAAATGGAATGAGAGACAAATATCTTGAAGTTTCTCCCAATAGTGATTAACCTTTGGTGTCGGTGGCCGGATCTGTTGTGCCGGCCGTCGAGAGAAGCATTTCGGAGACTAAGGCGCAACCGGGCGCCAAGGCTCAGAAAGGATGAATCATGAGAAAGCCCGTTTTCGTCATCGCCTACATCGTTGCCCTGCTGGTCGGTACGGGTGTCGCCATGGGCGCCCACCATGTCAAGACCCTCAAGGGTAACGGTACCTGCGCCAAGTGCGGCTTGGGTAAAACGGCCTCCTGCCAGAATGCCATCCAGGTGAAGCAGGATGGGAAGACCGTCATCTACTACATGGTCGCCAACGACGTGGCCAAGAAGTTTCATGGCAACGTCTGCCAGGGTTCCAAGAAGATCAAGGCCAAGGGCACCGTGGCCAAAGAGGGCGGAAAGATGATGCTGACCGCCTCCTCGATCTCGGTGGCCGAATAGAGGGGTTCACCCTCCACGGTTCGCAATCTCGTAGTCTCACGTCAGTCCGGTGCGCTGTCGGCGTAGGGCTGGCGTGGGTCGTACGGGCTTTTGAGCCTCGTTCCTCATCTTTCAGGCGACGCAGGAACCAGAGTCGCCCGAATGAGCCGTAGCCGAAGGCTCATCTCCCATGTCTGCTCCTGCCAAGCTCCTGGTCCTGCTTGGTGTAGCCCTTTTTGTGGGCTACCTCCTGTATTCCAGCCTGAGTCTCCGTAAGTTCCGTTGCGAGGCCTGTGTCGAATTCCGCGGCCAGACCGTTTGCCGCACGGCGGCCGGAGCGACCCGGGAAGAAGCCCAGAGAACGGCTGTAGAGCTCGCCTGTGCCGTGCTGGCCTCGGGCCGGACGGAGAGCATGCGCTGCAACGAGACTCCACCCAAGAGTGTGGTCTGGAAGTGAAGTCCGATCGGTTAGTCCCACAGCACTCGAAATTGGCGAGAACGAGAAGACAATGCACGTAGAAGTCCGAAACCTGGAGGATGTCATCCTCGTCGATCTGGAGGGCCGCCTGGTGGCGGGCGTCGGGGACCAGATCCTCCGGGATATCATGGATGAATTGATCGCCGAGGGCTGGCAGAAGATCCTGCTGAATCTCTCCGGCGTCTCCTGGATCGACAGCTCCGGCATCGGTGAACTGATCGCCGGAATCAGGCTGGCCAAACGCTTCAACTGCTCGGTGAAGCTCCTGAGAGCGGGCGACCGGGTCAAGCATGTCCTCTCTCTCAGCCAGCTCCTGCCCCTTCTGGAAATTTACGAGACCGAGGAGGAGGCGCTGGAACGGTTTCGCGCCGAAACCCCCTCTCCTCCGCCGGAAGAGTCCGGCTCAGGCCGGCAGTGAGTCTCCGGCTGCGAGGACGGGAGGGGACGTGGACACGGACTCCGGATACTTGAGCCCGGATCCGGTGTTGAGAAGGACCACCCTCTCGCCGGGCTTGATCCAACCCGACTGACTCAGTTTCCGAGTTGCGGCCAGAGTGGCCGCCCCCTCCGGACAGATGAAGGTTCCCTCGCTTCGGGCCAACAGCCGTTGTGCCTGAAGGATCTCCTCGTCCGAGGTCTCGACGGCGCAGCCGTTGGTGTCGTACAGGGCGTCCAGTACCAGGAAATCTCCCAGGGCCTTGGGGACCGTGATCCCGAAGGCCACGGTCCGGGCTCCGGTCCAGAACTCCGACTCCCGTCGGCCGGCCTCCCAGGCGCGGACGATGGGGGCGCATCCGCTGGACTGAACGGCCACCATTCGAGGAAAAGGCCGATCCAGCCAGCCCAGCTCCCGCAGCTCCCGGAAGACTTTGTGGATGCCGATCAGCCCCACTCCTCCCCCGGTGGGGTAGACGATCACATCCGGGAGTTGCCACTGGAACTGCTCCGCCAACTCCAGTCCCATGGTCTTCTTACCCTCGATCCGGTAGGGCTCCTTCAGGGTCGAGGCGTCGTACCAGCCGTGCCGCTTCACGCCGCCGGCCACCTGCTTCCCCGCGTCGCTGATCAGGCCGTCCACCAGGTAGAAGGTCGAACCGGTCACGGCGCACTCCTTGCGGTGGATCAAGGGAGCATCCGCGGGCATGACGATGACGCACTCGATGCCGGCGGCGGCGCTGTAGGCGGCCCAGGCGGCTCCGGCGTTGCCGTTGGTGGGCATGGCCAGGGCTTCGACCCCGAGTTCGCGGGCTCGAGAGACACCGACGGCGGCTCCCCGGGCCTTGAAGGTCCCGGTCGGCAACAGGCCTTCGTCCTTCATGTAGAGCCTGGAAAGCCCGACCCGGGCGCCGGCCCGGTGCAATCTCAACAGCGGCGTCATCGGCTCCCCCAGGGAAACCCGCGCGTCGGGGTCGCGAAGGGGGAGCAACTCCCGGTACCGCCAGAGGCTCGGCTCACGTCCCGCGAATTCCGCCGGACGCACCGACTCCCGAACGCGGTTCAGGTCGTAGCGAACCAGAAGCGGGCCACCGCATTCGCAGAGGTGGGCCCGCGTCTCGCAATCGTAGACGGCTTCGCAGCGTGCGCACTCCAGGTGGGTCATGAACATGGGTCTTTTCTTCCTCCAAGCGCCGGGCACCCGGCCCCTGCACCGGGACATTATAATTGGAGTGAATGGTCGGCGAATTCAGTTCCATTCATAATCACACGGGACGCCACACTGGTGTGCTGTCTCTCAGATAGACGTAGGGCCGACCCTTGTGGTCGCCCCGCCGGCGCCGGCGGCCGCGATCGTCCCGGGGGGCGTGGTTTGGACCGGAGAGGGCACCCACAAGGGGTACCCCTACGGATTCGAACTCGAGGCTCGACCCGTTGCGAAGACTCGTATTTGCGCGACGCCACACCAGCGGCGCCGGCCGGAAGGAGCGAACGAGATGTTGGTGCCCAAGGACGACTTCATCGGACTTGATGACCAGGTCCATCTTTGCGCCGGGGGTGAGACTCCGGCTCTCAAGAGTCATCAGGACGCCGTGGCCCGTTTCTTCCTCGACAAGGCCCGGGGGGAGGATGGCCGGGACCAGTTCGAAGAGACCTATCTGAAGTGCAAGGAGAGGGCGGGACGGCTTTTCAACGTCTCGCCGGAGGAGATCGCCTTTCTCTCCTCCACATCGGAAGGGGTCAACCTGTTGGCTCACGCTCTGGATTGGGAGCCGGGCGACAACGTGGTGGTCGCCGACGTGGAATTCCCGTCCGACGTCCTTCCCTGGACCCGCCTGGAACGGCTGGGAGTGGAGCTTCGCCTGGTGCGGCACCGCGAATGGCAGGTGTCCGTCGCCGACCTGGAATCGCGCATCGACTCGAGGACCCGTGTGGTGGCGGTCAGCCTGGTGAGCTTCCTGACCGGACAGCGGCAGTTGCTCCATGAGCTCTCCCGAGCGGTCCGGTCCAGCGGGGCGCTGCTCAGCGTGGACGCGACCCACGCGGCCGGAGCGGTCCCGGTGGAAGCGGGCCTCGCCGACTTCGTCATGAGCAGTTGCTACAAGTGGCTGCTGGGCGCCCACGGGGTCTCCGTCTTCTACTGGAATCGAAGTCGCCTGCCCGATTTGAAGCCGCCGTTCCTGGGTTGGCACACGCCGGCCACTCTCACCGGTTGGCGCCATCCGACCCGTTACGAGCCGCGGCCCGACGCCGCCCGCTTCGAGCCCGGGAATCCATCCTGGATCTCGGTCTATATCCTGGAGAACGCGCTGGGCTACCTCTCACGCGTGGGTGTTCCCGAGATCGAAAGCTATGTCCTGGAGCTGAGCGAAAGGGTGTTGCACGGTCTCGCCGAACTCGGCTTGGAAATCATGACTCCGTCCCGACCGCAGGAACGCGCCGGCAATGTCTGCTTCGTCGCGCCCCGGGAGAAGGCCGTGATGCGTTGGCTTGATGAACGGGGAATCTTGATCTGGGGAGATTCCCAGCGGATTCGGGTGTCGACTCATCTCTACAACACGGCTGACGACGTGGAGGCGTTCCTCGAGACTTTGAAGCGCTGTCCTCTGGTCTGAACCATGGCTGATCTGCCCCCGAGTCTGCGTCCTCAGCAAACAGGATCGGGTTCCGGAGCCTCCCGGACCGTCTCCCGCTGTCTCATGCTCCAGACGGAGCATCCACAGCTTGTGCGCGCCGCTGTGGAAAAGCTGAGGAAATCGGAGCTGCATCCCGGCTGCAAGGTGCTCCTGGTGTGCCGCAAGGAGGATCTTGAGTCTTTCCGGGATCTTCCGGACGTGGAATGCCTGACCTATGCCCGGTCGCGGGGCGATCGGTTCTCCGGCTTGTGGCGCCGGATGTCCGGTTTTCGCGCCGACCTGGTCTGTGCGGTCTTTGGCGGCCGTCCGGTCTTCCGGCTGCAAAAGCTCCTCTTTTTCCTGGCTCCGG
>JAJDTT010000222.1 GCA_022827025.1 Acidobacteriota bacterium
CACAAGGGTCGCCCCTACGAGTCGTTCGACAGCGGTAACGCGGTGGGCCCCGCTGATGGACAATCCCCGCCCGGTTTCTCGCGGGATCATGCCGGAGGCCCGGCGGTGGGGGACTTCTTTGAAACTTCCAATCCCCGATGATCGTAGGGGCACCCCTTGTGGGTGCCCCCCGGGGTCGCATCGTCCCCCGGCTGAGTCGCCGCTCCACGTCGCCATTCCCGGCGCCCGGAAGGACGCCGATCCCAGTCGGCGCCGAGGACGACGCCGCTCCGGACGCCGGTCCCAGTCGGCGCCGAGGACGACTTCGCTCCAGACGCCGCTCCGGACGCCGATCCCAGTCGGCGACTAGAAAGTCGCCGCTCCACGCCGCCGCTCCACCCACCCGGTCCGGTAGTGCCCAGGCAATGGCGGGCGGACGGTGGCGCCGTTCGGGGGAGGGCGACCACAAGGGTCGCCCCTACGAATCGTTCGACAGCGGTAACGCGGTGGGCGCCGCTGATGGACAATCCCCGCCCGGTTTCTCGCGGGATCAGGAGGGGGGACTTTCCTGTCCCCCCTTCTTCTTCTTCGAAGAAAAGAACCACGATGTCCTGCCGCCGAGCTTCGAGTTTACCCAACGCTCGGAAGAGGGCGTCAAGGATGACGCCCCTCCATACGAGCATCTGTGTGCTGGGGGCAAAGAGACCACAACGCAGAGGCCGCTCCGGCTCCGCCTAAAAACTCATTTGCAGGCCGACGCGTGCGGTTCGCGGGATGGAGGGATGGGTGTGAACGTCGTCCACACCCGCCAACGGTTCGCCCGGGAGACGCGACGTGTAGAAGTAGTCGATGTCCGAAACCGGGGAGTTCAGGAGGTTGAACACCTCGAACGAGACGGTGACGCGCCGGTTGAAGCGGATGCCGAGCCGGCCGTTCCACACGGTCGTCGAATCGGACCTGGCGGAGTTGTCCTCAATCAAGGGCCGCGGTCCGAAATGGCGCACCCGGACGCTCCCGAACAGGCGACTCACCGGCTCGAAGGTGAGGGCGCCGGAGAAAACGCGGTTGAGCGAACCGGGAATCCGCGGTCCTGAGGGGTCGTGGTCCGAGAACCGCGCGGAGGTGAACGCGAGGTCGGCCTCGGCCGTCATCCAGGGTGTGAGCCGCATGTAGTTCGCCCATTCGATCCCGTAGCGGAAACTTGGACGGCTGGCGGCCGTCACGCCCGCATCGCCCAGGAAGAGCAGTTCGGAATCGAAGTCCAGGTACCAGACCGCCACCGTCGAATGCAGCCCGCGCGGCCTCACCGTCCGCACGCCGATCTCGCCGCCCCGCGCCTTGACCAGCGGTCGCAATCTCTCGACCGGCTCGCCGGTGCGCGGGTCGATCCGGAGCGTTGCGCCGCGCACGTCGTTGCTGTGGAAACCCTCGCCCCAGTTGACATAGAACTCGGTCTGCCGCCACGGTCCCAGGATCGCCGTCAGCTTGGGACTGACGATGGAATCCGCGCCGGCGCCGGAGTTCACCGGATCTCCGGCGTCGACGGCGAAACGATAGATGTCGCCGCGAAGCCCGATCGAGGTCCGGAAGAACGAAGTCCAATCGAGCACACTCTCGCCGAATACGCCCAGCGACGTCTGGCGCAGCGCGTCCTCGCGCACCGTATGGGTGCGCCGCTGCCGAACCGTGTCGTACAGACCGAGGACATTGGCGTCATCGTGGCGCAACTGGGTGCCGGTCTTCCACTCCATGGGCCGTCCGAGAAACTGCCTCAGGCGCCGGTGGGTGAGCTTGACGCCGGTCGAGGTGCGGCGGTCCACCTGCTCGAACTGATCCCCGTCGGCCGGATTGCCCAGAAAATAGGTGAAATTCTGGATCAGGTTCAGTCCGTAACGCATGCCGAAAGCGGTGATCCGGGTCGAAGTCTCCCCGTTCGAGCGAAGGCTGTCGGCGACAACGCCGTGCCGGTAGGTCCGTCCGCCGCCGGTGGAATCGATTCCGGCGAACCGGTCGATCCGGCCCGATTCGACGGCCCGGACCGGCACCTGGTCCGTTGCGTGCCAATTCGCCGAATAGCTCAGTCCGGTGATGGAAAAGCCGTTTTGCGTGTCTCCCCGGCTGTAGCGCAGAACGCCGTTCACCTTGCGCAGCTCGTCGGGCTCGACCCAAGGACCGTCGTTTTTGCCCACTTCCACGCCGACGAGCAGGTTGCCGTCACCCAGGTGCGGTGACGCGGCGCTGAAAACGCGGCTCCAACCTTGGCCGCCGACGCTGATGCTGGTCACCGGCTGCTCCAGCACGCTCAGGTAGCTGACGTTGGCCGAGCCGGCGGCGGAAAAGTCGCCGTCTTCCGCGAAGTACGGCCCCTTCTTGAACTGGATGCCGCTGACCAGCTCGGGAATGATCACGTTGGAGTCCGAGTAGCCGGAGGCGTGGGCGCCGGACGGCATGTTCAGGGGCATTCCGGCGACGGTGGTGGCGAAATCGGTTCCGTGATCCAGGTTGAAGCCGCGCAGGTAATACTGGTTGGCCTTTCCCTCGCCGCTGTGCTGGCTGATGACGAGGCCCGGAACCGTCTCCAGCACTTCGCCCGGGCGCATGACGGGCCGCGCTTGGAGCTGGGCCGCGGTGATGGCGCCGACGCTGGCGGTGGAGGCGATCCCGACCAAGTTCTCCGCCGGCTCCGGAAGGTCCGCGATGTTCCGCAAGGTGGGCCGGGCGGTCACCAGGACGTCGGCGGTCAAGGAGAGCACCAGGACGAGATCCACCGTCAGGACCTCACCCGGGGCCACGGTCACCTCACGGCGGGCGCCGACGAAGTTGATCCGCCGGAAAGTCAGGGTGGCCGGTCCCGCAGGGACCCCCTCGATGCGCCATTTCCCCGCATCATCGGTGACGGAGGCGAGGTCGGCGCCGCTGGCCTCGAGGTTGACGAACACTCCGGGAAGGACTCCCCCGCTCTCGTCGACGACGGTTCCGGTCAGGGTTCCGGCGGTCCCGGCGGCGGCGAAACCGGCACACGCCAGGAATAGGAAGGCTGCAAGGGCGGAGATTCTACGGACGACGAGCATATTTCCGGTACGGCAAATTCACTGCAAGGCCTGAGTCGTCCTTGGTCTGCGACCGGACAGGAACTCGGGCGGGGTCCCGCCAGTTTCGGCGAACGTCGAAGGGAGGATTATACCGTCCCTTTCTCCGCGCTGTGCCTTACTCCGTCTTGCTCTCTCCGCGCCATGAATTCCGTCGAAGAGTGGGGCGGGGCGGGAAAAGTGGACTGTCCCTTTCTTCGTGATGTATCCCGAAAACGAGCGAAAGAACCGGCGTCCCCTCGAGGAAAAAAACCAAGACGTCCAGCCGCCGAGCTTCGAGGCCACCCAACGCTCGCAAGAGGGCGCCAAGAATGACGCCCCTCCAGCGGAGCGGCGGGACTCTTACCGCCGTCTTACGACCTCGCATTCAAGTAAAAACCGAGCGGACCCATCGTCTCTCCCCGCCTCGGTTCCTCTTCACCCCCGGCGCTAAAACGAGCGAAAGGACCGGCGTCCCTTCGAAGAAAAGCGACAAATAGGACCGGGAGAAGTAGACTGTCCCTTTCTCCGTCGACTGTCCCTTTCTCCGTCAGCCCTCCGTCAGCCCTCCGCCAGCCCCGAAATGCCCTGACGACACTACGGGCGAATATTCCTCGAGAGGTAGAAATGGCAACAAAATTGGTGTGCTGGAACATCGCAAAAAAACATGAGCCTTGGAGACAACTCGTGAAGATGGATGCTGACGTCGCCTTGGTCCAGGAAGCCGGAAACGTACCAACCGACGTTGCCGGCAAGGTCCAAACCGGTGGAAAGGCACATTGGGACTCACACCTATGGAACTCGCGTTGGTATGAGGGGAGATTCAAAAAACTATTCGACCGCTTCCCCATGATCGTGAAGCTCTCCGACCGGGTCCAAGTCGAATGGTTCAGGCAGGTCAGCCCGATCAGCGAGACGATGGAGGACGAGATCGCCGTCAGTGGAATCGGCACGATCGCCGCGGCCAGGGTCATCCCACCGGATGCCCCGCCATTCATCGTGGTGTCCATGTATGCGCGCTGGATCAGGCCGCATCCGTCTACCAAGAGCAAGTGGAGCGTGGGCAACTCCGATGTTTCGGCGCACCGCATTCTCTCGGACCTTTCGGCATTCATCGGCAGCTACGACCCGAGCACGCATCGAATACTGGCAGCGGGCGACCTCAACATGGTCTACGACGGTTCCGACCATGATCCGTCGGCGCCTGGGGCCCGCGACCGCGGCGTGTTTGGCAGGATGGCCGCGCTGGGCTTGGAGTTCATGGGACCGCAATATCCGGCGGGAAGGCTGGCGCGCCAAATATCCGGAGGCTCGCCGCCCGATCCTCGGAACGTGCCCACTTACCACACGGTCCGCCAGTCGCCGGCGACCGCCCAGCTCCAGCTCGACTATGCGTTCGCCTCCCGCGGCTTCCACCGGAGCGTCGAGGTACGCGCCATGAATTCCGTCAAAGAGTGGGGCGCCAGTGACCACTGCCGCCTGCTCATCGAAGTCGCAGACGAATGAGAGATTGCGCGAGCGTCGGGAGGGCCCAACGAAGCCCGGGAGAAACTACTTCCGGGCCAGCGCCCACGACTTCTGCGTGTATGTGACGTAGCTCACAGGAGTCCTGCAAGTCTTGCAGATGGCTCCCCGTTTCCTGACGTCGCGCTTGATGGCCCAGCCGCACGTGACGCACCGCGCGATATAGCGGGGCGGGGCAAATTCCACGTTGTGACAGCGATCGCCGGCGCATCCGATGGAACGCGCGACGGCCTTCCAGGTGGCGTCATGATTGTGCTTGGGGCCGACCAGGGCGTGCGCGATCTCGTGGAGAATCGTGTCCCTGACTTGCGAGCCGGTGGCGTGCAGGCAGTAGAGGCGGGAAAGCCCGATGACCTTGAGGCCGAAATCGCAGACTCCCGCCCGCTTGGAGGTATCCTCGAACTGAAAGCTCCATCCCGCGAGCCCGTGCCGGCTCATCAGCCGCTCCGCCTCCACCGCAACTTCGGCCAATCTCCGGCCATCGCCGCGGTCAGAATTCCGTCCGGCCCGGGCCAGCAGACCATATGGAACGTAGTAGCTTCCGTGCTCCGTGGCGACCAAGGCGCGCTTGGGCCCGAAACGCGCGAGGACGCCTTCGAGCGTGCCCTGACCGTGCGGGACCAAGACCTCGTCATCCGGGCGGAATCGGGCTTTGAACCGGTCCCGCCTCAGAGTCACCCGCCTTCTGCTTCCGGCTTCGTCGCGAGCGAGGAATTCCCACGGCACCCCGTAGTCGGTGCCGTCCTCTCCCACGACTTCGGCCTTCCGAGGAGTCTTGCGTGCGATGTGCCCGCTGATCCAGACACCCTGGTCCCGGAACTTCACGGGATCATGAATGCAGAACTGCGCGGCGCGAGACACTGTCCGAACTCACAAAATGATTTGCCATTCCCGATCCGGGAGCCGAGTCGTCACAGAGCACGAAGAACCGGCGTCCCTCTGAGAGACGGGACCAAAAGCAGGATCAGCCCCGACCGTATTCTTTGAATCCGGAACCGAAACCGGGGCTGCGCCCGCCGGACAAGGCACTCTTGGGAGCATACCGAAAGTATATGACCGAGGAGCAACGCGTCTCCGCCGGGATGCGTGGAACGGGTCCAGCCGCGCATTCGAATTCCGTAGGGGCGCCCCTTGTGGGCGCCCTCTTCGGCCCGAACCAGCATAGAACCGGTCGACCGCCGGGACATGGCGTGAAAGTCACGGGGTGGCCCCCGGTCGATCTCGGTTGCCTGCACCGGGAGGGCAACCACAAGGGTTGCCCCTACCAACGGGAAGCCGTCCCACTGGATGGGGAAAGCAGACTGTCCCTTTCTCGAGAAGCGCGTTTCCGCCGGGATGCGCGGAACGGGTCCAGCCGCGCATTCGAATTCCGTAGGGGCGCCCCTTGTGGGTGCCCTCTTCGGCCCGAACCAACACAAATCCGGTGACCGCCGGGACATGGCGTGGGAGTCACGGGGTGGCCCCCGGTCGATCTCGGTTGCCTGCACTGCGAGGGCAACCACAAGGGTTGCCCCTACCAACGAGAAGCCATCCCAACGGACGGGGGAAGTAGGCTGTCCCTTTCTTCGGCATCGGTAACGATGAGAGAGATCAAGACGATGAATTTGAAGGAATTGTTCATTCTCCGGATGAGGCTCGACGTTGAAGAAGGAAAGGAGATAGTCGTGGCTATCGACGACGGTGCATCCTTGGACTGCACTGGCACGGGGCTCAGGGAATCAGCGACCGGTTGGGCTGGAGTGCATTACCCGGAGCAGGTCAAGCGGAATATTTGCAAAGTTCGGGTACCCGGCTCCAGGCGAGCGCGGGAGTTGAGACGCCATGCGGAATCATGTGGACGCGGAGTGGGTTATCGACCACCTGCTCAGGCAAGAATGCCGGTGCCCAATGAGTTAACGATGATTCAATCGTTTTCGGACGAAGACACCAAAGAACTTTTCGAGTCGGAAAACAATCGCCGGTTCGCCAATATATCGCGAGTTGCGCTACGGAAGCTGATCCAGGTCAACCAGGCCAGAGCGCTACGGGATCTCGCCATACCGCCCGGCAACCGGCTCGAAGCTCTCAAGGGTCGCCTTTCAGGCTTTCATTCCATTCGCGTCAACGACCGGTGGCGCATCGTCTTCAGGTGGACCGATACCGGTCCAGAACAGGTCGCGATCATAGATTATCATTGAAGAATTACCCTATAACGTTATAGGATATGAGCATGAAACGGCCCATCACGCCCGGAGAGATTTTGCTTGAGGAATACCTCAAACCGATGGGGATTTCACAGAATGCCATGGCCCGAGCCATCGGTGTCTCCCCAAGGGCGATCAACGAAATCGTCCTTGGACGACGGTCGATCACTCCGCCCATGTCGATTCGTTTTGGCGCCTTCTTTGGTCAGTCGGACAAGTTCTGGCATGGCATCCAGGTCGAGTGCGACTTCCGCAAGCTGGCAGGCGACAGGAAACGACTGATTGCCGACATTCAACCGGCTGCGGCCATGGTGGCCCGTGGCGAGAGCCGCCGCGGCGCTCAACCGACGCTGCAATCTGGACGTGCGTAACGATAGGTGGCCCCAATCGTCTCCGAAACACTGGAGAAGTTGACTGCCCCTCTCTCGTTCCCACCGAAGTTGTCGATTGGCGCCTTTGCGGAGTTGTCTGGCTCTGGGGCGTGTTTCCCAAATGCACACATTGTGCGATGATTGACGCATGAGCGCCAGTTTCGACTGGAGCACGGAGAACAATCAAAGACTCATCGAGCAGCGAGGAATCTCATTCGAGAGCGTCGTCTCCGCCATAGAGCAAGGCGGCTTGTTGGACGTACTGGAGCACCCGAACCAGGATCGCTACCCGGGACAGTTGATCTACGTCGTGGAGTCCGATGAGTACATTTTTCTTGTTCCTTTTGTGAAGCAGGCGGACGGCACTCGTTTTTTGAAGACGATTATTCCCAGCCGAAAGGCGAAGAGAGCTTACCGGAGGAGGCAGCCATCGTGAACGACAAATTGAGCGTCGAAGAGCGCGACATTCTCGACCGATTCAAGCGGGGTGATCTGCGCTCCGCTCCTGGTGCTGAACGCGAAGTTGAGGTGGCCCGTCAGGCGGCTCGGAATACGTTCAACAAGACCAAACGAGTGAATCTGCGGGTCACCGAGCGCGACTTCAAGCTCGCTCACTCGCGGGCCAGGGAAGAAGGGATCCCCTATCAAACACTGCTGTCCAGTGTGATCCACAAATACTTGGCCGGACGGCTGACCGAAAAGAGGTAGTCTGACATCACGATGTGCGCGAAAAATAGGGGCGTTCGATGGGTCCGTCGGCTCCGTGCTCGGTAGTCCGTCAATGTCAGGAGCAGCAGGTCAATGTCAGGAGCAGCAGGATTGCTGAACAGACCGCTTATTGCGATCGCTCTCGCGCTTGCGCTGGCTTGTGCCGCGTGCGGTGAACCGACCGAGGTGCTTGTGGGCGAGGGGCTTCTTGTCCTCAAAGGAGCCACTCTGATTGATGGAACCGGCGCCGAACCGCGCGAGGACAGCGTCATCGTGGTGGACGGCGGCCGAATCCTCAGGGTCGGCAGCAGGGGTGACTTCCATTTCCCCGACTCCGCACAACGAAAAGACGTCTCGGGACACTTCGTGCTTCCGGGATTCATCGACATGCACGTCCATGTTCACCCCGAGGCCCGGATCGAGACCGTGGAGGCGTTGCTCGAGTTCGGAGTGACCACGATACGCAGTCCGGGCGCCGCTCAAAGCGCCGGCGTCGAACTCCGGGATCAGATCGCGGCGGGCCAGGTTCGCGGCCCGCGGATGATTACCGGCGCCGCTTTCATCAACGGGTCTCCCCGATTCGATTGGACGGTAGCCGTGGCGACGCCGGATGAGATCCGGGACGTGGTTCGGCAACAGGCCGCGGCGGGTGCGGACCTGGTCAAGCTGTACTGGGACGTGACCCCGGAACTAGTGGCCGCTGCGGTCGAAGAGGCCCACGCGCTCGGTCTGAAGGTCGCCGGCCACCTCCATGCAACAAGCTGGACCCAGGCAGCGCGACTGGGGATCGACGCCCTGCTCCACAGCGGTGCGGAAGGGCCGACCTGGGAGCTGGTCCCCGAAAGGCACCGGGCCCAACTGCGGGCACTGCCCTACCGGGAATTCTACGCCCGTTGGATCGAGTTGGTGGAGCTTGACGGCGAACTGATGAACTCATTGATTGCCGCCCTCGTTGCCAACGACGTGACGGTCGACCCGACTCTGGTCGCGATGGAAAGCCTCCACTTCGGCGACGACCCCAAGGTTCTCGAACGGCTCGAACCTGAGCGGGCTCCACCCTCGGTAGTCTCGCTCTGGGGTCCGGATTGGCAGCAGCGAAACCCGTTCGTCTTCACCAATCCCATGGGAATCGTCCGGGAACTCACGTCCGGCAAGGGCGTGTTTCCCGTCGCGCTCCAGATCGTGCGGAGGCTTCACGAGGGGGGAGTGAGGCTGACTGCAGGGAGCGACGTGGGAATGCCCTGGATCACGCCGGGCGTGAGCCTGCACCGGGAGCTGGAGCTTCTGGTCCAGGCGGGCATCGACGAGGCTGACGTGATCGTCATGGCGACCCGAAAGGGCGCCGAGGGCCTGGGTCTGGAGGATCGGTTCGGAACCGTCGAAGCCGGAAAGCTGGCCGACCTGGTCGTGCTCTCGGCGGACCCGCTGTCGGACATCCGCAACACCCGCTCGGTGACCGACGTTTACAAGGCTGGCGAACTCGTGTATCCGGCCACACCACGTTGAAACGGGCGCTGATGGTTACATTCGGCTCGATTGGACACTCTGAACGTACAAGTGAAGAGGGGGGACAGGAAAGTCCCCCCTCCAGGCCCGAAGCTGACGGCGTCGCTACTCTACGGCTCCAGCTTCGCAATCGGGATTCGCAGGAAGAACACACCCGGTCCTCCCTCCTGGTCTTTGTCGATGTCGTAAAAGACCACTCCGATCGTCTTGTCGTCGAGTTGCACGGTTCGGGGACAGGCCCGGCCGTTGATGGCCCGGCCCGGGTTGTAGTACTCGAACACGGCGTCCCAGGTCTGCCCGTCGTCGTGTGAGATGCGATAGCGGATGCGCTCCCCGCCAAAGCCGGGTCCGAGGATCTCCGAGGCCAGCAGCCAGCCGTTTTTCAGAACGACCATTTCGTGCCGCCAGCCCTGGGTGCTGATGTCCGGAAAGCCGTCGATGGTCTTCCAGGTCTGGCCGTTGTCCGTTGATCGGAGGCCGGCACCACTGACGAACGTGCCTCGCGGGGTCTGCACGATCGGGATCAATCCGTGATCGCGGCCATCGCCGAACGGCGTGGCTTTGGAAGTGACCGGATCAAACACCCACGTCCGGTCGATCAACGAAACGAGCCATTTCCCTGACGCCAGTTCGGTAACGGGGTGCCTGGTGACGGATCTGACTTCGGGATCACGCGGGAATGGCTGCGGGTCGCTCCACGTTTCTCCGTCGTCACTCGACAGGGAGTACAAGACGGACCGAGGTTCCTTCTGAGTGACCGGCGTATCCCAGCGGTTCCAGCAATGCACGAGGCGGCCGTCGCTCAGCGTCGTCAGCGAGCCCGGGTAGTAGGTCTTCTCGACGGTATGGACAAAGGGAACGGGTTCGGACCATGTCATTCCTCCGTCCGACGATCGAGTGATGCGCAGGTCCACGTGATTCACTCGCCCGTACGTCACGACGATGGTCCCCGAGCGGGTGACACAGGCCGCCGGGTGGATGTGACCGTCGACCGGGACGGCAATTCGGACCGGTTTCAGTTGATGGTCGCTGGCGAAGACCGTTGACACGGCAAATATAGACAGCACGGCAAATCGGTTCATCAGATGCCTCCAAGTGTTGAACGCGGGATCCTGTGCGAGAAGATTAACTCAGACGCCATGAAATAAGGAGGGCGACGCCGACAAACAGGCCGCTCAACCGACCCGCGCAAGGTCCAGCCTTGGATCTGGTTCTCTCGACTTGCGGTCCCGATCCCGTCTCCCTTCCCTCGAACACTAGGCATGTGGTCCATGCTCGCGGATGATTCTCAAAGCCAGGTCGGGATCGATCTGGACGATCATCTCGGGCTCGGCCCGGACTCCCGCGGGCAGATCGAACCCTCCGACGGCGCTGCGTGCATGCCAACCCGAAAGAGACTGATCCCGGCCATCCTCCGCAAACTCGGAGAGGGGTCCGCCGAAGACGTCATGAAAGACCTTGGAGTATCCGTTGACGACCAGGTGCGAGAGGGTCAGGACCCCGCCGCCGGCCGAGTTGACCATGCCGAAACCCTTGACGCAGTACCAGACATCGTTCAGCGACCCCAGAGGGTGGAGTCCCCAGTGCAGAACGCGGATGTGTGCGATACCCGCCTCGCGAGCGGCCGCGGCCCCCTTCTCGACCTCAGCATCCTCGTCGGTGACCGCTCCCATGCCGGCGGTCGTGCCGGAGAGAAAAACCAGACCCGAGGGGGTGAAGGTGGCTTGGGACAGATTCTGCGCGCCTGGAGGCGGCAGCGTGTCTTCCTTCTTCCCCAGATCGATTCCCAGCCGGCCGATCCTGTCGTAGACGTCAAAATTCCGCTTCCAACCCGAGTTCAGTTCAACCATCGGTTTCCTCCGTAGGTGATTCTTGATTTGGATGACGAGACAGTTCCGGATCTAATGCGCCATTTCACTTGGATCCGATGGCTTCATCCCGAACCTCTCTCGCTCAGCCTGCCGCAACGCCGGAATCATCCGGCCTGGCTGCGCGACGCCTCGTCCGCGTCGCCGACGTATGCTAGCCGAAGCAGGTTCCGGAGAGAAGCGGAAATCAGACCCCGGCCGCCTGGTCCCAGACCCGGAGGAAGTTCTCTCCCAGGATCTTTCGGACGTCCCGGTCGCCGTATCCCCGCTTCACCAGGCCCCGGGTCAGGTTCGGCCACTGGGACCGGTCTTCCAGACCCTCGACGGGCTCGTTGTCGGAGGAGACCGCCACGTGGTCGATTCCGGCCACCTGGACGGCATGGTCGATGTGGTCCAGGAAAGCGTCGATGGGAGGCAGATCGATTTCCTCGGTGTAGGAATGTGAATCCAGCGTATTCCGCATGGCGGCGGCAATTTCCCAGGGATCGGAGTACTGCCGGGCCAGGCGCAGATCCCGTTCCGTGTAGTCGGGGAGGAACCGGGATTTCATCATGTCGTTCAGGGCCTTGGTATCCAGGTAGGAGGGAACGGTGAAGATGCTCACCACGCCGCCGTTGTCGGCCAGGGCCCGCAGCATCTCGTCCGTCAGGTTGCGCTGCACGTAGCACAGCGCCCGGCAACCGGAATGAGTGGCGATGATGGGTCTGGAGCTGGTGCGGATCGTGTCCCAGAACGCTTGGTCCGAGGCATGGGAGACGTCCACCAGCATCCCCATCCGGTTGCACTCGCGGACCACCTCCCGGCCGAAGTCGCTCAAACCGGGCTTGGGATTCAGTTCTCCGCTGGAGTCGACCCAGTCGAAAGCGGCGATGTGGGTCAGCGCGAAGACCCGGATCCCCATGCGGTGATACATCCTCAGGACGGCCAGGTCGTTGTCGATCCAGCCCGCGTTGAGCATGGGGATGACCGCGACCTTGCCGGCTGCGGCGATTCGCTTCACGTCGGAGGAGCGGAGGGCCAGCTCCACGGAATCCGGGTGCCGGTGCACGCTCTGCCGCAGGATCTCGTCGACGCGCTGCAGGACCCGCTTGACCTCGTCCGCGCCCTCAAACAGGTTGTCGCAGATGTTCTTGCCCACCTCGGGAGGATCGATGATTCCTTCCCGGGCATCGCTGCGGAAGATCTCCTCGACGCCGATTCCGTGGACGATGGCGTCGACGTGGCCTTTTTGGAAGTCTTCGAGGTAGAGCTTCCCGTAGGTGTCGATGACGACGGAATCGCGGTGGAGTTGGGCCGAATCCATAGGCCCGGCCGTTCCACTTGAAGGCTCTCCCCGGGTGGATCCGGCCGCAACACCCATGGCGACGGCGGAAAGAGACGTCTTGAGAAATCCGCGTCGTTCCATTGAATCCATACTCCTCATTTCAACTTCGGATCCGAGTTTCTCCGAGGGACGCAGCAAGCTATCAACCTTGCGCCGTCGGAGCAAGCGCGTTTTTTCAAACTTCCGGTGTATCAGTTTTCTGTTGAAGATGAGCATCTGCGGGTCCCGCCCGCAAAACATTCCGTGGGTCCGTCAAGGAGGCGGAGTTGAGGACCTGTCCGCTCCGTCGCCTCAAACCGCACGTGCGGTCCGGAGGGTGGGGAACCGGGGAATCGTGCTTCCCTCCCCCTGTCGCCGGACCCGATCCCCAACTGCGCCGATCGCGTTGACTCCTGACTCGATCGCCATTTAACATCCAACTGCAAACGACAATTTCCCGCTTCCATCCCTGATGGACCGCCGCAATTTCTTACAGGCAGGCTTGATGAGTTCGATCGGCACTGCCGCGCTCTGGGCCCAGAAAAAGAAAGACGTGATGCCAACTACTCCTTCGCCGCCGTTCTCCGAGGAACGAAGCAAGCTGAAGATCACCGGTGTCCGCATGGTTCGCCCCAGGCCAAGACGACCGCTGCCCACCTACGAACCAGCTCCCGGCTCCTGGTCGACAGGTGACGTCGAAGTGGCGAATCCGATGTCCATCTATCCTGAATACAAGGCTCGCCGATCACTGTTCATGGCCCCGGACCTGGGACCGTCGGCAGTAGAGATCACGACGGACAAGGGAGTTCGAGGGATTGGTTATGGGGGGCCGGGTGCGGGTTTTGTAATTGACAAACACCTGGCTCGACTGCTGATCGGCGAAGATCCGTTCAACCTGGAGCGGCTTTGGGACATCATGTGGCGCTCGACGCTCTACTACGGCCGCAAGGGATTGGTGGTGCACGCCATCAGCGCGGTGGACAACGCCCTTTGGGACCTCGTCGGCAATGCCCTGAAGACGCCCGTGTACCAACTCCTGGGAGGAGAAACCAAGCCACGCATTCCGGGTTATTGCACCGGCAACGATCTGGAACAGCACATCGAGTTTGGCTACACCAAGCTCAAGCTCGCGGTCCCCTACGGGCCGGCGGACGGCCTTCGGGGAATGGAGAAGAACTTGGAGTTGGTAGAGCGGGCGCGCAAGCTCCTGGGACCCGGTGGCGAGATCATGCTCGACTGCTGGATGGCCCTCACCGAACGTTACACGCTCGAATTCGCCGAAGCCCTGGAGCCCTACCGCGTGTATTGGATGGAGGAATGCTTGCCACCCGACAACTACGCCGGCTTTGGACGCCTCAATGCTCAGATCAGCTCGACACGGATGGCCACCGGGGAACACGAGTACACGCGCTACGGCTTCCAATTGCTCCTGGAATGCCAGGGGGCCGACATTTGGCAGCCGGATATGAACTGGTGCGGGGGGCTGACCGAATTGCGTCGAATCGGAGCCCTGGCTGCGGCCCACGACATTCCCGTCATTCTTCACGGTGGCTGGCGTGGAGGTGGTCCCCACTACATCATGGCCACGCCCAACAGCCCCTGGTGCGAGATGTTCATGCCCCCGCCCGGTGGCCCTGACGAGGTCTACGAGCGATTCGAGGAAGAGAACAACATCAGCCGCGGCCCCGAGGGAATCTACATGCGCCCCTCAGATCGGCCGGGTTTCGGATGGGACCTGCTTGTGGATTGATAGAGCAGCCAGCACCGACGGTTCTGGGCTTGAGTCTCGCATCGGTTGAACGTCGTACTCGTCGCTCGGTCGTATGCACTGTCAGGATGGCGCTGGTGACGCCGCGCCGCGCACAGCTATCAGCCCGTAGGTCAGCAATCGCTTTCGCATGTTGGCGTGGCCCCGGACGAAGATCCGACGCAGCCCTCCCTTGGTGAACTGGTGTGCGAACGGCCGCTCCACCAACTCGCTCCGCTGCCGCTGCAACCGTCGTCCCCGCCGGCCCCGATCCGTTTTCGACAGATACCCCCGCAGGCCCTGTTCCTTCAACTCCAGAATCGTCTCGTTGCTGTGATACTCCTTGTCCGCCACCACTTCCCGGATCTCTGCTCCCGAGCCGACCGCCTTCACTTCCGCCCGCACCATCCGGAGGGTGTCCCCCATCGACGATGGTCCGGGACGAGGACGGTCTCCCGGTGGAGGTCCATGGGCATCCCCCGGGAAGCGAGTGGAACGGATACTAACGCCAGCGATGTACCAAGGGTTGGTGGCGAGTTGTGCCGAGACGGGGGACCTGATCGACGGGGAGATTTTTCCGGGAGCCAGCTACCTGGGGAAGAAGGCGCTGAAGTTGACGATCCGGGTGGTGGACCGCTGTCGGGGCGGCTGTGCGGCTCGATGATCGTGCGGATGGATGCGGGGTTCCCGGAGCCGGGGCTGCTGGAGGGGCTGGAATCGAGAGGCGTGCCCTATCCCGAAAATCTCAACAGGAAGATAGATAAAGGTCGTGTTCTGTGGTATAAGTGGTTTGCCCAAAACAACTTAAAGAACCACAGGAACATTACCGTTATCTATCTATCTGTTGATCTCTCCCGGTTAACAGTTCGATCTGCTGTACGACTTCACGGAACCCGATTTGCCCCTGTCCGCTCCGGATGGCCTGCTTGACTCTGTCGAAGACGCGTTCCGCGTGTTTGCCTTCCGAAATGCGCTCCCGAATTGCGACGTCACCTCCTCTTTCTCTAAGCTCACGGTCAGTTTGTTGCCGAGTTATGTAGTAGCCCAACAGCCGGGTGCGGATGGGATCAGGCGAAAACAGCGTGGAGCTGTCGATCCCGGGCAACGACATATTGGGGATCTTATCCTCCAGAGCGGCAAGAACGATTGTACTTTCAAACTCGACACCCCACTCTTCGTGTTGCAGGTTTTTCCGGCCCGGGTGACCGAAGATGGTTTTGACGACATCCAAATCGGTGGCCTCGCTACGGCAGAACCGATGATAAAGATCGGAGTCTATCGTCCGGAGAATCAATGCGACCGTCGTCGCCAACGCGTAGTCATGTTGGTCACTGCGCAGTAACGCGTACAATAGTCCCAGGCGGCAGATGGCCTGACCGACGGTCCGAAGACTGAGATCGGAAGCACCGAAAAATTTCTGCAACATCGTGCGAAGCTTCTCGCCCAACGGTGTCTTATCGAAGTAGTCGGCGATTTCTGTAGACCGGATTTGCTCGCAAATAAACGCATCACGGTCCGGCTCAGGGAGATAGAAGTCCACGTCAACGAATCGGCGCAAATATCCCTTAGCGTCGAAGTCACTGCCATACAAGGC
>JAJDTT010000273.1 GCA_022827025.1 Acidobacteriota bacterium
TGCTGCGAAAGCGTATAATCGGTCCATATTTCCCCGATTTCTCGGCGAATAGAACAACTATGCGCCTCTAAATCGTGAAAATCTGGCCTCGATTCTCCACTTTCTCGCTACGATCATTTCTACCGCGCAGACTCCTAGCGCGGGGTCCGGGTCGCGGCTAATCAGCGCGTGGAAAAGGTCGTCGCGGGCGATACAGGTGCGGGTTGGCCTTCGATTGCGTCGGCGAGCGCGCGCCAAGCCTGAGGAACGGTCTGCGGCGGCAGTCGCTCGAAACGCCGTTTCCATTGACTCCATTGGCGCAGGACGGCGCGACGATATTCCAGACCGCAGTGCGCGAGCGCCCACTCCTCGTAATCCGCGATGCGCCGAATGGCGGCGACGGTCAAGTCAACCGGTACGCGGGGCGACGGAGGCGTCTGTGCGGCCGGGATCATGTCGGGCCTCCAAATCGGCTCTTGGACCGTCTCCAACGGCAGCCAACGGGGTTGAAACTGGTAGCGGTTGAGGAAGACGCCGCCCTTCCGCAGCGTTCCGTACAGGAAGCCGAAACCCCACAACATGAGGCTGCCGCCGTCCGGTAGCGTGAGCGTGTAGCAGCTCGATCCTGCCTCTCCTTCGGGCGGCTGTCCCTTGAGGTAGCCCGCTTCGAGCAGGAGGTTGCCTTCCGGACGCACGATGTCCCGGCCCCAGTTCCAGCACTGCCGGTGCAGCAGTTCTTGCCCCTTGCGCCGGTGGGCGCCGGTGATCGGGCTCACAGCCATGCTCCGCCCCAAGCCAGCAAAGCGCTGAACCCCGTGGCCGCCACAGCCTGCCGACCCACCAACCGCAGCGCGAACGCGCGGCCCTGCTCGCGCGCAATCGTCAAGCAGGTGACCAAGCAAGGCAGCAGCACGCCGGCCAGGTAGACGGCCGTCAGCAGCTGGACGGCGCTGAGGCTTGCGGCGACGCCCGGCTCCGCCAGCAGCAGGATGCCGTCCTTGCGCACGCTCGCCAAGACCACCGCCAGGGCCGCCTCCGAGGGCAATCGAAAGGCGGCCATCGCCGGCTCGACGACGGCCGACGCAACTTGCAGCGCGCCCAGCCAATGCAACAGAGAAGCTGCGGCCGTGATCAGAAAGAAGATCGGCAAGGCTCTGCGAAAGAACTCCCGAACAACGCCCTGCGCCTCGAGCCAGACGGCGCTCGGGCGCGGCCAGGTCAAGAAGACGCGGCCCTCCGTCAGCAGCACATTGAAGGGAGAACGAGCCGCTTGCGGCGCGCTGAGGCGAGAGTAGGCGAGAGTCGTGACGCCGAGATAGAGCAGATAGAATACGATCAACTTGGGTCGTCCCGCCGCGGCGAAGACCGCCAGCGTGGCTCCCAACTGATACGAACAGGCCGAACCGAAAGCGATGGCCGAGACGCATACGCCACGTGAGCAAGCCGACGACGAGCGCGCGCTGATGACGGCAGGCACGTTGCAGCCGAAACCCATCACGACGCGCGCCAACTCCCGGCCCGTCATGCCGAACGGCCGCAGCCACGGATTCATGGCGGTTGTCAGGCGATCAAGCAAGCCGCTCGCCTTGTACGCACCCATCAGCAACGCATGGAGCACGACCACCGGAGTCGCCCACACCAACAGCAGCGGCCCCATCGTGACAAAGCCGTAGTCGCCGGCCAGGATCTCCGCAAGCGGTTGCGGCCAGCTCGTAAACAACCCGGCCAGCAGTCCGGTCGGGCCGCGAACCCAGGGGTCGATTCGATCCGCGAGACGGTTGGCAGCGTCCACCGCGACCCAGGCGGGCATCAACAACAGCAGCAGCGCCCAGAAAGGCCCAAGGGCGGAGCGATCCAGGAAAAGAGGTCGCGGACGGACGATCAGATCGCTGAAGCTCAAACCGGCTTCGGCGGGGATCGGGCCGGGGGCTTCCAGCGCCTGCATCAGCCCTTGACGATCGTTGGCGTCCAGTCGTCGAGCGTCCACGAAGACCACCGGCAAACCTGTCCGGAGCGCCAGCTCTCTCAGCCGCGCCTCCACTTCCAGCCGCGCGAGTCGGTCCCGATGGGTCACGACCAGTGCGCCGAGTCGACCCGCTACGAGCGGCAGCAGGTCGGCCAGGTCTGCGTCCAGTTCGGTTCCCTGGGCAACCAGCAGGACGGTATCATCGCCACGCAGCCGCTCCAGGGCGAGTCGGGTGGTTTCAACATCGGAGCTTTGTAGCAGCCCGGGCGTGTCGATCAGTTCCCAGTCGTCCACTCGGTAGGAGTCGCAGCCGACGTTGGCGCCTCGGAAGTTCGAGGCAGCGCTGGACGCACCCGTCAGCGATGCGGCCAGTTGCGTCTTGCCGACGTTTTCCTTACCCAGCAGAACGACAGTCCGAATTGACGTCCGGAGCATTTCACGGCTCCTTCAACAAGCGCAATCATCGCTGCAGCACGACAGATCGTCGAGGTACATTCCGTGTTGGCGGTACTCCTCGAGCGGCTCCGTGCTGACCCGCAGGCGGCGGGCGATCTGGTTGGCCACCACGGCGAAGCGCTGGCGGAACTTGTAGATGAAACAGAAGATGATATCGCCTTGGCGCACCTGCGGCCCGACCAGGAACAACCCTCTCGTCACGGTGGATTCATCGTTTTCCGTCAGCAGCGGAAAATCGTTATCCTGCCAATCGAACAACGAGCGAACGAGGCTTGCCGATCCGGCGAATCCGGAGGCCAGGATCGGCTTCTCGGCGCAGTGGACAACGTCGCCGTCCTCGAACGCCAACCGATATCCGTTGGCGTTTCGGCGGACGCCGGTGACCGTACAGCCGCCGCGCAGCGTCACCCGGCCCGAGTCCATCGCCGAATTCAGACGCGCCTTCGTAAAGGGCGACAGGAGTTCGCTGGGGTCCGGGCCCCTTCGGTTCCACGGCTCCTCGCGGTCGAAGACGACGGCTCGTCGACCGGCGGCGGCCAGCGCGACGGCGGCGTCGATGCCGCTCTCGGAGCCACCGATGATGCATCTCTCGTCGCCGCTGAGATCGTCAAAAGAGATCACCTTGGAGTAGTGCAGGCAAAGCTCGGCGCCCTGGAAATCGTGGGTCCGCGGGTACTGCATTTCGCCGCCCGCCCAGACCACGAATCGCGCGCGGACGTATCCGCGATTCGTCTTCACCCGAAACCCCTTGGGTCGAGTTCCCGTCGTGACCGAGAGAACGTCGATCCCGGTCTCTACGGGCAAGCCGAAATGCTTCGCAACCCCTCGCAGATAGCCGGCGTACTCCTCCCCCGTGGGGTGTTCGACGCCAACCGAGTAAGCCGGCGAGGTCTGCAGACAGATGGAATTCAGGTCCAGGATGCCGAACTGGTTGCTGTTGAACGACGGCGTGATGAAGCGCGTTTGCCGGGGCCAACGCAGGAATGAGGCGCCGACGGCGGAGCGGTCGAGAATCACAAAGTTCTCGATTCCGAGGTCGCGCAACGTCACACCAAGGCCGATACCGGCGGCCCCGGCGCCGACGATGACAATGTCGAATAACCGGGCTCCTTTTCTCAACGGTTCACCTGAAAATGTTTCGCGTCCGCCGAGGCGTAGCGCGCCATCGCGCGGTCGGGCCCGACCGTCGCCTCGAGCATCTCGCCGACGCCGTGGAACGAGATGGCCCGCGGCGGTGAGAACGGCTTGAGCATGACGACGAGGCGGTCGTTGAGGGCTCTCCAGCCCCGTGTCTCTGTAATGCCAGTTGCTGTCAATCGGTTCATCAGATTCTCCTTCCTGACTCCCAACGGTTCACTGATCCGCCACCGCCGTGAATGGAAACCGCGTGGGACGTACTCCACCGCCGGACCTCGGGAAGAATTCCTCCTGGCGGCGCCGGAACTCGCGGGCCCGCGCGGTGCCGGGAAACAGATCGATCGCCCGGGGTGCATTTGCATGCGCCACCGAAACGGGCGGTGTCGCCGACGATGGCGGTACTAAAGGCGAACTAAGCGTGTACCGGGGACTAGCCGGGGGGTGCGCGGGCAAAGAGGCTGCGGGAATGACCGGATGCGATCCATTCGCCGTCGCCAGCTTGCTCGAGCGGCGCCGAAACGTCCGAGAAACCGATCTGCAAGGATCCGGACAGTTCGGCGGCAGGCTGGTGCCGGAGCTGGCAGGCCACGCAGTCGTGCCCGGCTGCGTGCTGCTCGTGGCAGATGGCCGCAGTGATTGCGGCGCCGGCCAGCGCCAGCGCCAGGACGACGATCCAGGTGCGCCAGCCCAAACCACGCCGGGCGGGCCCGGGGTGCATGGATCCTCCACGAGGCGTCATTCTCCAAATCTAGCACAGGTGGCCCCGGGGCCAAAAGGGCGGGAGCGGGAGAATCTCCTGGGGAGGATCTCATCGCAACAACCTCCCTGCACAGTCGTCTGGGCGAGCATGACTGATTCGATGGCGGCAGCAATCCCCTGATCACAACGGACTGCTATTGGGCGCGTTGCATGTGCCTGAGCAGCTCGCCCTGGGTGGTGAGGATCAGGATCGTCTTGGAGTCGACGCCCCGCTCGTAGGTTTCCATGCTCTTCATGAAGGCGTAGAACGAAGCGTCCCGGTTGTACGCCTCGGCGTAGATCTGGGTCGCCTCGCCGTCGGCCCTGCCGCGGGTTTCCTGAGCCGTCTTGTACGCTTCCGACTGAATCCGCTGCAGTTCCCTCTCCCGCTCGCCCCGGATCCGGGCGGCCTCGCCCTGACCTTCGGACCGGTAGCGCTCGGCGATCCGGTTGCGTTCGGCGATCATGCGGGCGAAAACATCCTTCTGGACCTCTTCCACGTAGTTGATCCGCTTGAGTTGGAGGTCGATGAGCTCGATCCCGAAGTCGGCCACCTTGGGAGTGGCGGTCTCCAGGATTTCCCGGGTGATGGCCTGCCGTCCGGTTTGGATGGTCTCCAACACCGAGGTCTCCTCTTCGGCCTGGTCCTGGGAATCCTGGGCCTCCCGGTTGCTGGTCCGGACCACCTCCACCAGGTCGTGGCGGGCGATGGCGTTGCGGGTTTCTCCGTCCAGGATGTCGTCCAATCGGGACTGGGCCCTGGGTTCGTCCCGCATCCTCTCCAGGAATCGGAGCGGATCGCTGATGCGCCACCTGGCGTACGTGTCCACCCAGATGAACCGCTTGTCCTTGGTCGGCATCTGGTCGGCGTCTCCGTCCCACTCCAGGAACCGCTTGTCGAAATAGTTGGCCGTCTGGATAAAGGGAAGCTTGAAATGCAGGCCCGGATCGGTGACCGGAGTTCCCACGGGCCGGCCCAACTGGGTGATGATGACCTGCTCGGTTTCGTTCGTGACGTAGGTGCCGTCCACCGTCAGGGCCAGAACGGCCACCACCAGGATCAGATAAAGCTGTCGGCCCTTCATTGGCCCGTTCCCTCCGCCTGCGGACGGCCCGAAATCAACTTCTCCAGAGACTCCATGGGCAGCAGCGGGATCACGCCGTCGGCATCCTGGTCCAGAAACAGCTTGCGGCCCGAAAGAGGCAGGATCTTCTGCATGGTCTCCATGTACATTCGCCGCCGGGTGACCTCGGGAGCCCGCCGGTAGGCATCGTGCAATGACTTGAAACGGGAAGCGTCTCCCTTGGCCTGGTTGACGCGCTCGAGGGCGTACCCCTGAGCCTGGAGGACGGCCTGTTCCGCTTCACCCTTGGCCCGGGGGATCACCTTGTTGTACTCGGCGCGGGCTTCGTTGATGAGGCGGTCCATCTGTTGCTGGGCCTGGTTCACCTCGTCCCACGACGGCTTCACAGGATCGGGCGGGTTCACGTTCTGCAGGACAACCTGGTCCACGGTGATGCCGGTCTCATACTGCCTGCAGAGTTCCTGCAGCTTCTGTTCCGCGATGTCCTCGATTTCCTGGCGGCCCACCGTCAGAACCTCGGTGACGGTCCGGTCTCCCACCACCTCGCGCATCACCGCTTCGTTCATGTCCCGGAACGTCTCCTGGACGTTTCGGACCTTGAAGAGAAAAAGGAAGGGATCGGTGATCCGGTACTGGACGATCCACTCCACCACCGCCACGTTCAAATCCCCCGTGAGCATCAACGACTCGTCCAGGAACCGCTTGGACGCGTATCGCGTCCGGACCTCCGGCTGGGTGGTCCGAAACCCGAATTCCTGCTTGAGCTGCCGCTGAACCGGGACCTTCAAGACGTCTTCCACGAAGGGGAGCTTGAAACGAAGGCCCGGCTGGGCGGTACGAACGTGCCGTCCAAAGAACAGGACGACTCCGACCTCTTCCGGCTGCACCTGGTAGACGGTCCCGAAAGCCGTGACCAGTACCAGGACAACCAGGAATCCCAGCCGGACGTACCTCCAATTGATCTTCGGAGGACGAAACTCGGGCATGTCGAAAACCTGATCAGCCATGATGGAACCCTTATGGGATCAGCAGAAGGATAACAGAGATGACTCCTGACTTCAGATCGATTCCCACACCAGATGGACCAGGGTCTTCATGGGGAGGCCGGCGGCGCTCCGTCGTAAGCCCGGCTCACCTCCTCCACGATGATGTCGAGCCCGCGTTCGATCCGGTCCCAGTCGTCGGCGTAGCTGATGCGGATGCATTCCCGTTTGTGCGGCCATTCGTCGTCCTCGAGCCCCGGAAAGAAGTAGTGGCCGGAGACAACGATGACGCCACGCTCTTTGAGCCGCTCGTACAGCGCTGCGTTGTCCATGGGCAGACCCGGCATCCAGAGCCAGAGGAAGAACGCGCCCTCCGGTTTGTGGATCCGGATGGGGTAGTCCGCCAACCCGGCGCGGAGCCGGTCCACGGCGCGCTCCGCGCGCTCCGCGTAGTGGGGACGGATGACCTCCCGGACCAGCGCCAGCACTTCGCCGCTCTCGATGAGATCGGTGGCGAGGGCCGGCCCGAACCGGCCGGGCGACAGGCAGAAGACCGCCGTAGCGGCGGCCAGCGCCCGGATGATTTCCTCGTTTGCGATCACGATCCCGGTACGCAGACCCGGCAGTCCCAGCTTCGACAAGCTCATGCAGACCACCATGTGTTGGTCCCAGACGGGGGTCTCCCGGCCGAAGACGATGCCCGGGAACGGCGAGCCGTAGGCGGTGTCCAGGATGAGGGGCACGCCGCGCTTGCGGGCGACGGCGCCGAGCCGCTCGACCTCCGCATCGGTCACGACGTTGCCCGTCGGGTTGGAAGGGCGTGACACGCAGATCGCGCCGATGTTCTCGACCTCGTCGAGTCCGTCGACGTCCACCCCATACTTGAAGAGTTTGTCTCCCAGATCATGGATGATCGAGCGGCGCGCGGTCAGCAGGCCCGGGGTAAAGCCGAGGTCCGCGTACCCGATGTACTCCGGCGCCAGCGGCAACAGGATGCGGCGCCCGGGCACGTCGCTCTCCATGGGACCCGCGATGACGTTGAAGAGAGGCACGAAGGCGGACTGGCTGCCGTTGGTCAGCGCGATGTTGTCTCCGCGGACATCCCAGCCGAGCTCGCGCCGCAGGAATCGGGCCAGGGCGCGGGCGAAAACCCGGTCTCCGTCCGGCCCCCCGTAAACGCCGATGGCTTCTTCAAACGCCCCTTCGCGCCCGAGCATGGCCTGCATGCGGCGCCGAAACAACCGTCCGGCGGCCGGAATCAGGCTCGGGTTGCCGCCCCCGAGGTTCATGATCGAGCCTCCGGACGCCGCGATATCGCCCAGGTCGTCCATCAGCGACCACGTGCCGGAGTCGCCCAACAGCCGCTGGCCGAATGCCGAAAAATCCATGCTCACAGTGAGGTCGCTCCCTCCCCTTCACCGCGTCCGCTTCCCGGCGCCGGTTTCGTGGTGCACCCGCCGATATGCGGCAACGGCCAGGGTATCCAGCCAGGAGCCTGCGCGGCAGAAATTAATCTACTGCGAAAGCGGAGAATCGGTCCATATTTCCCCGATTTCTCGGCGAATAGAACAACTATGCACCTCTAAATCGTGAAAATCTGGCCTCGATTCTCCACTTTCTCGCTACGATC
>JAJDTT010000283.1 GCA_022827025.1 Acidobacteriota bacterium
CCGACCGGGACGGGCGTCGGAGCGGCGTCCTTCCGGGCGCCGACTGGGAAGGGCGTCCGGAGCGGCGTGTTTTGCGCGCCGACTGGGAACGGCGTCCTTCCGGGCGCCGACCCGGGGGGGCCAGGGGGGACCGCACTCCCCCTGTACGATTTCTTATTTGGTCACGCGAGGAGCAGGCGCCTGGAAAGACGCCTGTCCCAGTGGGCGCCTGAAAGACGCCCCTCCAGACGCCCCTCCAGACGCCTCTCCTAAAAGTCGTAGCGCAGGCCGAACTGGACCTGCCGGGCGTCGCCGGCGTTGCGGATGGTTCCGAACGCCGCCGAGCCGAACCTGGTATTGGGATTCCCGAAATTCACGTGGTTGAAGGCGTTGAAGAGCTCGACGCGGAACTGCACGCGCTGTTCTTCGGCCAAGTAGAAATCCTTGTACAGTGAAATGTCCCAAAGCTGCAATCCCGGACCCACGATCGTCCCGGTGCCGGCATTCCCGAAAGTGAACGGGGCGGTCCGTGCGAAGAACCGGTCGCCGGTGTTGAAGAACTGGTTGATCATCTGGTCCCGGGAGGAGTGGCCCAGGTTGTTGGGATTGCGCAACAGGTGGGGCCGGGTGCCCCCCGCGTTGGAGGCATTGAAGATGTCGCTCGGCGTCAGGAACGCTCCGGTTTGGAAGGTGCCGATGCCACCCAGTTTCCAGCCGCCGAAAATCATGTTGGCCGTCCGGCCGATGTCGCCGCCCAGAGGCCTCCCCCGCCCGAACGGCAACTGGTAGACCCAACTGATGGATGCGAGGTGACGCGTGTCGTACCTGTGCGGACCGGTGTCCGCCTTCCAGTTCCGGTTCCAGTCGCGAATCGGCTGACGCTCCCAGAGCTGGGGTCCTGCGATGGAGGTCCCCAGGACTTTGCCCCAACTGTAGGCGCCCAGGAGCATGAGTCCATCCGGTCCCATCTCTTTGCGCAACTTGACCTGAAGCGCATTGTAGTTGCTGGTTCCCCAGTTGACCGGACCGCTGATGCCGGACAGGTCGCAGATGTCGGCGTCGCGGCAGAGAGCCCTCCGCTGCGCCGTGGGCTCGGGACCGGGATAGGGATTGTTGAGCGAGAAATTGAACACGTTCTTGCGGCCCGCGTTCCCGACATAGGCGACTTCGATGCCCATGGTGGGAAGCAGCTCCCGGTCGAGGCTGAGGGAGTACTGTTGCAGGTAGGGAGTCCGATTGTCGCGAATCAGGCCCCGGCCTCCCGTGGCGGGCACGACGGTGGTCCCGAAGGGACTGCCGAAACTGATGGCGGGAACGTCCCGGTCGCTGGAGATGCTGGTCGGCGGCACCCAGGGCCGGCCCAGCCCCATGGTGATGGGAATGTCCAGGACCTGCCAACTGTAGAAGACGCCGTATCCGGCCCGGAGCACCGTCCTGTTGTCGCCGAACAGGCGCCAGGCAAGGCCGACCCGCGGACCCCAATCGTTCATTTCAGACCCGCCGACTTTCTGCAGGCTGCGGTCGTAATTGAACTCGTCGTTGGTGACCGCATTGCTGGGCGTGCCGGGCAGGGTCGGAATCGACTCCGGAAACACCCATTGGCCGGATGCGATGTCGATGCCGGTGATCCGGTTTTCCGCATCATACGGGCGCTGCCAGATCTCGTACCGCACGCCCAGATTCAGTGTGAGGTCCGGATGCACGTGCCAGTCATCCTGGAGGAAGAACATCCACCAGGTCTGCTTGGTATTGAGCTGCAGAAGAGCGCCATTTATGCCGGAACTGGTGACCGCTCCCAGCAGGTAGTCGGCCCAGGCGTTGAACTGGTCTCCGGGGGCTCCGACACTGGCGACGCTGAACCGGGGCGTGAAGCTGATGATGCCCCGGCTGTTGGCCTCGAACGCCATGTCCATGGCGTTGCGAATGACTTCGATTCCGACCTTCCAGGAATGGTTTCCCTGAACCTTGTTCAAGGTGTTCGAGTACACGTAGTTGTTGTAGGGATTGTCCAACGGCGCGAAGGTGTCGTCGGCGATGGTTCTCCAGCCGCTGATGTTGATGGTCGGTATTCCCGCCTTTTGCCGTTCGGGATCCACTCCCGTGATGCCCGCCCCCGCGAAGAATTCGGGTCCGGTGACGGCGCCCCGGCTGCCGCCCTGCACGTACAGGTCCGGCAGCGTGGTCTCGTTGTCCCGGATCTGGTGGTACTGGCTGAAACCGAAGTTGAAGGAGTTGATGGTGGTGGGGCTGAAAGTGTGCGTCCACCCCAACTTGTGGTTTTCGCCGTTCAAGTCCTGATTCTGCCGAAACCCGACGAGGGGTGTCGTGCTCCCGCGCGGCTGCGGCTCCAGGAACTTGCGGTCCTGAAAAGTGAATCGGAAGGTGATGGCGTCATTGTCGGAAAAGTCGCGATCGTAACGAATGGAGTACTGGTCCTTGTCTCGAATCCGATCCGGACTGGCGACGTAGTTCCCCGCGAATCCCGCAGTCGTCGGATCGGGGAAGAACTGGTTGATGAACTTCGCCTGCTGCGTGATCCGGTCGGTGGGGATGACGTTGTTGGGGAACGGTTGCCGAATGCCGGTCTCGGGATCCAGCGTGGCCGGGTCGTAGATGCAACCCTTGTTGTTGCTGTGGTCCATGCAGTTCGTGCCCGGCGCCAGCAGGCTCGAGAAGTCGCCGTTTCTCATTGCCGCGGGGGGCACGCTGATGGGAACGGTCAAGCCCCGGGCCGCCCGCTGGCCTTCGTAGTTCAAAAAGAAGAAATCGTTCTCGGAGCCCGGAATATGTCCGCCGAACGAGCCTCCGAACTGGCTCCGGCGGAACTCGGGAATTCTCCTGGCGAAGAAGTTCCGGGCCTCGTGGTTGTCGTTTCTGTGGAACATGTAGAGGGCGCCGTGGTAGTCGAGCGACCCGCGCTTGGTGACGATGTTGATCTGGGCTCCGCCGCTGCGGCCGAATTCGGCGTCATAGACGTTGGTCTGGATCTTGAACTCCTGGATCAGGTCGATGCTGGGGGAGAAGTTCATGCGGGCGGCGCCGCTCTCCTGATTCATGACGCCGTCGACCATGGTGTTGTTGGAATGGTCGGACATCCCGTTGGCGGAGATGCTGCCGCCGCTGTATTCCATGTATCCGACGGTGGTCCTCTGGACTCCCGGCGTCAGTTCCGCCAACTGCAGGAACTGGCGCCCGTTCAACGGCAGCTCCAGCACCTTCTCCCGCTCGATGACTTCGCCCACCGTCGCCTGGTCGGTGGCGATGATGGGAGTGACCCCCTGGACCGTCACCTCGTCCGCCACCTCGCCCACCTCCAGCTCCACGTCGATTCGCGCCCGCTGGTCCACCTGGAGGATGATTCCCTGGACGGTCTTGGGCTTGAAGCCGGGCAGCAGGGCCCGGACCGAGTACTCGCCGGGGTCGAGATTCACGATCCGGTAGTTGCCATCCTCGCCGGTGACCATGAGCCGGGTGACGCCGGTCCCGGTGGCGGTGACCTCCACCTCGGCGCCCGGCATGACGGCGCCGGTCTGGTCGGTGATGGTGCCGAGAATGACACCCTTGCTGACCTGGGCCAGCGAGACGGTGTTCAACGCGAGCCCGAAGGCAAACGCGACGGCCAACACCCAAAGTGATCTGGTAGTTCGAATCTTCATCGTGCGGCTCCTCCGGCGGGGGGGCTTTGCACCCCTCTCATCGAGTGGCGTTCCACGTACGGCAGGGTGGAACTTGATGCCAGGATTGTAAGCAATGCAGGTTCCACTGTCCAGAAAGCCTCCGGTCAATTCCGGTAATTCATAGATAGGAATGGAGTTACGAACTCACACCAGGAATCGTTCGCGGTGCGCGGGCAGGAAACTGTCCATTAATTGAGACTGGACCACCGAAGAAGTTCAGCTTGTTGGACTGAATCGCCCCTACCCGGATATCTGCGCGCGGACCCGGACACACTCACGGGAAGAAACGAATGGCGGCTCCGCGGTTCACTCCGCGGCGCGGGTGACGGTGAGGAAGCGGTCCACGGGAACGTCCACCAGGACTTGTTCCCTGCCGTCCGGCCATCGGACCAGCAGCCGGTCGAGACGTTCGGCGGGTCCCAAGCCGAAGTGCAGGCGCAGGTCGTTTTGCGAGAGGTAGCTCCCGCCGCTTCGAACCTCCCGAGTCAGCTTGCGGTCCCGGATGACCGCCGTGACCCGGGCTCCGATGGCCGGTTCGTTGGGACTCCTCCCCACCAGCCGGACCGTCAGCCAGTTTCCCCGTCGAGGCGTGTCGTTCCGGAGAATGGTGGGGGAATCGTCCACGTTGTTGACCACCACGTCGACGTCGCCGTCGTTGTCCAGATCGCCGAACGCGGCCCCGCGGCTGGACCTGGCCAATGCCAGGCCCGGACCTGCGGCAACCAGCTCCTGGAATCTTCCCGAACCCGTATTGAGGAACAACTGGTTGCGCTGTGCATAGCGCTCGTCCCAATCGCGTTCCTCCACCTGGGGGTAGGTGTGGCCGTTGGCGACGAAGAGGTCCTGGTCCCCGTCGGAGTCGATGTCTAAGAATTGCGTGCCCCAGGCGACGAACGGAAAACTCGGCCGCCCCAGGCCGATCTGGGGGCTCAGGTCGGAAAAGAGGTTTCCTGCCGTGCTCTTGTAGACGGCGTTGTACTCCCGCGAGAAGTTGGTCACCACGATATCCGGGTTCCCGTCCGCATCGACGTCGCCGATGTCCACACCCATGCAGGCCTGAGTCTGGCCGTCCCACCCGACGGCGACTCCGCTCAGCAGCCCGGACTCCTCGAAACGGCCCCGGCCGTCGTTCAGGTAGAGGTAGTTGGGAGTCCGGTCGTTGGCGACGAAGAGATCGAGGTCCGCATCGTTGTCGATATCGGTCCAGATGACGCCCAGGCCGTAGTGCATCGCCGCGTCGGCGACGCCGGCCGCTTGCGAAACGTCCGTGAAGGTCCCGTCGCCGTTGTTCCGGTAGAGGAAATCGGGCGCCCCCTTGAGTCCCCGGGGCCCGCACCCCACCCGCAGCCCGTAGTAGTTGCAGACCCGGTCCTTCCGGCTGGGATCCGTATGCTCGACGGCGACGTAGTTGGCCACGAAGAGGTCCAGGTCCCCGTCGCCGTCGTAGTCGGCGAAAGCGCTCCCGGTGCTGAACCGGGGACACGAAACCCCGGCCCGTTGCGCGGCCTCAGTGAAGGTGCCGTCCCCGTTGTTGCGATAGAGCCGGTTGGGTCCCAGATTGGTGACGTAGAGGTCGAGGTTCCCGTCGCCGTCATAGTCTCCCGCGCAGGCGCCCATACTCCATCCCCGATGTCCGACCCCCGCCGATTCGGTGACGTCGGAGAACGTCCCGTCGCCGTTGTTGCGATAGAGCCGGTTGCCGGGGGAGTTGGACGGACCGGCGGACGGACCCGTCAGCAGGTAGATGTCGAGCCAGCCGTCACGGTCGTAGTCCAGGAGGGCGACGCCGCTCCCGATCTGCTCCCGGATGTTGGTCTTCCCGGGAGAACCGGCGCCATGCTTCCAACGGATGCCGCTTACGGCGGTTGCGTCGGTGAGGAGAACCTCCGGCTCCGGTCCGAGTCCGATCAGGAGTACGAAGATTCCGAGGAATCCCATTGCCGCACCTTAACAGCCCGTGGCAAAAGTCGTCACGGCATTGACCGGGTCTTCAACGGCGCTCTTCCCTTTTCGGGCGGGTTCGGTCACAATTTAGGAAACTATAGCGGGTTTCAGCAATCCAACGACCCGAATGATTCATAACACAAATATAAACGAGTTCAATTATATCAATATATTCGTGGCGTATCACGCTATTGCCAGGCTCATTTCTTGCCGGAGGTTTACCGTATGGACTCCAAACTACCGACACTCAACCGCAGGGACTGCCTGAAGACGCTCTCGTTGGGGGCATTCGCCGGGACCGCGGCCGGAGCCCTCTCGTCTTGCCGCCGGGATGGGCTCGGAGTCCCCGACTGGGTCACCTTTCCGGAAGAAGAATGGGTGAAGATCGAGCCGGCCGACGCGGGCCTGGACGCGGGGCGGATGGATCGCATCTTCGCAGCCGCCGACATCCACCCGGGAGGCTTCGGCGGCACGGCCCCCGGCGATGACGAGTGGGGCGCCGTCCTGACCCGCGGGGGCTACCTCGTCTACGCATTCGGAGATCCCACGTACAAGACGCAGTCGGCGTCACTGGGGAAATGCCTCGTCCGCGCCCTGCTGGGATTGGCGGTGGATGACGGCCTGGTCGACCCGGACGAACCCATCTGGAAGACCTGGACCGGGCGGGACGAGCTGTCGCATCCCCACAAGTACCTGGACGAGGGGCATCACAAGACCCTTACCTGGCGGAAGTTGGTCAACCACCGGGGAGGATTCATCCTGGAGAGCGGTTACCACTGGCGGAACAAGCCGGGTGAACGGGACCCGGAGGTGGCGGCGCATTGGATTCACGGCACGATTCCGGACTGGGCGAAATGGACGGGGGACCCGATCTACGACAACTACTCCCATACGGAACCGGGGACCATCACCCGGTACAGCAGCGGAGGCTACGTCCGGCTGGGCCAGGCGTTGACCGTCCTCTGGGACCGGGACCTGAAGGATGTCATCGACGAGCGGTTGTTCGGCCCCATGGGAATCCCTCCCGACCGCTGGGAATGGAAACCCGGCAAGGTGCTTCAGGACACGAAGGACTTCTATCCCGCCATTCCCCACTACGGGGAGTACGTCGATCCGCCCTACGAGATCAACGGGAACGTGGTTCGGGGCGGTCCCGGCTGGTTCATGATCAGTTCGGAAGATCTGGCCCGCTTCGGCCTGTTGATCGCCACCCGGGGGATCTGGCGCGGCGAACGGCTGGTCAGCCCCGAGTGGCTCCGGGGCCATGCCGGCCTGGACATCCACGTGACGGCGGGCGATCCCGACACCTGTGTCTCGGTGGGCAAGACGAATACCAAGAATTTCCCGTTCGGCAGGCAGGTCGGCGCCCGGGGATATTTCTCCTTTCCCAAGGATCTCATCACGGGTCCGGTCTCGCCGCCTCAGGCATCGTCCTATAGCGCATACTGACGATTTCCATGGCCAATGCGTAGATATAATTCAGTATGGAGAAGATATACATGGAATCAGACCGTGACACTTGCAAATCCAAGACTCAGGCGAAAGAGAAGACTTGTGTCCAGGCCATCTTTCTTGCGCTATTGATGTTTTTCCTGCCCGCCTCGATCGTTTATTCAAAAGCAAAGATGTCTGAACCAAAATATAAAAATAATCTCAAAGTGGAATTCGTACGGGTTCCCATGCGGGACGGCGTCGAGCTGGCGGCCAAGATCGTGCGTCCGGACGCCGAAGGCCGGTTCCCCGGGGTGATGATGTACTACCCGTACCGTTTTCTGAACGACTCGGAGGACCTGGCCTTCCCCTGGCCCGTCGGTCCCACGCCCTACCTGGCGGAAAGAGGCTATGCCGTCGTTCAGTACGAGGTCCGCGGGACCGGAAATTCGGGGGGCTGGACCAAGGACATCTACTCCGCCGACGAGCGCCGGGACGGCTACGAGATGGTGGAGTGGATCGCCGGACAACCCTGGTGCAACGGCAACGTGGGCATGATCGGCATCTCCTACGGAGGCGTGGTGCAGTGGCAGGTGGCGGTGCAGGCGCCCCCCAGCCTGAAGGCCATCATCGTCCGCTCCGCCAACGACGACGTCTACACCGAGTGGACCTACCCCGGCGGCGTCCTCCGGCCCTACATGTTCGACACCTTCTCGCCCCTGATGACGGCCTCGAACCTGCTGCCGCCCAATCCGGACATCGCCGGTCCCCGGTGGAGCGAGATCTGGAAGGAGCGATTGGAGAAGAGCGAGCCCTGGGGCATCGGGTACATCTCCAACCAGCAGCAAGGACCCTACTGGCAGGACCGGTCGCTGTCGAAGGATTTCAACCGGGTCAAGTGCGCCGTCTACGTCATCGGGGGCTGGTCCGACTGCTATCCCACCGCGCTGCTGCGAGCCTACTCGAACCTGAAGGTCCCCAAACGGGCGCTGATCGGTCCCTGGGGACACTGGTGGCCGGAGGTGGAGCGGGCGGTCCCCGGACCCCGGATCGAGGGCGGCATCGAGTATGTGAAGTGGTTCGACTACTGGCTCAAGGGGATCGACAACGGTGTCATGGACGAACCGCCGGTGACTCTCTTCGTCAAGAAGTACAAGAAACCGTCGGCACGGATGTACCTGGAGGAACCGGGTTCCTGGCGGTCGGAGCGGGAGTGGCCCATTGCCCGCACCCGGCCGACGCCGTTCTACTTCCATTCCGGCGGCGGACTGAGCCGCGAGGAAGACGCCACGGAAGGCCGCGACACGTACGAATACAACCCGGTCGCGGGACTCACCTCCGGGATTCACTGGGGCGGCGGCGTCCTGCCCTGGGGCATGCCCATCGATCAGCGGCTGGACGAAGCGTTTTCCGTGACCTATACGACGCCTCCGCTGGAAGAGGAAGTGGAAGTGACGGGGACCCCCAAGGCGGTGCTCAACGTCTCCTCCAGCGCCAAGGTCGCCTATTTCCGGGTGAAGCTCATCGACGTGGCCCCCGACGGGACCGCCAAGCTGGTTCGCTACGGGGGACTCAACGCGACTCATCGCGACTCGCACTTCGAGCCTGAAGCCCTGGCGCCGGGACAGACCCACGAAATCACGGTCCCGCTGAAGACGATTTCCTACGTCTACGCTCCCGGACACCGGATCCAAGTGGCCGTCACCAGCGCCGACATCCAGAACGCGTGGCCGACGGCCCTGAGCGCCACCAACTCGATCCACCGCGGGGGGCGTTTTCCGTCCCGGATCATCCTCCCGGTCGTTCCGCGGCAGAGCCCGAGCCTCCCGCCGCCGGATCTGAAGATCCTGCCGCCTGCGGATCCCGACATCCTCGCCAAACCCACGGAATACTCCATCACCCACGACCTGGTGAACGAGACCGCAACGGTCCGGTTGTCCGTGGACGATCGGGAGTACGGGCGGCTCATCGAGTCCAGCTTCACAGTGTCGTCGAAAGAACCGGCCAACGCCGTGCTCAAGGCCCGCACCATCCGGTCCATGAACCGCCCCGACATGAAGGTGCTGGTGGAGGCGAACGAGGTGACCAGGAGCGACCGGTCCGCCTTTCACCATGTGGGCCAGGTCGAGGTCACGGTCAACGGCGAGCCTCACACCAACAAGAGCTGGTCCGTGAGCGTGCCCAGGAAACTGAATTGAGAGCGGATTTCCGGCGGTTTTCGCGGAGAAGACGGGGGACAGGAAAGTCCCCCCTCCTGGAGACGAACGAGGTGACCAGGAGCGACCGGTCCGCCTTTCACCATGTGGGCCAGGTTGAAGTCACGGTCAACGGCAAGCGCCACACCAACAAGAGCTGGTCCGTCAGCGTGCCCAGGAAACTGAATTGAGAGCGGGTTTCCGGCGGTTTTCGGGGAGAAGACGGGGGGACAGAGAAGTCCCCCCTCCTGGCGTTGCCGGGAATTCAGGGATTTGAGTACCTCACGCCACTTGCCCACGACTGCGAGCGAGAATCCCCGCCCCTCCCTGAGGGTCGTGATTGTGGTGTTGGGTCTGTGCCCGGTCCTCTGGGCTCAGCCGGTGGATCTGCAGCGGGTGCAGGCTCTCGCCAGTTCGGGAGATCTGGCCGGAGCCCGGTCCCTGCTCAACCGGGCCGTGGAAGCGAATCCTCGATCTCCGCAATTGTGGGCCATGCTCGCGGGGGTCTGCGCCGGACTCGAGGATTGGCCCGCCGCCCGGGACGCTTACCAACGGGCGCTGGGTCAATCGCCGGACAATCCTGAGCTTTTGGCGGGACTGGGATTCGTGCTGGCTCGCCAGGGAGAACTGCAGAAAGCGATCGCCGCGCTGCGGAAGAGTTCGAGCCTGGACCCGGACAACGCGTCGGTCCGCTTCCTCCTGGGGCGGGTGCAGTTCGAGGCGCAGCAATTCGACGCGGCCGTTTCCAACTTCGAGCAGGCGATGCTCAGGGAACCGGAAAACGAGTCGTTCTACCTGGAATACGCTCAGATTCTGTCGCGGGGTCAGGCTTACTCCGGGGCGGAGAAGATCCTCAAGTACGGTCTGCAGCAACTGCCCCGGTCGGCGGCGATCCGCTTCGAACTGGGGGTCTGCTTCCAGAAGCAGTTGAAGAGCCGGCAGGCGCAACAGGAGTTCCGGCGACTCATCCGGCAGGACGCGGCCTTCCCCGGGGTCTACGCGGCCCTGGCCGGTTCGTTGTTGGAGAGTGGGCAGTTGGAGGAGGCGGAGCCGGTGCTGCAGAGTGCACTCAAGGTCAACGGCGGAGATTTCGACTCGCGTTATCTCTACGCGGTGCTGCTCGCCCGGCTGGGACGCAATGCGGAGGCCGTGTCCCAACTCAGGACATGCCTCGAATTGAGAGGGGATGACGCCCGGGTTCACTACCAGTTGGGGAAGGCGTTGGCGGATTCGGGGGAGATCGAGACGGCGGAATCCGCGTTGAACGTTGCAGTCGGATTGGATCCGGAGTTGAAGGAAGCCTACCTGGAGTTGGGGCGGTTGTATTCCAGGCGGGGAATGACGGAGAGGGCGCGGAGGGCGCTGAAGAGGTTTGAGGAGCTTCGACAGAGGCAGGAGCGGGAGGATCGGGAGCAAGGGGATCGGGTGCTGGTGGTGGAGGAATGAAATATGGGTGGGCCGCAGATCTCAGCGGGGGACGCCAGGAGTGGATTCTCCAATCATCAGGCGCTAGGAGTCTGCGCGGTAGAAATGATCGTAGCGAGAAAGTGGAGAATCGAGGCCAGATTTTCACGATTTAGAGGCGCATAGTTGTTCTATTCGCCGAGAAATCGGGGAAATATGGACCGATTATACGCTTTCGCAGCA
>JAJDTT010000309.1 GCA_022827025.1 Acidobacteriota bacterium
AGGCGGACGCGATCCGCAGCCTGGATGCGTACTGGTGTCGCCGGGGTTGACGCTCCGGCCTTCGTTGAGCGTGGGTCGAGGAGAACGGGCAGAAGCTCAGCCGCGCGTGTCGCCGGGGTTGACGCTCCAGCCTTCGTTGAGCGCTCCTGGATTGGGTACGGGAGAGACTGGGATTTACGGAGTGTCGCCGGGGTTGACGCTCCGGCCTTCGTTGAGCGGACGGGCTGACCGATGAGGAGCGCAAGGCCCGCGACGGTGTCGCCGGGGTTGACGCTCCGGCCTGCGTTGAGCGCGCCAGGATATCGAGATCCGCATCGAGCGCGTCCAGGGTGTCGCCGGGGTTGACGCCCCGGCCTTCGCTGAGCGTCATCGGCCGCGTCCTCGGTGTCGGCTTCGGGTTCGGGTGTCGCCGGGGTTCACGCCCCGGCCTTCGTTGAGCGATGCTGATCGGCTACGCACCCGGCGAAACCTGGGAGCGTGTCGCCGGGGTTGACGCCCCGGCCTTCGTTGAGCGAACGCGGGCGACCTTCTCATTGTCGGGCGGGGCGGCGTGTCGCCGGGGTTGACGCCCCGGCCTTCGTTGAGCGGGATGGGACGCGCACGCATTCGCCCAGAAGCACGTGTGTCGCCGGGGTTCACGCCCCGGCCTTTGTTGAGCGTGGTAAATTTTCGTTCCGAATCTACGGCTCCTCTGACCAACTTTCGATCGGCCCATCCGTGCATTGAGGAGACAGAAGAATGCTTCTAGTCAACAATCTTTTGGAACGGTTCAGAGAAAACCTCGATTCCTCAAAGAGCTTCGATCTGGCCGTCGCGTGGGCGACTTCCGGGAAGGCGTTGAATGCGTTGGAGGAAGCCGTATTGGAGCGCGATCTCAAGGTTTGTGCCATCGTCGGGACCCGAGGTAATCTCACTGGTCTCGAGGCCTTGGAGAAACTGGATGAAATCGGGGAGCTTCGCCTCGTTCCGGACGACTGCCGGATGTTTCACACAAATGGCTACGTTTCAAGCGGTTTACGGGCGAAAGGTGACTGGGAGAAGGAGTTGAGCTCCGGAGGAAAAGCTGACCAATCTTGCGACAGCCAAGAAGGTGGCAAGCCGCGAAGTGACGAGGTCGCTCCGCGACCAAGTGGGCCGCATCACGCCGCCACGAAGCGCTCTACCGTGATCTCGCGGGCGCGGGCGCGAGCCTGCCAGAGATCGTAGGCCATCTGCATCCCCAGCCAAGTCTCGGGCGTTGAGCCAAAGGCCTTCGAAAGCCGAATCGCCATCTCTACCGAAACCGCCGAGCGCTCGTTCACCAACTCCGAAAGTGCCTGCCGGGTAACGCCCAAACCCTCGGCGGCCCGGGTTACGGTCAGGCCCAGGGGTTCGAGGCATTGCCGCCTCACGATACCGCCCGGATGCGGCGGGTTCAGCATCGCCATGATCACCAGCTCCGACTATTCAATGTAGCCGTCGCTCAACTGAACAATTCTTCGACCGGCTCGCCGAAATCGGTGATGGGGACCGGGCGGCCGCCGGGGGTCATGAGCGGTTCTTCGGGATCGATCCCCAAGGCCCGGTGGATCGTGGCATGCAGGTCGGGGATGGAGACGGGGCGCTGCACGATCTCCCTGCCCAGTTCGTCGGTGGCGCCGATGGCCTGTCCGCCCCGGACCCCGCCTCCGAACAACACGACGGAGTAGGCGCCGGACTGGTGTCCGCGGCCTCCCTGCCCGTCGAATTCCGGCGGGCGGCCGAACTCCGTGGCCACCACCACCAGGGTCCGGTCCAGCAGGCGCCGCCGTTCCAGGTCTTCCACCAGCACCGACAAGCCCCGGTCGAGTTGCCGGATCAGCAAGTGGACCCACTCCTGGGCAAACCCGTGCGAATCCCACCCGTAGCCGTTGATGAAGTGCAGATTGAAGGAGCACTCGACGAACCGAATTCCGTTCTCCACCAGGCGCCTGGCCAACAACAGCCTCTGTCCGAACTCCTTCCCGTAGGCCTCGCGCACGTCGGATGGCTCCTCGTTCACCGAAAAGGCGCTCTGGAACTTGGGGCTCATCATTTCGAAACCCCGGTCCATGACCGAGGCGTAGGCCTGGACCATGGGGGTTTCGGCGTGCTTTTTCAGGTAGGGCTCGGAGAAGCTCTTCAGGGTCCGGGTCCATTCTTCGTACCGTTGAACCGAAACGCCGTCGGGCAGCCGGAGTCCGGCCGGTCCGGCTTCCGTGTCGGTCAGGTAGACGAAATTGGACTTGCCGCCCAGAAACCCCGGCCCCCGCGGCTGCATGGGGTTGCCCACCACCACGTAGGCCGGCGCCTTGGGATCGAATCCGCCCAGTTGATGGGCCACGATGGAACCGATGGAGGGGTAGACGATGGTCCCGCTCGCCAAGCGGCCCGTGTGCACGAAGTCGACGGCCTGCGTGTGTTCTCCGAACCGGTGGTTCAGCGACCGGACGATGGCGAAGCGGTCCATTCGCTCCGCGACCCGGGGCAGGTGCTCACAGAGCTGGATCCCGGGCACGCTGGTGTCGATGGGGTTGTAGTAGCTCCCGGCGATCTCCTCGCCGTTCCCCTTGAGCTTGGGGTCGAAGGTGTCCAGATGACACATGCCGCCCGCCAGCCAGACGAAGATGCAGGTGTCGGCGGTCGCTTTCGGCCGTTCCCCGGAATCCGTTCCGGTTCTTCGAGCGGCCGCCGCCCGGCCGGAGGCAAGCCCGCCCGCGACGGCGGAAGCGCCCAATCCCGCGCCGAGCCTCGCCGTGGTTCCGAGAAACTCTCGCCGATGCATCCGGGACCTGGAATGTTTCATGACGTCTCTCCTACGGCAGGAATATGAACTCCGGAGAGTTGAGAACGGCCCACAGGACCTTCTCCGCCTGGCGGCGGAAGGAGGGGGTGAGGGCAGCCGTGGCGGGCTCCCCTCGCCGCACCTGCATGATGTACTCGTGAGCCGCGATGGAGTCCGTGATGGTGACCTCCCGGACCCGGGTTTCTTCCTTGCGCGTCTCCTGAAGCTCCGGGGGGACGAGCCTCCGGTCCCAGAACGCCCCGAGCTCGTTCCGGAGCCAATCCCTTTCTCCATCGCTGGGAAGCCTGGAAAGAGTGTTCAGGAACAACTGCTCCCCGTATTGGTCCAGGGTGCCGGCTCGTCTTGAGAGTTCCGTGAAATAGGAACGGTCGGTGAATTTGACCAGGCGGTGCATCAGTTCGCCGTTGGCCATGGCCAGCGGCTGCAGGGCGTGAGGGTCGTCGTTTCGCACACTCACCGGATTCGGGCGCTGATCCCGCCATCCAAAGGCCTTGGCCAGCGTCATGATCTCCTGCAGCAGCGGCTTGGCCAGGACCGCTACGTCCTCCTCGTTGGAGAGGGAGACGATCTGCCAGGTGCGTCGAGGAGTCCCGTAGTCCAGCTTCTGGTAGGCGATGCGCTCGCTCTTGAACGGTCTCCGCACCGTCACGTGGAGCGAATCGACGATCTCCTCCGCGCGCATTCGGCGGGCTCCGGGCGCCGCGAAAAAGGGCCGTCCGGCGGCGTCTCGCAGTTCGGCGAGGTTCTGGGATCTCTTCCTCTGGTAGGCGTGGGACTTGAGAATCAGCTCCTGCACGTGCCGGACGCTGTAACCGCTGCCGATGAATTCGTCCGTCAGGTATTCGAGCAATCCGGGATGGGACGCTTCAGACGGCGAGTCCCAGTCGTCGATAGGGTGCACCAGGCCCCGGCCCATGAACCGCTGCCAGATGCGGTTGACGCCGACGCGGGCGAACCGCCGCTGGGACACGAGCCATGCCGCCAGGGTTTCCCGATGGGCGCGCGCTCCCTCACCGACGTCCTCCAGGTTCCGATCATCGTCGAAAACGAACGACGGAGGGATCCGGTCGCCCGGCTTGCTGGTCACGGGAACCGCCGGCTTCCGGCGCCCCGGGACTTCTCCGACGCTGCTGGTCTCGGGAATTTCCACCGGCTCGCCTTCCAGCATGGAGGCGATCCCGAACAGGTCCCGCTGCCGGTAACGATTCAGCGGGGAGTCGTGGCAGCGGGCGCATTTCATGGTGGCGCCCATGAACGCCTGAGAGATCACATGGGCTTTCTCGGCCATGGGAACGTCGCTGCCGAAGGACTGCTGAAAGCCCAGGGTTCCCATCTGCTCGCGGGTCCCCTCCATGAGCAGGAGCTCGGTGGCGAACCGGTCGTACCCCCGATCCTCGACGAAACTCCGATGGATCCACTCCTTGAAGGGCCCCGTCGAATGCGGCACACCACCGTAGAGCTTGGCGTTCTCTCCCAACAGGTCCTGCCAGTAACCGACCCACGGATCGGCCCATCCGTCGTCGGCCAGAAGGCGGTCGATCAACAGGTTCCGCTTGTCGGGCTCCGAACCGTCGACGAACTCCCGGACCTGCTCCCAGGTGGGGATCAGGCCCCAGACATCGACGTAGATCCGGCGGACGAACTCGTAATCGTCGGTGAGCGGAGCCGGTTCCACTTGGTGGGAGGCCATCCTGGCCCCCAGAAAGCGGTCAACGAGGTTGAATTCGGGCATGCCGGCGGCCGCCTCGACACCCACCGGTTTTCGGGCCGAGGCGACGGCGCGAGCCTGGTCACGGTGCCTTTGCTCCCAATATTTCTCCCACCTCGCCAATCGCGGCTTGCGAACCGCGCCCTCCACTTCTCTGTGTCGCCGGGATTCGGCTTCGATCCACTCGACCCATGCTCTCTCGGTGAAGGGGATGCGGCCGCCCCGGCTCAGAAGCTGCCGCTCGCCCTCGTCCCTCCGGTAGACGATGGAGACCTCTCGATCCAGTTTCTCGCCCGTCAGCTCGATCCTCAGGCGATGGCGACCGGAGTCCAGGGAGACTCTCTTCACCTGTTCCTGGGTCCCGGCGGGTGGCTGGGTATCGGAGAACTCGCCCTTCTGCCTCCGGTTCGCCTTCTCCAGTTCCGCAGCGACGGCCCGTTGGGTCTCTTCGTTCTGCTCCAGCAGCGCGTCTTCCAACCGTTGCCGCAGGAGATCCTGCCGTGCCTGAGCCTCGGCCTCCTGCTGGGCTGCTTCGTCCCGGGCCTTCTTTTCCGCCGCCTCCCTGGCTGCGATCTCCTCCGGTGTCAACTCCTTGGGCTTGGGAGGCGCGGATTCCAGGAGCAACCGGCCGTCCAGGAAGAAACGGGCGTGCATGCGGCTCCGGAGGCGGAACTCGTAGTCGCCTGAAGGCAAATTCACGTCGCCCTGGATCGTCAGAGCGAAGGGCCGGTTCCGCGGCATGGTCATTCCCGCGGGGGAGATCCGCCCGGGGAGCCCACTGATCCCCAACACGGGAGTCGACCAACTCAACGAAGGCTCAAGTCCCTGGAACGACCACTCCTGGCGCCAATGGGCGGGCAGATCCTCGAACAGTTGAACCTGAAATCCGGCGTTCGCCGGTGTGGAAGCAGGCTCCGGCGAGCGCGCCACGGTCCAGCCGAGAGATACCAACAGGAAAATGCCAATGGCGATGGGAGAAAACCTGTTACGGGCAGCGGACAGAAAACTGATCATCACCCGCTTCGTCTCGACGTGGGGACGGAAGAACGACTGCCTGGAACGACACTATACACTGTGGGGAACTTCCGCGAACAGCCTCCGGTTCATCAACCCCGCACGACCACGGTATCCACCTCCGTCTCGCCCTCGGAGCGAGCGATGATGGCGGCGCCGCAGGAGTCGCTGAAGACGTTGACCACCGTGCGGTACATGTCCAGCGGGCGATCGATGGCCAGCATGGCCCCCACGATCAACGCCACTTGTGGACCCGTCAGATTCACGGCCTCCAGAACGATGAAGATCACCACCAGACCGGCGGAGGGGACGGCCGCGGCGCCGATGGAGGCCAGCAACGCCGTCACCACGATCAGGACCTGCTGTTCGAAACCCATGGTGACGCCCATCACCTGGGCGATGAACAGGACCCCGGCACACTCGTAGAGGGCCGTGCCGTCCATGTTGACGGTGGCGCCCATGGGCAACACGAATGAAGTGACGCGGTTGGAGACGCCGACTTTCTTTTGCACCGACCTGATGGTCACGGGCAGCGTCGCGCCCGACGAACTGGTGGAAAAGGCCATGACCATCGGTTCGACCATGTTCTTGAAATGGATGATGGGATTGATCCCGCCCACCAACCGCAATATCAGCGGAAGCGTGAAAAACAGGTGGACAGAGAGCCCGATGAGCAGGACCAGGGCGTAGAGTCCCAACGCCTTGAAGGAGCCCAACCCGGTGGTTCCCACCAGGGTGAGGATCAGGGAAAAGACGCCGATGGGAGCCACCCAGCGGATGATGCCCGAGGTCAGCCGCATCATCGCTTGAAAGGCCGCCCCGATGAAACCCGCCAAAGGCTCCCGATGGCGCCGGGGCAGGCTGGCGATGCTGACACCCAGCAGAATCGCGAACAGGATGATGGAGAGCATCTTGGTTTCCGCGGCGGCGGCGACGATGTTCTGTGGAACGATATCGAGGATCAGTTCCACCGGTGAAGTGACCACCGTGACGTCGGGCATCTCCTTGGTCTCCGCGTCCACCAGGTCGGCCCCGACGCCCGGTTGGATGAGATTGACCAGCACCAGTCCGGTGAGGACGGCAAAAAAGCTGGTGACAACGTAATAGCCGAGCGTCTTTCCGAACATGCGGCCCAATCCGGCGCCGCCCACCGAGGCCACGCCTGAAATGATGGACGTGAGAACCAGGGGAACGATCACCATCTTGAGCAGCTTGATGAAGAGTTGTCCGATCCAACCCAGCTTGTCGGCCAGATACTCGCCTCCGGCCAAGCCGGCCAGTATGCCCAGGACCATGGCGATGGCGATTTGCCAGTGAAGCTGCCTGTACCAGACGGATCCGCCTGCGATCATTTGGATTCTCCCTTCGTTTCTTCGGCCCGGGCTCTCGGCGTCACCGGGCGAAGCCACAGTCTGCCGCCTCGGACTGTCAATTCAACTTCCCCACCAGATCCCGGAACGCGGCCGCGGCGGTCCGGTCTTCGGGAGCGAGTCGAAGCGCCCGGTGGAACTCGTCGAGGGCCTTTCCGTATTCCTTCCGCGCCAGATGGATCCGCCCCATGTTGAGATGCGGGAATTGGCGCGGCTCGTAGCGCTCGGCCTCCATGGCCCGGCGCAGCCACGGCTCCGCCTCGTCGAGACGGTTCTGCTGCATCAGGTACACGCCGATGTCGTTGTAGGGGTTGCCGAAGTCGGGATCGAGGTCGATGGCGATCTTGCAATGCCGGATGGCCAGCCGGAGGCGCCCCTCAATCCCGTACATCCAACCCAGGAAGGTGTGGGCGTCGGCGGTGGGATGCACATCGATGGACTCCTTGTACTTCTCCTTGGCGCCTTCGACGTCCCCGTGCTGGTGCCGTTGATTCCCTTCCTCCAGCAGTCGCAGAGCCTCTTCGCGCTTGAACGACGACATGATTTCCAGCTTACCAGCCCGTGGCAAAAGTCGTCACGGCATTCGACCGGGTCTGCATCCCGGCGGAGACGCGTTGCTCCTCGGTCGCATACGCCCGGCATGCTCCCTCGGAAGCGCCTTGTCCGGCGGGCGCTGCCCCGGTCTCGGTGCTCGCGGGACTTTCACCACGGGCTGGTACCCGCTTTTGAGCCGGGTTCCCATGAGAACCTCTTCCGACTACCGGAATTGGAAGGAGTAGAGCTTGGCGTTCTTCATGGAGAACCGGAGCCGGACCGCCTGCCCGGCAAGACGGCTCACGTCGTTTCTTCCCTGCCAGCTCATGACGTGACGGCCGGTGGAGGCGGCCGGATCGGATTCGCGCAGCAGGAACCCCTCAATGGGTTCGTGGGAGACCCCCAACAGCTCCACACGCACCTGGGGCCGGCCGGACCCGTGGTTGTGCTTGGCGCCCTCCATGTTCACCACCAACTCCCGGCCCTGGAAGCGGAGGGGCCGGGTCACCAGCTCGCCGGGGCGGATCTTGCCCGAGTCCACCGAGACGAATCCGTCCTCGGGGAGCGTCGCCAGGCCGATGGCGAAGATGGCCCGGTCTCCCTTTGCGTAAAGGGCCTCCGGGCCTCTCCAGTTGCCGCCGTAGTAGTAGATCCGGATCTGGCCGTCGTGGACCATCGGGGACCGAACGTAGACCGTGCTCTCGTCGAAGTCGCCATAGTCCCCCACCCTCACCAGGGGCTCTCGGAACTCGCGTTCGTATCGGACTCCGTCCCGGCTCACGGCGAGTTGCGGATAGTGCAGGGTGTTGGTGGTCCGGAAGATCCAGACCAGCCCGATCCGGAATCCCTCGTAGTAGAAGACCGGCATGCCGTAGAACTCGGTGTCCGGGTGGTCGTCCCGGTCCGGAACCATGATCGTCTCCATCTCGGTCCAGTTGATCATGTCGGGGCTCTGAGCCCGGCCGATGACCCGGATCCCCAGGGGACAGTAGCGATGCAGGCAATTTTCCTGGTACTTGACGTAGTGCTTCCCGACGGGGTCCCAGTTGCCGACGAAACCGCCCCAGCGCCGCACCCACCAGGGATCTCCCTCCCCCACGGTTCGGGAGTTGTCCGGGTACGGCGTCCAGTGGATTCCGTCGGGGGAATGAAAGAATTCGACCTGGACGCCATCCCACGCGTAGAGGCCCGGATCGTTCTTCGGATCGATGCTGGACTCGCGCCGAACCACCTTCTTGTAGCGCTTGTCCGGGTCCGGCTCGTAGGGATCGTAATGGGCGGGCACGTATTCTCCGGCGGGTAAAATATTGTTGTCGCGAGATCCCTGGAACTCCACCAGTCCCAGATTCGGTTTCGTCCAGTGGATGCCGTCCGGAGATTCGGCGTAGAGCATGATCCAATCGTCGCGCCCGGCGTATTCGCTGTAGCCGTAGATCTCATCCACCTTCCGGCGGACCGCCCGGCCCTCCTCCACCGACCAGTCCCAGCGGTAGGGCCGGAGCCGATCGCCTCCCTTCTTGGGCGCGAAGCGGCCGGTGGTCCCGTACCACATCCTGAAGATCTTGCGGTCCTGGTCGTACCGGACCTGACCCAGCCCGAGATAATGCCCCTCCCAGGGCCGGTCCGGCTTGACCAAGGGGTTCGCCGGATGCTTGGCCGCCGGGTTCAGCACCCGTTTGGCGTGACTCAAGCTCTCGATCAGGTGACGGTCCAGAAACAACTGCTTCCGGTTCCCGATCTCCAGGACCGCGGAGTTGGAAGCCTCCAGTCCTGAGAAACAAGGCAAACAGAGCAGGCCGGCCAAGAGCCAGCCGATCCGATAGGGGGCCGGCCGGTCGTCGATGCGGGCGGTCCCTGAAACACTGGTATTCATCATTCTCCTACCCTTCCGAAACGGAGCTTCCCGGACTTGCGCCGGGTCCGCTTCGAACATCCGATGATATTTTCCCGCGGTCAAGCCGACGTTCGAGTAAGCCGGGGAAACGCCTCCGGGAACGCACTCGCCCGACGATGCCTCCGTTGATACCCTGGCACCATGAAACGCCAACCGATTTCCCGGCGACAAGCTCTCGGCGGACTGGCGGCGCTGGCCGCTATTCCCGCAAATGCCAACCGGATTTGGGCCGGATCGGAAAAGCCTATCTCGGCGGGCGTGCTGACCAAGGCGACCGGCGGCGGCCATATCCGCCAACTCCTGCAAGGGCTCGCGAGCGCCCGCGGCGTGGCTCGGGTCGCGGTCTCCGACCCCACCGGGAAGAGGTTCGACCAGGCCAAGGCCATCCTTGGCGATCGGCTGGAAGGACTCTACCGGAGCCATCAGGAGATGCTTCGGAAGGCCCGGCCCAAGCTGGCGGTCGTGATCCTGGAAGGCTATCACTCCCCTCCCGCCATCCGAATGGCGCTGGAGGCCGGCAGCCACGTCATCACCGAGAAGCCAGGCTGCGCCCGGTTGGAAGACTTCGAGCCGCTGGCGCCGCTGGCCCGGACGCAAAACAGGGAACTGATGCTGGCCATGCAGACACGGATGAGTCAGGCGATACAGAAGGCCCGGGAGCTCATCCGCAACGGCTACCTGGGAAAGCCGTACTCGGCCACCATGGACTGGATCGCGGACCAGACCCGCCTGACTCGCCCCGAATTCCACGGCCTGTGGGTGGCTTCCAAGGCCAAGGCGGGAGGCGGGAAGCTCATCTACCACGGCATCCACTACCTGGACGTCTTGCAGTACCTGATCGAAGACCGAATCGACCGGATCTCGGCCCTCTGCGAAAACGTGGGAGGCCAGCCCATCGACGTGGAGGACGCCGCCGTCGTCACGTTTCGCATGCGCGGAGGATTGGTGGGGACGCTCAACGCCGGCTACTACCTGGACCGCTCCAAGCAGAATCAGATCCGTCTCTGGGGGTCCAAGGGCTGGATGCACCTGGAGCTGACCTCTGGCGAGCCCCTGAAGTGGTACTCGACCCACCCGGACGCTCCCCGGGGAGTCCAACTCTTCCACTATCAGGACGACCCCAGCCAACGGTACAGAGCCCTGGTCCACGCCGCCGTGGACTTCGCGCGCGGCCAAGGCCCACCCCCCATGACCGCCGAGGAATGCCTTCATCTGATGCGGGTGATCTTCGGCGCCTACCGCTCCGCCGAAACCGGCCGCACGCAGGACTTGGGCTGACTGGAGCGGCACCTTTCGTGTCGCCGGCAAGGGAGTGGGGGTTGGAGGCAACGGATTCTCCCCTCTACACATTCCGGCCACCGAGCGCACGATCCCTGGCACTGTAGTGCTCCCATCCCATGTTCTTCCTCTTCTTGGAAATGTCTCCCTCGTAGTAGTGCCGGCTTTTCAGGCCAGCACAGGCCCACTCACGGGCTCGAATACTTCGGGAATGGGGAGTTTTTCTTGTCCCCCTTGGTGGGCGGCCCAGAGAGCATCAGGGGGGAGAACGCGGTAAAGCCCCTTACGGCATCCTGTCTGGGAACGGGATCACCACAGCCAGAGGAAAACTGTCGCCTTTCTCATAGAAGGGGCTGGAGGGGTCCATCGGGTGTTCGGCCCGCCGCTCCTCTTCGGCCCATTCTTTCTGCAACTCCTCCCACTCTCGCTCGCCCTTCAATTCCTCTTCCCACTCCTCCGCGTGCTGTTCTTCCGCGGAGCCGGGGTATTCCCTGAAGCCGAGGGATTCGGCGAGTTCGCGGGAAAGCGTTATCGGACCCCGATCGGAGTAGTAGTAAAATTCCTCCTCGTTCTCGACGTGGACCACTCTTTGCCCGTTAATGATCTCATCGGTAAGTCTCGCCATTGTGGTCCTCTTCGCGGGTCCGGATGCGTGGGTGATCGACCTCCCCTTAGATGCTGATCCCGGGCCGAAGTTTCACCTTGGAGACGAACATTCCGCGGACTCAGTCACCCTGCGCTTCAGCCCCCCCCACGCCCGCGAGGAACGCACGGGGCGGCTCAGCCGGTCGATCCGCGGGGATGCCGTGCCGGCGGCAAATCCACTGGACAGCGGCTGCCGTCCAACGCCCGGCTGCGGATCCCGCCCGGCGGCCGGGGAGAGCCACCGGCCGTTCCAGGGCCGCCGCGGTCCGGCGGAGCGACCAGCCGCGCCCATGCTTGGAGCCCACCCGGCAGAGGCCCTTTTCGGGGCCGGAGGGATTGGTGGAGGTCTCCACGCGGAGAATAGGCAACCCGGATGGGTCGGCGGCGAGCGTGCGAATTGATTTCGGAAGAGTAGATTGCCGTAAAGAGTATGGATGGCCCATTCGCCCGGTTGAGCCGCCTGATATATGCTGGCTCAATGAACCGCCAACAAATCTCCCGACGACGAGCCCTCGGCGGACTGGCGGCGCTGGCCGCCGTTCCCGGCAACGCCAAAAGGGTTTGGGCTGGATCGGAAGAGCCCATCACGGCGGGAGTGCTGACCGAGGCGACGGGCGGCCACCTTCGCAGTTACCTGCAAGGGTTCGCGAGCGCCCGCGGCGTGGTCCGCGTCGCGGTCTCCGACCCGACCGGGAAGAAATTCGACCAGGCCAAGTCCATCCTGGGCGACCGGTTGCAGGGCCTCTATCGGAGCCACCGGGAGTTGTTGCAGAAGGCCCGGCCCAAGCTGGTGGTGGTCACGCTGGAAGGTCATCATTCCCCTCCGGTCATCCGTAAGGCCCTGGAGGCCGGCAGCCACGTCATCGCCGAGAAACCGGGTTGCGCACGGCTGGAGGACTTCGAGCCACTGGTGCCGCTGGCCCAGTCGCGGGACCGGCAACTGATGCTGGCCATGTCGACCCGGGTGAGCGAGGCGATCAAGAAAGCGCGGGAGCTCATCGAAAAGGGCTACCTGGGAAAGCCCTATTCCGCCACCATGGACTGGATCGCCGACCAGACGCGGCTCACCCGCCCCGAGTACCACGGCCATTGGGTCGCCTCCAAGGCCAAGGCGGGAGGCGGGAAGCTCATCTACCACGGCATCCACTACCTGGACGTCTTGCAGTACCTGATCGCAGACCGAATCGACCGGATCTCGGCCCTCTGCGAGAACGTGGGAGGCCAACCCATCGACGTGGAGGACGCCGCCGTCGTTACGTTTCGCATGAAGGACGGGCTCGTGGGCACGCTCAACGCCGGCTACTACCTGGACCGCTTCTACCAGAACCAGATTCGGCTCTGGGGTTCCAAGGGCTGGATGCACCTGGATCTGCCCTCCGGCGCGCCCTTGAAATGGTATTCGACCCACCCGGACGCGCCCCGGGGAGTCCAGCTCTTCTACTATCAGGACGACCCGAACCTCTACGGCACCCTGATCCAGGCCGCGGTGGACTTCACGCGGGGGCAGGCCCCGCCCCCCATGACCTCCGAGGAGTGCCTGCATCTGATGCGGGTGATCTTCGCCGGCTACCGGTCCGCCGAAACCGGCCGCACCCAGGATCTGGGCTGACAGGCGGCGTGTTTCACGCGCCGACTGGGAAGGGCGTCCTTCCGGGCGGAGCGGCGTGTTTTACGCGCCGACTGGGACCGGCGTCTTTCCAGGCGGAGCGGCGTGTTTTACGCGCCGACTGGGACCGGCGTCTTTCCAGGCGCCGGTCTCAGGAGTGGCAACAAAGCGAAAGAATTCGGGGCGCCTATAAGACGCCCCTCCCAAGCCGGCGACTCGAAGGTCGCCGCTCCAGACGCCGCTCCCATGGGCGACAAGAATGTCGCCTGGCCCAAGGGGGGACAGGAAAGTCCCCCCTCCGAATGTCCTCACTGGAGCGGAGCATGACTCACCGATGGAAAGACTGGCTTGCACAGTCAAAACACGATCTCGGCCAAGCCGTCGCCTCACAGCGGGACGGTCGACACGACTGGGCGTGCTTTGCGGCTCACCAAGCCGGTGAGAAGGCGGTCAAGGCACTCCATTTGGCTCAGGGGCAGAAAGTTCGAGGTCCCGTCATATCGAGACTGCTGTGCCACCTCTCTCCACCTCCGCCGACAGATTTGATCGACCGGGCGCGTATCCTGGACAACTACTACGTCCCGGCCCGATATCCGAACGGACACGTGGAAGGTCCGGCTTTCGAACACTACGGATCACTTCAAAGCTCTCAGGCCGTGACATATGCCCGCAACCTCCTCGACTTCGTAAACAAGGCGCTCGTCAACGTCTGAAGTCTTGCTGGAGACACCACTGGAGCGGTCCGCCCTCCAGGTGCTGAAACGGCAAAGACACGCACGATTTCGGGAGGAGTAACTCTCGCAGACCTATTGAAGCGGTGGCCCCCAACTTCGTTGCGTCGCTGGATCCTGGCCATTGACCGTTGCGGGAAGTCACGCCGGCAGGCGGGTGCGGGCCGGTTTTTCTCCGGTTCGCAGCCAGTGGACGATGTCCCCGGTCTGCATCACGTAGCCCCAGACCCGGCCGAAGAGGATCTGCACCGCCTCGGCGCTGCCGGCGTCGAATCCGGCGCAGGCGTCGGCGGCCATGATGACGTGGAATCCCCGGTCCGCGGCGTCGATGGCCGTGGCCAGAACGCACTGGTCCGTGGCCAGACCGGTCAGGACAAGCGTCTCCACCTTCATGTTGCGGAGGAGGAGATCCATGGGCGAACTGTGGAAGGCGCTGCTGGTGTTCTTGTCCAGGACCAGATCTCCTTTGCGGGGCGCCACCTGATCCAGGATTCGATGACCCGCATCACCCCGAACGGCCATGTGTCCGGACGAGCCGTCCCCCGAGGAGTGAGCCACTTCCTCGCGTCCCCGCCGCCTGACGATCAGATCGGAGCCGCCCGGCAGAAACGCGCCATGGCGTGTGTAAACCACAGGCCGGTCACGTTCCCGGAAGGCGCTGAGTAGTCTCCGGATGTTGGCCACCATTCGTTCGGCTTGAAGCGAGAAATCTCTGAAGACCGGGCTGCCGCTGGACTCCACGGTGTGGGCCAGGTGGCCTTCGCTGTCGAGGGCGTAGTGCTGCACGTCGATCACACCCAGTGCGCACGACTCGGGACGGATCGGGAGTTCAAAGCCGAATCCCGCCTGCGGCCAGTCCCGGTCGTCGACCAGTGTGATCTGCTTTCCAGCCAAAAAACGCCTCCGGAGAATGCTTCGTTATAACAGACCCGACCCCCAGGTTGCAGGCGCGGATTCAACCTTGATTCCGGCGTCGGCGGAGCGGAATCGAAACGGGTGGCGAAGCCCTTCCGAAGGTCTGCTACAATCCCTCGGAGTCAGCAGTCCGTGAGATTCGGCGGACACGGGCCAAAAGGAGGACTTCGGCGATGGGACGTAAGAATGTTGTCAGCCTGAGCGCTGGGCTGTTGTTCGGACTCTCGGCTTTGCCGCCCGTTGCGGCGCAGGACAGCGTGTTCCCGGACAAGAACCTGGAGGCGGCGGTCCGGACGCAAGTCTTCGAGAAACGCAATAATGAAGAGCCTCTGAACAAGGAAGACGCCACCAAGGTCTACGTCCTGAAGGCCAAGGGCAAGGAGATCAAGGATCTCACCGGCCTCGAATTCTGCATCAATCTGGGCGAGATCGACCTCTCCGACAACCGGATCGCCGACATCGGTCCCGTCAAGGCGCTGGAGAACCTGCAGTCACTGGATCTCTCGGGCAACCGGATCACCGACCTCTCCCCGCTGGCGGAACTCACCAAGCTTCAATACCTGGGGTTGTCCCGGAACCAGGTCGCCGACGTCACGCCCCTGGCCAAGCTGACCAATCTCAACGCCCTCTACCTGGCCGGCAACCAGGTCACCGACATCACGCCCCTGAAGGACCTCCAGAAGATCTGGTCCCTCTATCTGGGCGGAAATCCCCTCCAGAACATGGGTGTCCTGGGCGGTTTGCGCTGGGTCTCGACCCTGGATCTGCGGGGGTGCGGCATCAGCGACGTCTCCCCGCTCAAGGGGCTGAAGGAGTTGAGCATGCTCTTCCTGGAGGAAAACAAGATCGCCGACCTCGGTCCTCTGGTGGAGATGGTTCAGGAAGATGCCGAGGGTGAGAAGCGCTTCGCCCCCTTCCTGCGCCTCTACCTCAAGGGAAACCCGCTGAGCGACATGGCCAAAGACCAGCAGCTCTCCTCTCTCAAGAAGTGGGGCGTCCGGATCAATCCTGGCAATTGAGTTGGAATCGGCGGCTCGGAAACGTCAGAGCTCGGTCAACTCCCCCAACCTTCCATTGCTGTCTCCCAGGGACTCGGGTTGGACTCCGACCCGGTCCAGTATGGAGAGGTAGAGGTTGGTCATGGGAGTCTCGTCGGCGTAACGAAGGTGGCGGCCCGGATGCAGCTTGCCGTTTCCGTGCCCGGCCACAAGCACCGGCAGATCGTGATGCGTGTGCTTGTTGCCGTCGGCCAGGCCGCTTCCATAGACGATGATGGAGTGGTCCAGCAGTGAGCCGTCGCCGTCCGGCGTGGAGCGGAGCCGGTCCACGAAGTAGGCGAACTGCTCGATGTGGTACCGGTTGATCTTGGTGATGTCCCGGATCTTTTCTTCGTTCCCCTGGTGGTGGGTCAAGCCGTGGTGGGCGCCGGAGACGCCGATTTCCCGGTAGGTGCGATTGCTTCCCTCCATGCCGTACATGAAGGTGATGATGCGGGTCATGTCGGTCTGGAAAGCCAGCACCTGCAGGTCGTACATCAAGCGCACGTGTTCCGCATAGTCGATGGGAATCCCGGCCGGACGGTCCAGACTGGGCGGAGCCGCCTGAACCCCGTTCTCGGCCCGCTCGATCCGCTTCTCGATTTCGCGAACGGCGTAAAGGTACTCGTCCAGCTTTCTCCGATCCGTGGGACCCAGGTGGCTCTTCAACTGCTGCGTGTCTTCCCGCACGAAATCCAGGATGCTCCTGCGGTAGCGGCGCTGCTTGGCCTGGTAGGCGGGATCCGTGTTCCGGTCCGCGGTTCCGAAAAGGCGTTCGAAGACCAGCCGCGGGTTCACCTCCGGCGGCAGGGGGCTGGTCTCGCCGCGCCAGGCGACGCTGTTGCTGTAGGCGCAACTGTAGCCGCTGTCGCAGTTCCCGGCCATGCGGCCGTGTTCCACGCCCAGTTCCAACGAGGGGAACCGGGTCCGGTCGCCGATGGCTTGGGCCGCCACCTGGTCCACCGAGATGCCGTTCTTGATGTCCGCACCCTTGGTCTTCTTGGGATGGACGCCCGTGAGGTATGAGGCCGCCGCCCGGGCATGGTCGCCGGGTCCGTCGCCCAGGGCCCGGCCGTTGTTCTGCGTCAGGCCCGAGAGCAGCATCCAGTCCTGGCGGGAGGAGGCCAGAGGTTTCAGGATCTCCGGAATCTCGAACCGGGCCCCCTCGGCCGCCGGCGTCCAGCCCTCCATGATGATGCCATTGGGCACGTAGGCGAAGCTGAGGCGGCAGGGGGCAGCCACCAGATCACTGGCCCGGCCGGCGAACGCCGGCGCCATGGCGTCCAGCATGGGCAGTGCGACGGCGGTTCCCAATCCACGCAGAAAGGTCCTTCGGTGCAGATGTTTCCCGGTGATCATCTTTCTTCCTCTCCCCGCCTCATCCGGAACGGCATGCTGTGGGCGATCTCCAATACCAGACGGGACAATCGGTAGTAGTCCTGCTCCAGACCCAGGAGGATCTTGTCGACGGCGGGCCGGTCGTACTCTTCCAGTCCCCGTCCCAGGGCGTAGGTTAGCATTTTCTCAGTCAGACAGCGAGCGAAGTCCTTCCGGTCCTCCAGCAGAATAGCGCGAAGCTCCGACGGGTTGGTGAAGGATCGCCCCCCAGGGAGCGTCCCGGCGGAATCGATGGGGAATTTCCCCTGGCGGGTTCGCCAGGCGCCCACCGGATCGTAGTTTTCCAGTCCGAAACCCAGGGCGTCCATCTTGATGTGGCAGGAGGCGCAGCCCGGGTTGGAGCGGTGCTGCTCCAACTGTTCCCGCAAGGTTGCCTCGAATCCCACCTTCTCCGCCTCCAGCTCGGGAATCCCGGGAGGAGGATCGGGCGGCGGCGTCCCCAGGATGTTCTCCAGCAGCCACTTCCCGCGCAGCACCGGCGAGGTGCGGGTGGGGTAGGAAGAGAGCGTGAGAATGCTCGCCTGGGTCAGGACCCCGGCCCGATGGAGGCCGTCGAGCTCGACTCGCCG
>JAJDTT010000147.1 GCA_022827025.1 Acidobacteriota bacterium
TCCGTCGACCAGACTTCCGGCATACTTGAGCCAGACGGGTGCTTCCGCCTCACCCCAGTTCAAGGTGAAGTTGGCGTCGGCCATGTCGCCGGGGCCGGTGAAATCCAGCCCGAAGGGGTCCGCGAGGGCAATGTCGCGGGATCCCATCCGGATCGTGTAGCGTTCCCCTTCCTCGGCCTGGAAGATGACCTCGACGGCGTCGGGTTCGATCCCCTCCGGCGGATGGCTGTTCCTCACGAACTCGAGTCCTCCAAACCCATTCCCTCCCTCCTTGTAGACGGCCAGCACCCAGAGACTGGCGGGATCGTCCAACCAGAAACGGCGCCAACCGGAATCGGGAGCTTCGTAGGTCCACCAGAGAGACGAGTGACCCAGGGAAGAACTCCGCTCGCCCCGCTCAACAGTGGCAAAACGACTCGACCCGGAGACGGAGCCGGCCGCTTCCGCCAGCGCCGCGGCGTTTTCCAGATCGTCGTTGCCGGGCGTCGGTCCCCAATTCACTTCGACGTTGACGTCAGGCAGAAGATATGCAGACTCGTCCCTCGGCGACATGCCGGCGGCTATCCAATACCGCTGTCCGCCCGTGGCCTGCAGCACGAAATCAGACGGCAAGACGTGGGGACGCGTCCGGGCCACCAGGCGCAGATCGTCCGCGGAGGGGCCCGAGAATACGGTCACCTGCAAACTCGGATGCGCCAGAGCCCAAGTGTAGCGTCCGTCCTCCGGGGCCTGCCACACCCACCATCGGGTCCGGATGCCGGTCTGCAAGGGCTCTCCCGGATCCACCGTCGATCTGAGGTCGACGCCGATGTTGTGCCGGGAAGACAGGGCACCCTCCATCGGTTCCGCACCCGCAATGTGGTCGTTGCCGGGCAAAACTGTCTTGGAATCCCACTTCAGTTCATAGGGACCGCCGGGAACGGGAAGACCGGGTCCGAAAAGAGGGATGGATTCGGCAACAGCGATGCGATACTCCTTCCCGGCGGCGGCGGGAAAGAGAACCTCCGGCCCGGGGAGATGGGACACCAGCCGGAGTGCCGGGATGGCCTCGCCCTCGAACACGAATACGCGTCTCGACATCTCGCTCGAGAACCGCCACCAGCCGTCGCCGGGCGCCGTCCACCGGTACCAGGTGGTGCCCGTCGCCAACGCGAACCATTCACCGGCTTCCAGGGTGGCCCCCTGACTGTTGCCCGCGACGACGCCGCGGGCACCCTCCAGCACGGCCGCTCGATCGAAGTCGTCGTTGACCGGACGCTCTCCCTGGGACCAACGAAGATCGAGGACGATCCCCGGGCCCAGGGAACTCACGCGGACTCGATAGCTTTCTCCCTCCTCGGCGAAGAAGATCGTTCCCTGCGGATCGGATGCGACTCGATCCAACGCGGCGATGGCGTCACCGCGGAATACGTCGACGCGATCAACACGTCCGCCCCCGGACTTCCCCGGCGGATGGAGGTTGAAACGGACCGCACCGTCCGCCGGCGCCCTCCACCGGTACCAGACCGAGCCGGAGGGCCGGCCTTGCAGGACAGTGAACAAGGGCTCCCCCGGCTCCGGCGTCGCGCGCAGCAGATCCACCCTGTGGGAGCCCCGCTCGCCTTCGAGGACTTCCGGCGCCGCGAAGTCGTCGTTGGCGGGAATTTGGGCCATCCCGGACCGGCCGGTCGATCCGGCGCCCACTCCCACCGAGACGGACGCCCCCTTGGCGTTCCACGCGCTCGCGATGAAGTGGAGGCGAGCCGAGTCTCCGGCGGCTGCGAATGAAACGATGAACTTGACCTCTTGGGTCTCGCCGGCGGCGATCTCCCCCAGCGGGATCGACAATCCCAGCGGTTTCGGCGGCTCCGGCACGGCCGGTGGCCCCGGCATCACCGGCCCTGACGGGAACGGCGATTCGATTTCCTTCGACAGCTCCACCGGGATCCCGTCCTCGCGAGCGGCGGACATGGCCTGGATTCGAATCAAGCCGCACACGGACCCGTCGTCCGGATCCCGGCAGTCCACGCGCAACTGGGTTCCGGCCGCCACGTACTCGTCCGCCGTCACGGTCAGCGTCAGTTCCTGTTCTCCCCTCCCGGGCAGAAGCGCCCGGTCGGCCTCGATCCTCAGGTTCGGCGTGGAGGCCCCCCGGATCACCGTCCATGCCAGCGCCGCCCTGGGCGCGGCGGTGTAGACCCGCCGCGCCACCACCTTGGCCCGGTAGACGCCCGGCTCCGGATTGCGGACGATGATCCATTCCACGTTGTCCACGCGGGACGCCGAAACCTGCTCCCCGCAGGCGCCGGTTTCGCAGTCGCCGTCACGGTCCAGCCACAGATCCAGATCGTTCAGGACCGTGTCGACGATGGCGTCCGCCGGCGGTTCGTCCCAGGTCATCACCAGGTCGAGGCGGCTGGCGCCCTCCGGCACCCTGATGTCCCGGTAGGCATACTCCCCCTCTTCCAGTTCGGATACGGAACCACCGCCGATCCAGCCGTCGGCCCTGTTCCGGTTGAGGATGCTGGTGCGCGCCGACGCCTTGCCCAGTCCGTACTGCGCCTGCAGCGCCCCGGGCCCGTCGCTGTTGGTCGCGGGGAAGGCGCCCGGATCCTCCAGCCAGGGGTCGGGCCGGAGGGCGCCGGCCATCAGTCTGGCCCGGGCCAACGCCGGCTGTTCCCGGTGCTCCGGAACCGCGTCCATCAGCAGCGCAGCCACCCCGGCCACCGCGGGGGAGGCCATGCTGGTGCCGTCCTGAGACCTGTACTCGCCTCGGCTTCCCGCACCGGCGACCGAGTGGATTCGGACCCCGGGGGCCACGACCTGAGGCGCCAGGCGTCCGTCCGCCGTCGGTCCGTGGCTGCTGAATATGGCGACGTCACCGCTGTCCAGAGTGGCGCCGACGGCCAGCGAGCTCTTGGCGGCCGCGAAGTCGGAAAAGCCGGCGCTGCCCGCGTTCGACTGCGCAACAACGTAGAGCTGACGATCCGCCCAGACGATGGAGTCGAGCTTCCGTTCGGAGATACCCCTTCCCGCGAATCGCCTGGAGGAGGCACTCAGGCTCATGTTGACGATCAGGGGCTTGATGGGCGCGAGTCCCCGGACCGCTTCGGCACACTCCGTCGCCCTCGCCAGAAAGTCCATCCCGTCGATCACGGCAAGCAGAGATCCAAAGCCGAACACATTGAGACTCTTGGCGACGCGGATGTCTTTCACCGAGGGCGCCATGCCGGCGAAACGCCGTTGAACGGTACCGTTTCCGGCCATGGTCCCGGTGACGTGGGTCCCGTGGCCCCCTTCATCGATCCAAAGATCGTCGGATCCTCCAGTGAAAAATGAAATGGGGAAACCACCAGAGAAATCGGCGCCGCAGATGCTCTCCCGGTTCGACTCGATGTCCAGGTGATTGATGTTGAGCCCCGTGTCCAGGACGCCGATGGGAACGGATGCGCCGCCCACCCCCGAGAAGAACCCCGGAGCTCCGTCGTAGACTCGCAGGGCATCCGCGCCCACGGCGGGAACCGCCGTATCATGAGCTGGCCTCACGATGCCGACCGGCTCGACGGCCAACACGAAATCCGCCGCCGCGATGGCTTCTACCTGACCGGAGGCCACGTTGGCCGTATAGGTCCGCAAGTCCGGATCGAACCGGCCCACTACGGCGCCCAGACCCTCCAGCGCCCGCCGCCACCGGCCGTCCGGATCGTCCGTCATCAGGGTGATGAACACGGGAGCCTGCTCCTGAAGGGGAGTCTCCAGCATCTCGCGGACAAACGCCGCCGGAATCTTCCTCGCAGGCGGGACGGTCCCCAGCCCGTCGACCTCCGGCAACTCCGCGATCTCCCGCAGAAGGCCCGGGTCGCCCGGCAGCCGGGCCCGCACCAGGTTTCCCGAGGAACCGAGGATGGCGGCGCCCGAGTCCGGGAGGGACCGCGCCAGATCCTCCACCCCGGCGTCCCCGGCCAGCCGGACCCAGCCGAACGTCCAGTCCCGCCCGGCGCCGGTGGCCTGCTCGGCGAGTCTCTCGATGGAGTTGGTCGAGTCCAGCCAGTCCGGACCCGGGCCCGAGGACTCGTCTCCATCGCCGACCTCGCTTTCGACTCTCGCCCGGGACATCTCCCCGTGGTAGGAGACGAAAGAATATCCGTCCGGCGGCGCAGGAACGGTGTCCTCCACCATCAGATCGGCGGCGGGGCGCCTTTCAGATGATCGGGGCGCGGCCTGGATCGGAGGGTCCTGGACGTCCCCCCGGCTCTCGGCGGCGATCCGGGCCATGGCGGAGCGAACCGCCATCGCCTTCCCGGACAGGCTCGGTTTTCCCTCTTCACCGGGGGAAGCATAGTACGCGATCAACCCCGCCAAGCCCGCAGCAACGGACAACGATACCCAGACTCGGAAGGAGCTATTTCTTGCTGGTCTCATAGTCATTATTATTACTGATCCTGCCGGGTCCACATCGGTTCAATTTCAGGAGTTGCGGAGGCCACGAGGGCTGCGGCCGCAACAATACCGACCCAATGGAGAAAGTGAATCGGACGTTGCACGACGGGGGACACGTGCTGTTCAAGCGTCCCCAATGTGGGAAGAATGACGAACACCGTGAAACCCACGACGACGCGAAGAAGTCGGAAGATAGTATAGGCCACCACGGCTCCTCATGAGAATCCAGGGACAAGGGACGAGACCGGAGAGACGCGCCGCTACTCACCTTGAATCCTCCGGCTCCTCTCTTTGAAACTTCCAATCCCCGGTGACCGTAGGGGCCCCCCTTGTGGGTGCCCTGCGGGGTCGCATCGTTCCCCGGCTGAGTCGCCGCTCCACGTCGCCATTCCCGGCGCCCGGAAGGACGCCGGTCCCAGTCGGCGCGTGAAACACGCCGCTCCGGACGCCGGTCCCAGCCGGCGACTGGAAAGTCGCCGCTCCACCCCCCCGGTTCGGTAGTGCCCAAGCAATG
>JAJDTT010000036.1 GCA_022827025.1 Acidobacteriota bacterium
TCGCGGCCGTTCGGTCTGCTGCCGGCGTTCCATTCCGTGAAGCCAGGATTCGACGATGGAATGCCCCTGGTTGGCGGCCCTTCGATACCACCTTGATGGCCTCGGCCTCGTCCGTCGGCACTCCGTCACCTTTCCGGTGGATTTCGTACCGTTTTCGTACATCTGACCGAGCTGGAATTGGGAGTTGCCGTCAATAAACGAAATCCCATCAGCCGTATCTGTTGCAGCAGGTGCAACGCATGTTAACTTTTTCGGGGAAAATGGGACGAAACGGGAGGAAGCGCCCCATTCAACGGCGAGAACCCCGACCAGCGAAGCTTGATGACCGGCTCAAGATCGACTCCACACGGGAGGAGGTCGCCCGTAGCCTTTTCAGCGGGAAGCCTCAGTCCGGCAAGCAGCGGCGCTACCTCCAAGACGCCCGACAGGCGAATTCCTGATTCGGTTAGACTTAAGCAGAAACCCTGGGAGGGCCACCAGAGATGAGGAGTGTCGTGTCTGATCTTCCACTGTCTGTTCTCATCTATCCCGATGATAAGGTCGGTGGATGGACTGCGTTAGCCTTGGAAATGGATATCCGCAGCTATGGAGATACACCAGAGAGCGCACTTGACGAACTGGGGGATCTGGTCTACGTCCAAATCAGCTTTGCCCTATTCAAGCGCGACCCGTCTTTGATCTGGAAGCGGGCTGACGCGATTTGGTTTGACCGATTCGCCGCGGCTTTTGCGCGCCAGCAATGGGCACATCTTGTCCTTAACCAGGACGTTGTTTTGACGGTCGATGATCCGCCTCCGACCATGAGCACTGGTGACGCGGCGTTTGGGTTGCCCATGCCCCAACCGCATGTCGTTGCGGAGCTCGTGCGTCAATTTCAGGCTGATTATGCCTAACCCCCGAAAGTATCGGGAGGTCGTCAAACGACTAAGGCGATATGACCAGCACAATGAGCGCATCGTCGCGCACTTCGTACAGTACGCGGTAGTCACCAACCCGAAGCCGGCGCAGGCCCCGCATATGGCCCTTCAGAACATTGCCGAGAAAGGGATTCTCCGCCAGCCGGTCAATGGACGCCACGATCCGCGTTCGATCCGTCTTGACGATCCGCGCCAATTCCTTGGCTGCGCTGCCCTTAATCCGTATCGAGAAGCTCACGTCTGACCTCATCCCAGTCCAACACCGGATCGCTCGGATCCCGGAGCCGTTCCACAGCCACGGAGAGATCCTCGAAATCTTCCAGGTACCGTTCGACCGCCTGGCGAACGATCTCCGCCCGGCTGCGCTTGAGACGGCGGGCCGTGGCATCCAGCGCGTTGACGACCGTAGTCGGCATGCGTGCGGTGATTTGGGTCTTGGCCTCTGTAATGTCAATTGATGTCATATAAATCACATTACTTCGGTATGAGGCGGAAATCAATAGCCCATCGCTCACTGCTGTTCCACGTAGACGGCGTTTCGGGCGTGTTCCTGAGCTTTTCCGGCATCGCCCAGGGCCGTGTAGATTCGAGCCAGCAGATAGTGGATCCGATAGTCGGAGCGATCCAAGATCACCGCCCGGTCCGCTGCCCGCGCCGCTTCGGCAAAGCGTTTCATCTGGAAGAGGACCTTGGCGAGTTCGTAGTGCGCTTCGGGATCCTGAGGGGCGAACCGGGTCACCACTCTGAGCTGCTCGCAACTCTCCTCCCCCCGGTCCAACCCGGCGAGGAACAGACCGTAGGCGATGTGAATCCCCTTGTCCGGAGGCGTCCGGAGGCGGTTTTTCTCGACGCCCCGGTTAAAGACTTCCTCGGCCCGGGAGGATTCTCCCAACCGGGCCAGGGTCTGCGCCAACTGTGAATAGATCTCGACCACCTGCGGATTGAGCTGCAGAGCGTTTTCCAGCGCCTCTCGGGCCATGCCCGGCTGGTGGGACAGGAAATAGGAGCGTCCCAGCAGAAACCACGTATTGGCGTCCTTGTCGTCCAGCTCCAGAGCGTTCCGGAAAGCGGACAGGGCCTTGGGAAAATCCTCCATCGTAGCATAGATCATCCCCAGCGCCGTGTGGGCTCTCGCGTAACGCATGTCCAGGGCGATGGCCTTCCGGGCCGATTCGATGGCCGGGTCGAATTTCCCCTGATTGAGCAGGACGCCGGCCAACAGGGTGTGGCCTTCGGGTGATTCCTGAAGCCGGAGGTGCGTCCGGAGGAATGTCTCGGCCAGATCGGGACGGCCCGCCGCATAGTAGATCGTCCCCAGCCGCAGTTGCGCTTTCGGGTAGTGGGGACTCGTCGTGGTGATCCGGCGGAAGAGCGGCTCCGCGGCGGGGAAATTCCGCTCCCGGAACAGCCGTTCGGCTTCCTCGAACGGACCGCCCGCAGCATCCGTGACCTGGGACCCGGCCGTCTTCCCGCTTGGGAGGATGGGAGGGGCTGGGGAGGCCGGCAGCAGGCCGGGGATCGACGCGAGCATCACGACCAACGCCAACGACACGGCTGTTCCGGGCCGTTCAGATCCGCGTATCGACATGCTCGGCGCCATTTGGGACCCGCGCGCGAAAAGGGAAAGACGAACTCCGCCGGGCGGTCAATCGGCTCGAAAGGGCCGGACCGTGAAATCCTCGGCCAGTTGCAGATGGTTTCCCGACAAGCGGTCCTCCACCTCCACCCCCACTCGATAGTTTCCGGATTCCAGGCCCGTGAGACTGAGGGACTGAATGAAGACCACCCTCTGATCGGAAGAATACTGGATCGACTGTCCCTCCGGATCGGGCCTCACCTTCAGGACTTCGCCATTTTTCAGGAGCTGGTAGGCCACGCTCAGGTGTGGCTTCATCGTCTCCTGGTCGATGTCCGCATTGTAGACCTGGAAATAGAGGCACAACGACTGGCGGGGATCGAAGGTCTTTCGCAGGTTGGGCAGGACCTTGACGTCGCCGATAACGAACATCTCCTCCCGGTTCGGGACGCCATCCAGAACCTGAATGCCCGCCGAAAGGAGGAGCGAGCTGGCCGCCAGTTGCTCGGTCTTGTAGGGCACGGGGATGATTGCCTTCCGTTGGACTCCCACCCTTCCTTCGTTCAGATCCTTGACCACGAAGTCCAGCTTGTATCTCTGTTTGCGCTGGAGAAGCAGGACTTTCTGAAAGCTGGACCTCCCCAGTAAGCCGATTCGCAACTGCTCGGGAGAGAATGACGTGATCAGGTCGTGGTCGAACTCGGCGACGACCCGGTTGCTGAGGCTGGTCACGACCCCGTACACGGCCACCCGGGCGACGTGACGCCCATTCTCCATCTTGAACGTCAGTTGACGGTTGTCGACCTGCAAGGTGACCGGAACCAGAATCTCGCCGGCGTTGAGGGAAAAATAGTCCTCGCGCAATTGAAAGGGCAGATCCTCGAACTCGATGTTGACGCCGACGACCCTCTTGAGGTCGTCGTACTTGATCTCCTTGGCGCCCTGAACGAACGCGTAGGTCTTGTACCGGTAGAAGGGATCGCCTCGCATCGAATACATGAGGCGATAGTTTCTCCCCAGCTCCTGCCATCGGGTCGGCCCCCGAGCCGGCGAGTAGAGGAGTGCGTCCTTTTCGTCGGGGTTCACGGCCAATCGATATTGGCCGGACAGCGTCGAGTCGACGAACTCCAGGATGATGTCGTTGCCGAGTCCTTCGATGTGCCGGTATCGCCAGATCTCGAACGGGTAGACGGCGGTGGACCCGCCTCCCTCGGTCATGGGCCGGTGATAGTTCTCACCCGAAGAATGGGATTCGATCTCCGCCGGCGGTCCATGGAGGATATAAATCTTTCCCCGGTCACTCTTCCAACCCGGGTACCCGCTGCTGAAACGTTCATTAGCGTATGCGATTCTTCGATAATGCTCCGTCTTGAACTCGTTTTCCGAGGTCCTGGGGTCCGGATCGCGCCTTGACCAGAATTGTTCTATGAACCTCTCCTTCTCCTCCTCCGCCACCAGCTTCTCGTACACGGCTCGTTCTTCGTCCGTAATGATATAAACGGCGTCTTCCCGGAGCCACTTCTCAAAATAGTCCACAGACTCTTCATTCTTGGCTCTGGAACCATCATTCTGACCAAAACCGGGTTGGATCCCGTGCAGAATAAGAACGAGAAGGAAACAGTACAATAAAAACAAAACCCGCACCCCTGCCTTTATTTAGACGTTGAGGGTCCCAAGTGGGCTGAGCCGCATGAAAAGACCACTAAAGGATTGCAAACCTTGCAATCCACATTAAACCTTCGGCGCCACCTGGTCAAGTGACCGACTCCATCGTCATGATCGACGGCGCCAAAGAGGGCGGCAGAGAGGGTACCCACAAGGGGTGCTACTTGACACCCGTGGATCCCATTGGGACAATTTCGCCAAGCAAAACGCGCGGACAGCGTAGTTCAATCAGAAAATCGCTGCCGCCTCCTCCGTCCCTATTTTCTTTTGGGAGGTCCCGCCTGAAGAGGTCGCATTTTATGAAGTCTCTCCGCCGTTGGAGGTGTCCGTTCCTCGCGGCGTTGGGGTCGACCCTGCTGCTTCTCTGCCCCTGGCCGGCGTGCAGACTGGCCGGGGAGCTGCCAAGCGTCGGCGTCGTGGTGGGCAGCGCGGCGCCGGAACTGGAGCGTTTCGCGGCCCGGGAGCTGTGTGACTACCTGGCCAAACTCTACGGAATTCAAGCTTATCCGGAACGGCACCCGTCGTCTTCCGACCAAGTCTTGTTCCTGATCGGCAATCCTCAGACCAATCCGACGGTGAAAAGGGCAACCGGTGGGCGTCCCTTTCCGGAAGTGACCGACCAGGGGATCGTGTTGCGGCGGTCGGAGCTGGACGGGCGGCCAGCCCTGATCGTGGGCGGCGGCAGCCCGAAGGCGACGCTGTGGGCGGTCTACGAGCTGGCGGAGCGCTGGGGAGTGCGCTACCTGATCGACCGGGACATCCTGCCCGAGAGGATGGAAGACTTCGTGCTCCCCGACCTCGACGTGGTGATGGAGCCGGTCTTTCGCATTCGCGGGCATCCGACCTTCCAGGACTTCGCCGCCAGCGGCGAGGCATGGGGAGTGGCCGACTTTAAAATCCTGATCGACCAGTTGGCGAAGATGAAGTTCACCCGCATGAACATCTACGCCTATGGCTGGCAGCCCTATCTGCACTGGGAGCACAAGGGAATCCAACGGCGGTCGGCCTCCCTCTGGTACGGCTACCGCTATCCCATCACTCCCGACACATGGGGACGGGAACTGTTCGAAGACGCGGAGGAGTTCTGGAATCCGGACCTGCCCCTGGGTGGCAGCTACGACGAGATCATGGCCGCCGGCGAGCGTCAGGTCCACAGCCTGATCGAACACGCGCACCGCCGGGGCATGGACTGCGATCTCTCCGTACCCACCACCGACTTCACGCCGGAGTTCGCCCCCTTGCTTGACGGGGCGGAGAAGAGCACCATCCTCACCGGGCTGACGGTGGTTCCGGGGGCCACCACGTCGTTGGATGATCCACAGCTCTACGAGTTGGCGACCGCGGTCCTGCGGCACGCCGTCGACACCTATCCCGAAGTGGACTACCTGACCGTCTGGATGCCGGAATTCCGCCAGTGGACGGACGAATACGAGCGGGCCTGGAAGGCGCTGGACGAGAAGTACGGCGTCGGCCAGGTCCTCTCCCTGCCGGACCTCCTGTCCGCCGCCGCGAACCGGAAGGGTTGGAACCGGGGAGTGGAGCGAGCGGTGAACATGGTAAAGGGGGACATCGCGGCTCTCTACTTCTACGACCGCCTGCTTCGGGACCCGAAGGTGCTGGCGGGAACGCTCCGGCCCGAAATTCCGTTTGTCTACGGGGAGCCGGCCGAGGAGCTGTACCCCATCCTCGACCGCATTCTTCCCCGCGGCTGGCAGATCTCGGCCCACCCGGAGAACAACCCGGTGCTGTTGCTGAGCCGCCCGCAGGTCCTCACGGCCCTGGCTTCGCAGCAGGCTCCCGGGATCCTGCACATGACCATCGACGACGACGTGCTGGGTTTGGTGCCGCAACTGACCCCCAACACGCTGCACAAGATCTTTCCCCTGATGAGGCAGAGCACCTGGGCGGGATTCATCGCGCGGGAGCGCTTCCCCGGCGATCACGACTGGCCCCTGGCCTACATGGCGCGGGCGGCCTGGGATGCGGAGGTCACGCCGGACGCCGTGGGCCGCGATCTTCTGGCCGCGGTCTGCGGGTCTTCCTGTGGGGAGAGCCTGCTGGAGGCGTTTCATCAGGTGGAGGCGGCGACGCTGACCATGGTCCTTGCTCCCTCCAGGTCCGCCATCGCGTTCCCCGTCCCGCGGATGGTGATGAAGTATTGGACCCCGAAGCCGGCGCCCGAGTACATGGGCAAGGCCCGGAGCGAGTACGAGACCGCCCTGGAGGCGGCGCGCCGGGCACGGGAGGAAGCGACGCCGGGGGGCCGGTGGTATGCGGACTATTGGGTGGGACGGCTGGAGTTCGCCGCCGGCTACGTCGAGGCGGTGGAGACGGTGCACCGCGCAGCCACAGCGGAGTCCGCCGGCCGGTATGAGGAGGCCCTTGAGCAGGCCGGGCAGGCATACGACATGCTGCGCCGGGCCACGCTTTCATACGCCCGGGTGGCTCGCACACCCACCGACCTGGGCGCCATCGCCGTGGTGAACGAATACGGCCGTCGCGCCCTGAAGACCAAGATGGCCGAACTGAACGAGTCGCTGCCTGCCGGATCGACCAGGGGAAGGGAGCCGTCGCCATGAGACTTGAGAGATTTTGGATTTGTCTGGCATTGCTGACCCTCCTGCTGACCGGTTCGGCCTGCACGCAGGCCCCCCAGGTGGACGTGGTCGTGGGCAGCGCCGCGCCGGAACTGGAGCGCTTCGCAGCCCGGGAATTGTGCGAATACCTGGCCAAGTTGTATGGGATTCGGGCGTATCCGGCGCGCCATTCGTCCGGCGCCGCGGACGCGGTCTTTCTGATCGGTAGTCCGCAGACCAATGCAACCGTGAAACGGGCTGTGGGGGAACAGTCCTTTCCGGAGTTGAGCGATCAGGGGATCGTGCTGCGCCGGACGGAACTGGAAGGCCGCCCGGCGCTGATCCTGGCCGGAGGGAGCCCAAAGGCCTCGTTGTGGGCCGTCTACGAGCTGGTGGAACGCTGGGGGGTGCGCTATTTCACCGACCGCGATGTTCTGCCGGAACGGAGGGACGCGTTCCAGGTCCCGGACCTGGACGTGGTCATGGAACCGGTCTTTCGCATCCGCGGACACCCCAGCGTCCAGGACTTCGCCCCCAGCGGCGAGTCGTGGGGCATGGCCGACTTTCGGGTTCTGATCGACCAGTTGGCCAAGCTCAAGTTCAACCGGCTGCAGATTTCGGGCTACATGTATCAGCCTCTCCTGCACTGGGAGCACAAGGGCATCAAGCGGGATACGGCCTCCCTCTGGTACGACCAGCGCTTCCCCATCACGCCGGACATGATCGGACGGGAGCTGTTCGAAGATGCCGAAGAGTTTTGGAATCCGGATCTGCCCCTGGGAGGCCGCTATGAGGAGATGATGGCCGCCGGGGAGCGGCTGGTTCACAACCTCCTCGAGTACGCCCACCGCCGGGGAATGGAGTGCGATGTCGATGCGCCCACCAACGACTTTCCGCCCGCCTTCGCGCCTCTGCTGAAAGGAGCCGAGCGAAGCTTCCAACTGACCGTTCGGCCGGGCTTCAACACTCCCGTGGACGATCCCGTGGTGTTCGATCTTTCCAGCGCCATCCTGCGGGCCACGGTCAACACCTATCCGGAAGCGGACCACATCCGGATGGGGATGCCGGAGGAGAAGCAATGGCTGGGGGAGTATGAACGGTCCTGGAAACTGCTGGATGCCAAGTACGGAGTCGGCCAGGTGAGATCCCTTCCCGATCTCGTGGAGGCGGCCGGGAACCGCAAGGGGTCCGGGCGCTGGCCGGGCGAGCTGGGGGTGGCCCAGTTCAAAGCCGACCTCACCTCGCTCTATTTCTACGACCGCCTGTTGAACGATCCGAAGGTCCTGAAGGACAGTCTCCGGCCCGACATCGGGATCATCTTCAACGAACCGGCCGAAGAGCTGTATCCCCTTCTGGACCGGATCCTGCCGGAAGGATCCGAAGTCGGCATTCACCCGGAGAACCAGCCCGAGAACTTCCTGCCCCGCGCCGAAGTCCTGGGGACTCTGAACACGGAGAAGGTCCCGGGCCACATGCACGTGACCCTGGACGACGATGTAGTGGGCTTGGTTCCGCAACTGCGGCCGGCGGTCCTGCACCAGGTGCTGCAGGAGCTGCGCCGCCACGGCTGGACCGGGTTCATCGCGCGCGAGCGCTTTCCGGGGGACCATGACGCCGTTCTGGCCTATCTGGCCCGAGCCGCCTGGGATGAGCAGGCGAATCCGAAGGACGTGGCCCGCGACCTGGTCGGGACCGTATGCGGGGAAGCGGCGGCGGAGGACCTGCTGTCCGCTTTCGACCTTGTGGAATCGGCCACCCTCACCCTGGCCACCAGCCCCGAGTCGGACGCCAAGATCGGACCGACGCGGCTTCTGGTCATCCCGTTCGCCTTCTACGTCAAGGGGATGATGATGAAGTTCTGGAAGCCGCAGGAGGTGCCGGCCTACCTGGCGACCGTGCAGCGGGATTACCGGGAGGCTCTGGAGGCCGCCCGGCGCGCCCGGGACAAGTCGGAACCGCGGGGCCGCTGGTATCCCGAGTTCTGGGTGGGACGCCTGGAGTTCGCCTTGGGCTACGCCAACACGGTGGAGGCGCTCTACCGGGGCGCCCAAGCCGAAGAAGCCGGTCAGCGCGAAGAGGCCCTCAGCCATGCCCGCAACGGGCTGGAATTCCTCCGCCAGGCCACGGAATCGTACGCCCGAGTCGCCCGCAACCGGACCGACCTGGGCTCCATCGCCGTGCTGAACGAGTACGGCTACCGTCCCTTGTTGAAGAAGACGGAGGAACTCGCGCAAGGGACGGATTAGGGGCACTTCCTTTTTGGGTGCCCTCCGTCGTGGCAGTGTAGGGGCACCCCTTGTGGGTGCCCTCTGTCGCAGAAGTCAGCCAACGTATGAATTTTCCATTTCGATCATTTGCGTTCGTTATCGTCGTGGGACTGGCAGCGGTGTCGATCATGGGGAAGAAAAGGGACTACCGCAGCCAGCCGTTTCGGGTGGCGGTGGCATTGGGTGAAAGCACCACCGCCGGCGGGACGGCGACGACTCCCGAATTGTCCTGGGTGAGCCTGTTGGCCGATCTGATCAACGAGAATCAGGTGGAGCCGGTTCGGATGGTGAACAACGGCATCGGCGCCAACCTGATCTCCCCGCGCAGCCCCACCTATCAGACCTCCGAACACCCGAGCGCCCTGGAGCGTTACCAGGAGCATGTCATTGCATACGATCCCGACCTGGTTCTGGTCTCGTACGGATTCAATGACGCCCGGGGAGGGACGCCCCTGGCGCAGTTTCTGGAAGACCTTCGCCACATCGTCCTCGATATCAAGAAACAGACCCGAGCCGTGGTGGTGTTGGTCAATGCCTACTTCCTGACCGACTTCGACGGGCACGCCCCCTACGATCAGGCCGGCGTCGCCGTGCTCCAGGGCTACAACAGCGCCATGAAGCAGTTGGCCGCCGAATGCGATGTCCTCCTGGCCGACGTCTTTGCGGCCGAGGGCCAGGCGCCCTGGATGATCGACACCGACGGGGTCCACCCGAACAACCTGGGGCACCGGGTCATCGCCAACCGGATCTTCGAGGTCCTGGCTCAGAACTGCAGCGCCCTCTCCGGGAAGGCCTTCCAGCAGCGGAAGTCCATGAAGCAGTGGCGCCCGGCGCGCGAGAAGCAGATCCAACAGGAGTACTACGACAAGAGGAAGGCGCGGTAGGGGCACCCCGTGTGGGTGCCCTCCTGCGGAGGGAACAGGGACTGTCCCCATGAGACCAGGATTGAGGAGGAAGTTGTGACCCAGGGAAACAAACCTCTCGCGCCCTACATTCCGAACGCGGATGATCAGTTCTCCTTCCTGATGGGAGAGGATTTCGTCGAGAAGCACAACATCGCCTGGCGGGTGGAACTGGCAGAGGAAGAGCCCGCCAATCCACTCATCGAGCCGGAGTTGCCCTGGGAGAACGCCTGCGCCATGAGCCACGGCACCGTGATGATCGACCCCCTGGACGGGCTCTGGAAGGCCTGGTACGTGGCAGTCCCGAAGCATCCCTACAACGCCTCGGCCGAGCGGCGCCTGGCCTATGCCGAGTCGACCGACGGAGTGAACTGGGTCAAACCCGAGCTGGACATCTGTTCCTACCAGGGGCGGCAACGGACCAACATCCTGATCGATCTCAAGTCGGGAGGTCCGGCCCACAACGCATCCGTTATCGTCCATCCCGACGCGCCGCCCGATCGAAGGTACGAGATGTTCATCCTGCGGCTCCCGGGCTGGTTCTGCCCCTACCGCGTGGTGAAGGGCTTCCCGGTCCCCTCCGGTCAGGACGCGCACCAAAAGGGGGAGGGTGCCTTCAGTCCCGGCCTCTATCGTTACCGGTCCGCCGACGGCAAGCACTGGGAGCCGTGGGAATCGGCCGGGTTCGACACGGCCGACGGCGGCTGGGTCACGCAGTTGGCGGACGGTTCCTACGCCGCCTACCACAAGAGCGCCATTCCCGCCCTTCCGGGAGGGTTGTCACCCTACGACGTGGCCGTCGGCGTGTGCCGGGTCATCATGCGGCGGACCGGCCGGACCGGTTCCGACTGGTCCGCGTCCGAGTTGGCGCTGATTCCGGACTGGCAAGATCCCAACGACACGCAGTTCATGGAACTGTCGCCGCTGCCCCAACGGAACGGATTCGTCGGAGTGGCCACCGTCTATCACACCTGGAACCAGACGGTGGATTTCCAGTTCGTTGCCTCCAGGGACGGAAAGTCCTGGTGGCGTCCCGACCGGAGGGCCTGCGTGCCGCTTCGCGCCCTGGGAGACTTCGGCGGCGGGATGACCTGGCCCATGCATCCCATGGTGCACCATGGAGGCAGGATCTACATCTACTACTGCGGTTGCGAGGGTCTGCACAACGACTACATGAGCACCGAGCCCGCCGAGAGGATGCGCCAGGCCGAGCTGCCCGAGTGGCCGCACTACTGGCAGCCTCTCGCCCTGGGACAGGACACCCGGAGTCCGGTGGCGGGCCTCCTCTGGTTCACCGGCGGCATCGGCCGCGCCTCCTGGGAGGTGGGACGGCTGTGGGCCGCCGTGACCGCCGCCGGCGGCTACAGTACAGGCGACCTGTTGACCCGAGCCGAAGTCCCGCACCAACACCGGGTCGTAGTCAACGCCGTCACCGTGGGAAAAGGGAAGCTGGAGGCCGAGTTGGTTTCCGGAGGGAAGCCCGTCGCCGGATTCAGCCGCTCCGAATGCCTGCCCGTCCGCGGCGACCACCGCGCGGCCGCGATTCGGTGGAAGGGAGGCGATCGCTGTCCCGTGGGAGACGCACAACTGCGCTTCTACATCCACCAGGCTCGGCTTTACGGGATCGATTATCAGGAGTAAACGCATCCGGCAGTTGCACACAGTGATGGCCGATTCGAATCCTGGGAGGGGGGACTTTCCTGTCCCCCCGTTCATCGCCGACCAGAAACCCACGTCCGAAAAGTCCCGGCTACCACGCTCTCCATACGTCTTCGCGGCTTCCGCTAACCCAAGGCCAGTGGCGAAGCTCGTTGGATCTGCCCTAGGAGCCTGCGCGGCAGAAATCAATCTACTGCGAAAGCGTAGAATCGGTCCATATTCGTGCGATTTCTCGGCGAATAGAACAACTATGCACCTCCAAATCGGGAAAATCTGGCTTCGATTCTCCACTTTCTCGCTACGATCATTTCTACCGCGCAGACTCCTAGCGGTCTATCTCCTTCTGGTGCTCTGCATGCTCTGGCCCGGTAGCGCTCCGGTCTGGGCATCGGGTCAAGCCCATTCGCCCGTGGTCGTCGTCATCGGCCGCTCCGCCCCCCAACTCGAACAGTTCGCGGCCCGTGAACTGTGCGGCTACCTGGAAAAGCTGTTCGGTCTGACGACCCAGCCGGTCACGCAGTGGACCGATGCCTCCCGCATCACCTTTCTCGTGGGGAGTCCCGCGACCAATTCGGCGATCGACAAGTCTGGATTCCCCGAATTGACCGACCAGGGAATCCTGCTGCGGAGCGTGAACTCCGGGGACCGCCCGGCGCTGATCGTCGGAGGGGGAAGCCCCCGCGCCACCCTCTGGTCGGTGTACGAACTGGCCGAACGCTGGGGAGTCCGCTATCTGGTCCGCGGAGACGTCCTGCCCGAGAAAAAGAATCTGGACCTCCCCGAACTGGACGTGGTCATGGAGCCCATCCTGCGAGTGCGGTCCCACCCCACGGTCCAGGATTTCGCCTCCAGCGGCGAGTCGTGGGCGGCAGCGGATTTCATTCGCCTGATCGATCAACTGGCCAAGCTGAAGTTCTCGCGAATCAACTTCTATCCCTACGGCTGGCAACCCTATCTGCACTATGAACTGAAGGGAATCCAACGAAAATCGGCGTGGCTCTGGTACGACTACCACTACCCCATCACTCCCGACATGCCGGGAAGGGAACTGTTCGGCGACGCCGCCGAGTTCTGGAATCCCGACCTTCCCTTCAACACGGACTACCAGCGCTTCATCGAGGCCGGTCAAAAGCTGGCGCGAGACGTGATTTTGCACGCCAAGAGCCGCGGAATGGAGGTGGCGGTCTCGGCTCCCACCACCGATTTCACCCCCGAATTCGCGCCGCTGCTCAAAGGCGCCGAAAGGAGCGGCATCCGGAGCGGTCTGACCATCGTCCCCGGGGCCGAGACTCCGTTGGATGATCCCCAGTTGGCAGAACTTGCCGTGACCACCCTCAAGGCGACCATCGACACCTACCCGGAGGCCGACTACGTCACGGTCTGGATGCCGGAGGTGCGGCAGTGGACCGGCGAGTACGAAAAGGCCTGGAAGGCGCTGGACGCCAGGCACGGGATCAGCCGGGTCCGTTCTCTAGAGCAGATCTTTGCGGCGGCGTCACGGCGCCGGGGCTCCGAGGTCCCCAGGGAGCGAGTGATGAACGAGATCAAGGGGGATATTGCCAGCCTCTACTTCTACGAACGCCTCTTGAAGGATTCCCAGGTGCTGGAGACCACGCGGCGGCCGGACATGAAGTTCATGTACTGGGGTGTGTCCGAGGAACTGTTTCCCATTGTGGACCGCATTCTCCCCGCCGGGTGGGAAATCGGAGTCATGCCCTCCAACCAGCCGGTTCGCCTCCTGCGGCGGATCGAGGTTCTGAAGGAACTGCCGGCGCAGAACCCGGGGGTTCTGGACCTGACCATCGATGACGACAACCTCGGCATGGTGCCCCAACTGACGCCCAAGTGGCTTTCTCGAATCGTCCAGGTCCTGAAGCGCAACCGTTGGGCCGGTTTCACCGTCCGCGAGCGGTTTCCCTTCGATCACGATTGGCCTCTCGCCTACCTGTCCCGCGCGGCGTGGCAGGAGGACGTCACCCCGGACGAGGTGGCCCGAGACCAGTTAACCGCCGTCTGCGGAGCCGAGTGCGCGGAAGAGATGCTGGACGCGTTCCAAGAGATCGAGTGGGTGACCACCCTTCTGGCCGACGTCAACCGCAATTTCTCCAAGGAACGGCCGGGTACGCTGATGAAATATTGGCGTCCGGGGCCGGTGCCCACCTACCTGGAGGCCGTCCGAAGCGGCTACGAACGGGCCCTGAGCGCCGTGCGCCGGGCCCAGTCGAGATCGACGACGCCGGGACGGTCCTACCTGGATTTCTGGCAGGGCCGTCTCGAATTCGCGGTCGGGTTTACGGATACGGTCCGAAACGTCCATCAGGCGGGCGCCGCTGAAATGGTCAACGACTACTCGACGTCCTTGAAGCATGCCCAGGAGGGGCTGGAATGCCTGCGCCGGGGACTGGAAGCATACGCCCGGATCGCCAGCAGCCAGACCGATCGCGGCGCCATCGCCATGCTGAGCGAGTTCGCCTACCGGCCATTGCGGGCCAAGATCGCCGAATTGACCCGACTGGTGAAGGATGGACAGTAGCGTGGCGGGGCGTCGCGAGGAGGGGATGTGGAGAGAATAAAGAAGCTTCGGCACTGGACCGTCCTCGTGTGGTTGGCGTGCTGGGGTTGTTCGACGGCTCCCCCCCGAGTGGACGTGGTCGTCGGCAGCACGGCGCCGGAACTGGAACGGTTTGCGGCGCAGGAGCTTTGCGACTACCTGGCCAAGCTCTACGGGATCCGGACCCATCCAAGCCGGCACCTTACGATTGGCGCGGAAGCCGTGTTTCTCATCGGCAGTCCCGAAACGAATTCGGCGGTCCGGCAGGCGCTGGGGGAGAGCGGCTTCGGGGAGGTCACGGATCAGGGCCTGGTCCTGAAGAGGACCCAGTGGAAGGAACGGCCGGCTCTGGTCGTCGGCGGAGGCAGTCCGCGGGCCACCTTGTGGGCCGTCTATGACTTGGTGGAGCGCTGGGGCGTGCGCTACCTCACCGACCGGGACGTGCTGCCGGAGAGGAAGGAGGAGTTCCACCTGTCGGATCTGGACGTGCTGATGGAGCCGGTCTTCCGCATTCGCGCCCATCCCACGATTCAGGATTTCGCCTGCAGCGGAGAAGCCTGGGGGATCGCCGATTTCAGGGTGCTCCTCGATCAGTTGGCCAAGATGAAGTTCAGCCGGGTCAACATCTACCCCTTCGGGTATCAGCCCTACCTGCACTGGGAGTCCAAGGGGATCGAACGACGGTCCGCCTGGCTCTGGTACGACTTTCACTACCCCATCACATCGGACATGGTGGGCCGGGAACTCTTCGGGGACTCCAAGAAGTTCTGGAATCCTGACCTGCCCGAGGAGGGAACCTACGAAGAACTCGTCGCCGCCGGCGAACGGCAGATCCACAACCTCATCGAGCACGCCCACCGGCGGGGACTGGAAACCAACAACTACGCGGACATCACGCAGTTCCCTCCGGAATTCGCCTCCCTGCTGAAGGATGCCCAGAAGGTCCGGCAACTTGGTCAACTGATGGTGGTGCCGGGAGCCTCGACGCCGGTGGACGACCCCAGCTACCGCGATCTGTGCACGGCGGTGCTGAAGACGATCATCGAGACCTATCCGGAGACCGACCTGATCACCATCAGCATTCCCGAATGGCGGCAGTGGACGGAGGTCTACGAGGACGCCTGGAAGGTGCTGGACGCCAAGTATGGCCTGAGCAGCGTCCTATCTCTCTCGGACGCCCTGGAGGCGGGTCGCAACAGGAAATGGTTCCGTGGGCCGGAGGGCTGGAAAAAGTCCCTGGACGAGGTCAAGGGCGACTTGGCCAGCCTCGTCTTCTACGACCACTTGCTGGAGAGCCTGGGCCCCCTGCAAGGCTCTTCAGGGGCCCCCAAGCGAATCATGTTCTGGGGAATGGCGGAAGAGCTCTGGCCTCTGTTGGGTAAGATTCTCAAACCCGGAACCGAAGTCGGCCTGATGCCGGACAATTTCCAGACCCACGTCCTGAAACGCCGGGAGATCTTCGGCACCTTTCCGACCGACGAGGTCGCGGGCCTCCTGCATCTCACCCTGGACGACGACAACGTCGGAGTGATGCCCCAGATCACGATTTCGGCCGTCCATGAACTGGTCAAGGAACTTCGGAAGGGCTGGGCCGGTTTCTCCGCCCGCGAGCGATTCCCCGCCGACCACGACTGGGTCCTGGCCTACCTGTCGCGGGCGGGATGGGATGCCGAGGCCACGCCCGATGCCGTCGCCGCCGACTTCCTCCAGGGGGTCTGCGGTCAGGCCTGCGGCGTGGCCCTGCTGGAAGCCTTCCGGGAAGTCGAAGCGGCGACCACCGCCTTCGAGCAGAGCGACTACGGGTTCGGGTTCCCGGTGCCGAGCCTGATGATGAAGCACTGGAGAAGGCCCGGCCCGATCCCGGAGTATCTCTCCCAGGTGCGGGACCACTACCGGAGAGGCCTGGAGGCGTCGCGGCGAGCCTACCGGCAGGCCACGGACGCCGGACGCTCCCTGCCGGCGTTCTGGATCGGAAGATTGGAGTTCGCAGTCGACTACGTCAACGCCGTGGAAGCTGTTCGCCTGGCCGCGGCGGCCGAGTCGTCGGGCAGCACCGAAGAGGCGCTGAACCATGTGCGGCAAGCCCTCCGATCCTTGAAAACAGCGCTGGAATCCTACGCCCGGGTCGCCCGCAATCGCACGGATCTGGGCGTCATCGCCATCGTCAACGAATATGGCTACCGTCCGATGCTGGAGAAGAGCGCCGAACTGGAGCAAATCGTGAAATGAGTCGAAGTGGAACGCCGGCTCTCCAATCGCCGAACAGGAGCGGCGGCATCCCTGCCGCCGAATGGGAGCGGCGACATTCCTGTCGCCGAATGGGAGCGGCGGCATCCCTGCCGCCGACACTCCAGACTCCCGTTCAAAAGAGCAGAAGCGGGCGACTACACTGTCTCTCCCCAAGTCCCCCCGAGGTCCGGAATGAAGTTCCGCCATTCTGACAAGGAACAAGTCAAATGAAGATCACAGACATCATTGCCCACGTGATGGAGATCCCCGATCCCGATGGGCACACTCCACGCCGGAACTGGATCTTCGTCGAGATTCGCACCGACGAGGGCCTCACCGGCATCGGTGAGGCGACTACCGAGTACACCGAACTTGCGGTGAAGGCCCAGATCGAGACGGAGCTCAAGCCTCGCCTCCTGGGAATGAACCCCCTGGAAATCGGACGCATCTGGACCCTGGGTTTCCGCCATTTCTGGTGGCGGATGGGCGTCGTTCACACCAGCGCCATGAGCGGGATCGATCAGGCCCTGTGGGATCTCAAAGGCAAAGCCGCCGGCCTGCCCGTATACGAGCTTCTGGGAGGGCGCGTGCGCGACCGGGTCCGTCTCTATGCCCGGGTGCGCGACGTGTTCGCCGAGGGCGAAGCCACCTTGGAAGAAGACATTCTCCAAGCTGTCGAAGAAGAGGGTTTCGACGCCTTCAAATCCGGATTCGGCGCGTTGACCCAGCCCTTCGATGAAATCGAACAGGTCAACAGGGCCGTCGACGACTACCGGCGCATGAGGGATGCCGCGGGACCGGACGTAGCGCTCATGTGCGACGCGGCCGGCGTCTATTCTCCGACCGCTGCGGCCCGCCTGATCGAGGGTTTGCGGGAGGTCGACATCTACTTCGTCGAGGAACCCACCAACCAGGACACGGTCAATCCCACCCTCCAACTGAAACGCGCCTACCCCGACGTGAAGATCGCCGTGGGAGAACGGCTCTTTACCCGTTGGGCCTTCCGGGAGTGGTTCGAGAGCCAGGCCATCGACGTCTGCCAAGCGGACATCTGCCACACTGGCGGAATCAGCGAGCTCATGAAGATCGCCCACTACGCGGAGGTCTACGGGATTCTGATTGCTCCCCACAACCCATACGGACCGGTGGCCCTCGCCGCCGCCGCCCATGCCGCCGCCGCCATGCCGAATTTCACCCTGCTGGAGCACTGCCGGCTACGTCCCTGGTTCGAGGACGTCCAGAAGGTCGCGGTCCCCATCGTCCGAGGCTACGTCGACCTGGACGAACTCGGGAAACGGCCGGGCCTGGGAGTGGAACTGGACATGGAGATGATCAAGAATCGTCCCCACAGGCCGCTGGCCTCCAATCCCTTCGTCATGAAGGACGGGTCGTCGCCTTTGGTCTAGAAAATGGTCCGGACCGGGGCAGACACAGCATCCAGCTTCTGCCGCACCGAGTCGTCCAGCGTCCAACCCACGGAACCCAGACTGTCGTCCAGATGGGCGATGGTATCGCCGCCGGTGATGGCCACCGTCACTTCGGAGTGTGACAGCACCCAGGCGATGGCCAGTTGCGCCGGCGTCCTGCCCAGATCTTTCGCCAAGTCGATGACGGTCGAGACGACTTCGCCGGAATTTCCCTCCATGACCGCGGAAAATCTTTCCCGGTACCCGGCCGTTGTCCAGAGGGATCCGGACGGGGCAGGATGGCCCGGCGAATAGACTCCGCTGAGGAGCCCGATGGCCAGCGGACTGTAGACCATGACCCCCAGCCCCTGATCCCTGACCAGTCCGAACATCTCCCGCTCCAGATCCCGGTTCAGCAGGTGGTAGGGGTTCTGCACGCCGATCCAGGGGGCCGCGTTGATTCGATCGCCGATCCACAAGGTCTTGCAGACCTGCCAGGCGGTGAAGTTGCAGCAGCCGGCGTAGCGCACCTTGCCGGAACGCACCAGGTCGTCGAAGGCGCGGACCGTCTCCTCGAGGGGCGTGGTGTCATCGAAAACGTGGGCCAGATAGACGTCGATATAGTCCGTGTTCAGACGGGTCAGGGAACGCTCGACCTCACGGATGATGTGGACCCTGGACAATCCCCGGTCGTTCGGTCCATCTCCGGTGGGGGAGGCCACCTTGGAGGTGATGACAACATTGTCCCGTCTTCCCTTGAGGGCTTTCCCCAGGATGACCTCGGATCGGCCCGCGGTTTCGCGAACGTCCAGGGGGCCGTAGGCATTCGCGCAATCGATCAGGTTGATGCCTTGAGCGATGGCGTGCTCGATGGTCCGCTGCGCCTCCGCCTCGTCCGCCTGCCCGCGGAGTCCAAGGCCCAAGGCCAACCGGCTGACCTTGATGCCGGCCTTTCCGAAGTTCACATATTCCATAAGTTCGGCCCCCTTCCCGCTGGATCGTCACAGGAATAGTGTCCCGGAGCCCAAGGCGCAAGCCGAAACGCATCGGCGTCCGTAGCGATTCTACGATACTCTCGAACACCATCGACCTCGTGTGACCCCGAACCTCCTCAGTTGATGGTCTTGGTCTCATTCGGAGAAAAGAAGGGAGGGGCCTCCTCGACCTTTTTCTTTTTCTTGAACCTGTCCCGAACCGGCTCGCCAAAGTAGGTCCTCGTCTGAATCGAGGCTCTCTTGTAGTTGAGAGAGCGCCTGGCGTACGGGGCGGCGTTGACCCGCATTCCAAGTGCCTTGCCGGTCTTTCCGACGAAGGCCGCCTGTTCTTGGTCGACCGCCGCCGACATGAACAAGAACTCCCACCCGGCCTCCTTTTTCTGGGACACGAGGGCAAGGCAGCTCTCCAGAGAATGCTCACGGGAAGCGTTCTCGTAGCCGTCGGTGTCGATCATGACCATGACCTTGTCGCCCTTGGAAGCGACCGACTCGGCGTGAGCGATGGACTTGGCGATGGCGTCGTACAGGGGCGTCATCGCTCCAGGGCGGTAGTCCTTCTCCTTCATGGGCTTCCACTTCTTGACCTTTCCGCGGAAGAACGTGGTCCAGCGTTCGCTGTCGAACTTGAACACTGTGAGCCGGGTCTTCTTGGAGAGTTGCTCGACGTACTCGTTCAGAGAGGTGACCACCCGGTGTTGCTGACCTCTCATGGACCCTGTTTCGTCGAGAGTTACGATGGCGTGTTTCATAATTCCTCCTTCTTCTTGAATTCCATGGCTGTCTACTTTTGGAAGAGGGGGGGACAGGATAGTCCCCCCTCCTGGGGTGAGGTCTCGCTGTCCTACGTCAGTACGTCTTGCCGTTTCTCATCCAGAAGCTGCCGTGCGCGAGCATTCCTTCAAACCTCAACGCCTGGCCCATCCTCCTCGGGTCGCGGACGCGCAGCTCGGTCCCGAGTCCGACGCCCGGCGCTTCTTCCGATTGCATGACGCCGAAACGCCGGATCACCCACAACGCCCGGTCGGCCGACGGGGGACCGGGATTGCGAGGGAGTTCCAGCAGATATGATCGGATGAGGGCTCCCCAATGCTCCGCCAGTAGATGCCGGGCGCCGAAGAGTTCGACGGCCGTCACCCAGAGACCGTGCGCGACGGCGACCCCGCACTGCCCGGGAAGCGGCCCAAGGTCGGACAGCTCGTTGGCGGCCGCCGCGCGCCTCGAGTCGTGCTGATAGACGTGTCTATTGCTCTCGGCCGCTGCTGCGGTGGCGGATTCCGCGCGGTGAAATCGCATCTCCTTTTCGACCTCGCTCCAAACCCCGTCTTGATCGCCCCGGTGCGATCGGCTCTGCTCCATGGACAAGTGAACGCCCTCCTGACTCCTTCTGCGGACTCGCGGCGAAGCGTATGCGTCGTCGCGGCTGTAGGCCTCGGCGCGATCCCACCGTCCCTGCTCCAGGCACGACACCGGGATCGGGAGCTCGGTCCTGGGGGGAACCAGCGCGGTGATGTTGACGGCGCGGTTCTGTTTGCCTCCCAGGAAGTGCTCGCCCTCGACGATCAGAACCGGCGCATCGGTCGGGTTGACCGCCAACAGGGAGCCCACCGTTGCGTCGTCGAGCTCGCGGATGACAAGTTCCGAGGAGGGCCCGGTCCTGATCTCGGGTAACTCATTTGCCGGCAGGTAGATGGGGAAGAACGAAACGCCAAGCCGGGTGATGGGTGCGCCGATGGCGGCGGTGGAAAGGTGTGGAATCATGCTGATGCCCTCCTCAAAACTCGGTCCCGATAGTTATTGTCTGATATACAATAACAGATATTGTAGATTTGTCAAGAACTCGATACAATCTTTTTTGAGATGCCGCCGGGTAGCCACCCTCCGTACAGTCCGGACAACTTCCCCCGTGTGGCTGTCACGGTGGACGTGGTGGTGTTCACGATCCGGAACGACGAACTCCATGTCTTGCTGGTCAAGCGCGGTCTGGAGCCGTTCAAG
>JAJDTT010000082.1 GCA_022827025.1 Acidobacteriota bacterium
CTCTAAATCGTGAAAATCTGGCCTCGATTCTCCACTTTCTCGCTACGATCATTTCTACCGCGCAGACTCCTAGCTCCGACAGCCTTCGCGCAGGTGGTCAAGCTTACCAGTTTCCCTACATGGTAGTCTTTGACGTTCGCGACGCCACGGCGGGTTCGGTAAGGAGGATCCAAATGCGAAAAATCAACGCGGTCTTGCTGGGTCTGGACAATCCCCATTCGATTGCTCATCTGAGAACTCTGGATCAGCTTCCCGAAGTGGATCGGGTCCAGGTCTGGGCCGAAGACGAGAAGTTCATTCCGAGCGTCGAGGAAGCGGAAAGCCCGAAAGTGGAGCGGGTGTCCACGGACCTGACGTCGATCCTGGCAGGGGGAGCGCACCTGGCGGTGGCCAGCCCCCGAACCGACCGCAGTCCCGACGTCTGCATCCAGGCGCTGGAGGCGGGGCATCACGTCCTGGCCGAGAAGCCCATAGGGTCCACGGTGCCGGAGATCGGCCGGGTCGTCCAGTCGGCGCGGGACAACGGCCGCAAGCTGGGTGTCTTCTACGGGCGGCGGTACCATCCCCTGGTCCGCCAGGTGAGGGAGATCATCGCACAGGGCCTTCTGGGCACCCTCATGTCGGTGGAACTTCGAATGCTCACGACCCAGGTCCGCTTCCGGGACCCCGGCTACTGGCTCTTCAAGAAACGGATCTCCGGGGGCGGCATGCTCTCCTGGCTGGGCTGCCACTACGTCGACAAGATCCGGTTCGTCACCGGTGAGGAGATCGTTTCGGTCTCGGCCGAGGTGGCCACCCGGAGCGGAGAGGACATTGACGTGGAGGACGTGGCCGTGCTCTCCTTCCGTCTCGCCTCCGGGACCGTGGGCACCCTCCACGTCGGATTCGTCATGGCCCTGAGCGGCGGCGGCTACCACAACGTTGGGGGGTACGACACCTACGTGGGAGTCAACGGCAGGCGGGGCCGGCTGTACTTCTCCTCCGCCGGAACCCCCGACCGGCTCAAGGTGGAGACGGACCATCCCGCCTGGTCCGACGCCCCCTGGCGGGAGTTCGAATACACCCTGAGTTCCTCACCGGCCTACGGAGGCGTCCCTGGAGAGCGTTTCGTGCAGGATTTTCTGAAGGCGACGTGGGGAGAGGGGACCGTTCCGGCGTCGGGAGACGATGCCCTGCAGGTGGCGCGCATCGTGGAAGCGGCCTACGAGTCCAGCGCATCCGGACGCCGGGTCCGGGTGCCGGCCGATTGACATTGCCCCGGCAGGCACTTCTCATGGCAGGCAGATCGGAAAACCGTTTCGAAAACCCAGGGGACGTTCATCCATGAAAAGGCAGAGGGTTTCCGTTGCGTTGGTTCTGGTGACGGCTCTGTGGGGATGCGCAACGCAGGATTCGACTCCGGATTCGAAGGTCGTGCCGGTGCCGGTTTCCGACATCCGATTTCCGGACTCGGTGTTTCGGATCACCATGGGCCTCACCGATTCGGAACCTGAGGACTGGTCCGGAAACCTTCGCCTCCGAGCGGGCCAGAAAGCGGAACTGGTACCCGAGCATTTCCGCGCCGGCGTCTACCGCCACGACTTCGGCGCCGGCTGGCGCACCATCGTCGACCCGAAGATCCCCAACGACCGGCTCACCGGACCCGGCAGTTGGATGGCGCACACCACCTTTGACTGGATTCGCTATCCGGACCGGGCCCGGATCCGGCACCCCAGCCTCTTCGTCCGGCTCTGGGACAATCCGGGCGAGGCGCCGTTCCAGGTCCGGGCCGCAGGACAGGACTTCTCCGTCGGACCGGCGGATCTGCCGTTGTTCCGGCCCGAGTCCCGGCTCGGAGATCGAGTCCGGGTGGAACGGGTGCCGCCGGCGGCCCAGGTGGCCCGGGAGCGGGTCGGACAGCAGGACTACCCCGCCCTCATGGCCACGCCTTCGGGAGACCTGTGGGCCTCATGGCAGGAGTACGAGGAGCGCTACGACGACTCGGTCTGCGTCCGCCGCAAGCAGGGGGATGACTGGGGGCCGGTCTGGGTTCTGGCCCGCGAGGCGGACGTGTTTCGGACCGCTCTGGCACACGACTCGGACGGCGGGGTCTGGGCCATCTGGTCCATGCAGGTGGAGGGGAACTGGGATCTCTACGCCCGCCGCCACCATGAAGGGGTCTGGTCCGGTCTTCACCGTTTGACCCGGGAGCCGGGTCCCGACATCTATCACCGGGCCGTCACCGACAGGTCGGGGAGCCTCTGGCTGGTCTGGCAGAAGGTCATCGACGGACGAAGCCAGATCGTGGCCCGGAGCTTCGACGGGTCCGGCTGGAGCGAGACGGTCCAGCTCAGCCGGGGCGATTCCGCCGAAGGGAACAACTGGAACCCCTCCGTCGCCGTGGGCGAGTCCGGGTCGTTGGCAGTGGTCTGGGACGGGTACGGCGCGGGAAACTACGACGTCTACCTGAGGCGATACTCTGCCGGCGAATGGCAGCCGGTCCAGGTGGTGGCGGGGACCGAGCGCTTCGAGGCGGCCCCGACGGTCGCGGTGGATCCGCAGGACCGAATCTGGGTGGCCTGGCACGAGTCGGGCGCCGAGTGGGGCAAGGACACGGGCCGGCTGGTCCAGCGCGAGGGGACGGAGTTGAGGGAGTCCCGTTGGCTGGGCTTGGCCTGCGTCGACGGCAACCAGTTGCTCACCACGGCGCAACCGTTGGGTGACCGCCTCGATTCAGGCCGCGAGTGGGAGCTTCCCCATCTCCAGATCGACTCGGACGGCCATCCCTGGCTGCTGGTCCGGAACGTCACCAAGCGAGGTCCCGCGGGGAGGCCCCGGTACTTCCCCATGTGGGAGATCCACGTCACCCGCTATGACGGCTCCCGGTGGAGTGAACTGGTTCGGGTCCGGCAGAGCAGCGGGCGGAACGACATGTCGCCGGCCACGGCTCTCGATGCGGACGGTCGCATCTGGGGCATCTGGGCCACGGATATGCGGAGCGCCAAGTCGGGATTGCCCCAGTACGGCCGGGTAATGATTTCTCCCCTGGGATCCAGCCCGGGCCGGAACATGCTGGCCCTGCAGCCCTGGTCGCCGGCCGCCGCCGGTTCGGTGGAACCAATTCATCCCAACGAGGCCGAGCAGGTGGAGCGGATTCGCTCCTACCGGGTGGAGGCCGGCGGCAAGGCCTACTTCATCTACCGGGGCGACACGCACCGGCACACCGACATCTCCCTGGACGGGGGCGGCGACGGCGGCCTGCTGGATGCCTACCGGTACGCGCGGGACGCCGCGGCCATGGACTTCCTGGGAACCTCGGACCACAACCACGAAATTGCCGAGCCGTACGCCTGGTGGCGGACCCAGAAATTCGCCGATCTGTTCCAGCTCGACGGCCACTTCACCGCGTTCTATGCCTACGAGCGCTCGGTCCAGTTTCCCAACGGCCACCGGAACGTCCTCTTCACCCAGCGCGGAAACAACATCCTGGAGGTGCTGACGGCGGAACGCATGGGCCTGGACGGAGCCGAGCGCCTCTTCGGTTACCTGCGCCGGGCCGGGGGCACGTCCATCCCCCATACCATCGCCACCGGAGCCGGAACCGACTGGCGGGACAGCGATCCCGAGGTGGAGACTCTGCTGGAGATCTACCAGGGCATGCGCGACACCTACGAGCATCCGGGTTCCCCTCGCCCCAAGACGCTGGAGCCCACGCCGACGCTCCAGGAAAACAAATCGCCGTCCTGGCGCGACGGCACCGCCTGGAGCGCTCTGGAGAAGGGACTCAAGCTGGGCTTCATCGCCTCCTCGGACCACCTCTCGACCCATATCAGCTACGCCTGCCTCATCGCGGAGCGCCTGACCCGCGAGAGTCTGATGGAGGCGATAAGGGCCCGCCGCGCCTACGGCGCCACCGACAACATCGTGCTGGACGTTCGGTTCGCGGGGTCGGACGGAGAGCACCTGATGGGGGCGATCTTCAGCAGTTCCCAGCCGGTGAGGATCCAGGCGACCATATTGGGCACCGGGACCATCAAGCGGGTGGATCTGATCAAGGACAACCGGGTCCTCTACACCGTGAATCCCGGCGAGCCGGCCTTCCGCCTGGACTTCACCGACGGCGACGCGGACGAGTCGGGAGAGAGCTACTACTATATTCGGGTCCTGCAGGAGGACGGCGAGATCGCCTGGGGCTCTCCGGCCTGGGTGACGTACGAAATGTAGCCTCTTTTTGCGCGGCCGGCTTCCAAGGAAAATCCCATGCTCGAAATTGTGGACAGAGGAATCCTCTCTCACGTTCCGGGGCGCGGCGCCTACTTTCCCTGCGTCAGGGTCCTCCAGGACGGAACCCTGTTGGCGGCGCAACATGTCGGGAGCGGCTTGTGCTGTCCGGACAACCACATCGAGGTGCTGCGCTCCACCGACGGGGGGCGCAACTGGGCCAACGAAGGGAGCATTCACGGCGGTCTCCCGGCGGATGGCTGGTGCTACCGGGCCCCGATGCTCGCTCCCCTGGAGGACGGAACCCTGTTGATGGCGGCCGCCCGTTATCTCCTGGACAACGACGAGATGTACAATCCGGCCACCGAGGGACTGAAGCCGACTCAGATGGTGCTCTTCCGTTCTTCCGACCAGGGCCGGTCCTGGTCGGCTCCCGAGGTGGTGCCCAACCCGCTGCCTCCCGAGAGATACGTGAGCAGCCTTTCGGGTCAGCTCCTGATACTCGCGCCCGACCGCTGGATGTACCCGTTCGAGACCTGGAAGCCGGACGGCTACGAGGGGCCGGTGGACCAGAAGGCGGGGGCCGTCTTCTCTTCGGATCAGGGGCGGACCTGGGACGAGTGGTCGGTGGTGGCCGACGATCCGGAGGAACGCCTCCACTACGCCGACCAGATGCAGGCCGTGTTGCCGGATGGACGGATCTACACCACCCTCTGGACCCGGACCTGGGGCGTCGGGCAGGGAGAGGACGTGAACGATCACTGGGTGGTTTCGGAGGACGCCGGCCGGACCTGGTCCGATCCCCGGCCCACCAACCTGCAGGGCCAGCTCTGCGCTCCCATCGCGCTTCCCGACGGGCGGGTGGCGGCCATCTACAACTATCGGCGCGAACCCCAGGGGGTCCACGTCGCCCTCACCGAGGACCTGGAGAATTACGACGTCGAGAACCAGGCGGTGGTGTTTCGGGCCGGCGAGGAGACCATGACCGCCAAGGCGGTGGACGAGTTCATCGACGCCCACCAGAAGATCGCCTTCGGGAGACCCTGGGGAATCCTGCTGCCGGACGGAGATTTGCTGGTCTACTTCTGGTGCACGGTCGACTCGGTCACCCACAACCGGTGGGTCCGGCTCAGGGTCTCGTGACGCGCGCAGAACTCAGTTGCCAGCGGTTGGAGTGACGCCTCAACCGGTCTTACGTCTTTCGGGATTCGCGAAAGTCGGGCTCCCGATGTTTTGTTCTTCGTATTCCGGTTTCAGGTGAGTTGCCCGGGCTGGCGGTCGTCAACGGCTGGCGGAGGGGGCTCGGTAAATTTCCGGCCTTTTTCCTCGGCAGCCATCCGTGCCCGGTTCCAGGATTCCCAGCGCTTGCGTTCCCTGGCGCTCCCCTCGGCCCGTCCCTTGGCGTAACGTCGATTGAGATACCATTCAGAAAACATTCATTCGACCCTCGAGAAATCCCAACTCCCAGTTTCCAGATTCCAAACGGTGGACTGGAAACCGCCATCGGCCTATCCTCCACTGCCCGAGTTCAGATCTGACCAATCCTTCAGGTGTTCAGGCACGGTCACCGGTCTGATGATCGTCACCGTCTGCCGGAGGCGGCTCGCCGAACTCGTTGCCCTGTTCCTCGGCAGCCATTCGTGCTCGATTCCAGGATTCCCAGCGTTTGCGCTCCCTGGCGCTCCCCTCGGCCCGTCCCTGAGCGCGTCCCTGAGCGCGTCCCTCAGCACGTCCCTTGGCGAGCCCCTTGGCGTAACGTCGATTGAGATACCATTCAGAGAACATTCTTCCCACCTCCACGGAAACCACGCTCCAGGCAGCGACCACGACGACCACCGGAGACAGCCCTCGTGCGATGGCGAGAAACGTCTCCACGTTGCCGTCCGCCGCCCCACGGGCCACCTCGTGCCAGGCGACCAGGGCTGTGGCCGCAATGACCAGAGCCACGAACAACTTGAAGTAGGCGTCCCGCCATGAAGAAGGGACGCTCCAGATCGATTCTCTGTGCCTGGCCGATTCTTTTTCCATCCGGCAATGGCGGTGTTTCGGGACTTCTCCGATTTTCGATTCGGCACCGGGGCCCGGCGGCTCCGGCGTTCCCTGGTCCACCCGACCGGGTTCCCGTCGAATGTTGCCCACTTACCTGATAACGAACGAAATTAAGAATCTGCAACCGATTCCCCGTTTTTCCAATCGGAACCAGCATATGGCCCGGACTTGTGAGCCATTCTAACGGATTGGCTCGTGGTGAAGGTTCGCGCGGACTCGAGCCCCTCAGCCGGAGCTCGTTCCCAGGAGGGAAGCGGAATCCAGGTCCAGGTAGAGATGGCAGTCGGCGTGGGTCCGGAGGATGGATGAGGGGTGCAGCGGTGTGACCTCGCCTTCCACGCAGTTGCGGACCGCTTCGGCCTTGCGGATGCCGGGAACGGTGCAGACGATGGACTCGGCGCTCATGATCTGCCGGATGGACATGGAGATGGCGTGGGCCGGAACATCATCGATGGTGGCGAACCACCCCTCGGAGACCTGCTGCTGCCGGCAGGCGGTGTCCAGCGTGACCAGGATATAGGGCTCCTCGGTCTCGAAATCGGCCGGTGGGTCGTTGAAAGCCAGGTGGCCGTTTTCTCCGATACCGATAAAGGCCACGTCGATGGGACCCTTCCGGATGAGGTTCGAGATCCGGCGGCACTCGGCCTGGGCGTCGGGCGCTTCGCCCCGGATGAAGTGCACCTCTCCCGGTTGCACGCGATCCACCAGGCGTTCCCTGAGATAACGCCGGAAGCTGGCGGGGTGGTTCTCGGAGATCCCGGTGTACTCGTCCAAATGAAACATCGTCGTCCGGGACCAGTCGATGGATCGGTCTGACGTCAAGGCCTGCAGGAAGTCGAACTGAGAGCTCCCCGTGGCCACGCAGAACCGGGCGGCGCCCTCACGGTCGATGGCCTTCCGCAGCGCGGATGATGCCTTGGAGGCTGCGGCTTGACTGGTAGCGGCTTTGTCCTGCTCTCGAACGATCTCCATGGGATTCCCCCGACTCTTCCCGGTTCCGGTGTTTTTCCCCCGAGGGGTTCGGTTGCCCGCGCTCAGTCTACACCGCGAGGGTGCTCCCGGCACTTCCAACAGCCCGGTTCATCTGTGATGATATGGACCCCGTTGCCGAGGTCGGCAGCGGACTCGGAGCCGAGCCACGAAGACATGGGCGCGAAAGGAACAGACCATGGACCGATCTGAGATGCTGGAAGAACTCAAGAACTTCGACACCCCCTCCATCACCGACGTGGTGGCCACCTATCCGGACCACCCCTTGTGCCTGGGGCTCTACAATCCCTGGTCCACGAACTGGTACACGGACCAGTCGATCCGCTGCATGTACCCCGAGTTGGGCCGCACCGTGGGTTACGCGGTCACCTGCATCTACGGGCTCCCCGATCCCACCTACAAGCAGCTGACCTTCATCGATGTGCTGGAAGCCATGGAGGCGTCCGAGCAACCCACGGTCTTCGTCTTCCAACAGAACTTCCCGCCTGAAATCGCCGGCAAGGTGGGTCTGTCGGGAGGCAACATGACCTCCGCCCTCAAGGCCATCGGGTGCGTGGGAGCCGTCTCCAACGGTCCCTCCCGCGATCTGGACGAGATTCGTCCCATGAAGATTCAGTACCTGCTCAGCGGCGCCACTGCCGGACACGGTCCCATGGCCATCCACGCCGTCAACGTGCCGGTGACGGTGGCGGGCATGGACGTCGCTCCCGGCGAGATCATCCACATGGACGAGAACGGCGCCTGCAAGTTTCCCGCGGACAAGCTCGAGCCGGTGCTCGTCAACGCCCGGGCCATGCAGCAGGAAGAGAAGTCGCGCATGGCCGAGTTGCAGGCGGCGGGCAGCGCCGCCGAGATCCAGGCGATCTTCAGCCGTCACGCCTACGGAAAGAAACGGGAAGACGGCGGCAAATGATGTCGAAACCGGACCGAAGCCGTGATTGGACCAGGCTCTTTCGACTCTCGATCCTGGCGCTCCTGACAAGCGTTCTGCCGTTGGGATGCGGCGGTTCAGCTTGGGACGAAGACGAGGGGTTCGTGTCCATCTTCGACGGCGTGAGTCTCGAGGGGTGGCAGGCGGCCGGTGGAGGGACGCTCCAAGACTGGTCCGTCCACGAGGGGCGACTGATCGGCAAGTGCCAGGGACGGACCTCGTACCTGCTCTGGAAGGACCGGGACCTGCGCGACTTCGAGCTCAAGTTGAGCTACCGGCTGCTGACCGAGGCCAACACCGGCATCGACATCCGGTCCCGGGCCGACGTGACCGGGAAGCGCTATTTCGAGAGCTATCACGCCGACTTGGGGCACGTGGGCATCGGAGAGAACATTCTGGGCTCCTGGGATTTCCACTTCGGATCCCGCCCGGAACCTTCCAATCCCCGCGGGACCCGGCTGGTCATCGGTGCCGACGAGACGCCCCGGTTGACGCGCATCGAAGATCCCCTGACAGTGGATGACGTGAATCGCCGCCCCGAATGGAACCGGGTCCACATCGTCGTCCGGGGCAACCACGGCCGGTTTTTCATCAACGGCAAGCTCTCGTCCGAGTTCACCGACAACGCCGATTCCGGGCGTCTGGAGGAGGGAGGCATCGCCTTGCAGTTGCACGATCCGGGCATTCACGTAGAGTTCAAGGACATTCGCCTCAAGAGATTGTGACCGGGAGGAGAGGCCAGGAGGGAAAGAGTATGAACAGAAGATATTTCATCGTGCAGGCCGTCGCCCTGGTGAGCATCTTGGGCCTTTCCTGGTTCCTGACCGGGTCCGGTGGAACCATCTCCGGGAGCGCCGCGGCTCCGGACAAGGTCAACCTGGCCGTCGGATACCAGGTCGATCCGGAATGGCCTCGCAAACCGGCCGGTCTGGAATGGGGACAGATGCCCGGTCTGGCCGTCGACGCCCAGGACCAAGTCTGGATCTTCCATCGGGGCAAGACTCCGGTCCAGGTCTTCGGCCGGGACGGATCGCTGGTCCGTTCCTGGGACAACAAGAGCTTCAAGAGCGGCCACCATATGAAGATCGGTCCGGAGGGCAACATCTGGCTGTCGGATGCGGGTGCCCACGCCATCTACAAATACACGCCCGAGGGTGAGCATCTCATGACGTTGGGGACGCCCGGCGAGCCGGGGGAGGATGAGAGTCATTTCAATCGCCCCACCGATATGGCCATCACGCCCGCCGGCGACATTTTCGTCACCGACGGTTACGGCAACAGCCGGGTCGTGCACTTCGCTGCCGACGGCCGCTTCGTCAAGACCTGGGGCAAGCTGGGAACCGCGCCCGGAGAGTTCGACACTCCCCATGGCATTGTCGTCGACTCCAAGGGCCGGCTCTACGTGGCGGACCGCAGCAACGCCCGGGTCCAGGTGTTCGACCAGAGCGGCCGATTCCTGGCCGAGTGGCGGAATCTCATGGTGCCCTGGGGGATCTGGGTCACCGGGACCGACGAGATCTACGTCTGCGGGTCCTCACCCATGCGCTGGGGGAGCGGCGGCCGGCTGGGGGCGCCTCCCAAGGACCAGCTCCTGATGAAGCTCAACACGGAAGGCCGGGTCCTGGAGCACTGGACCTTTCCGCTGGGCACAATTGGAGAATCGGCGCCGGCGCCGGGCTCGTTGAACTGGGTCCATGCCGTCGCCGTCGATTCCCGTGGCGACGTCTACCTGTGCGACATCCAGGGCCAGCGGGTCCAGCGGATGGTGCGTCTGAACTAGGAAGGGGGACTTGTAGTCCCCCCTCTTCATCGCCGACTCGGGGGTTAAAAACCCCCGCTCCTACGCCGGACCTGCCTGCCGGATGCCGGCCGAGGTGCCCTGTTCGAATTTCTTGAAGTTGGCCTTGAAGAGACCGGCCAGCTCCCGGGCCTTGCTGCGGTAGGCCCCACCGTCTGACCAGGTCCCCTCCGGCATCATCAGCTCCCGGGGAACCCCCGGACATTCGGTGATCATGTCGAAGCCGAAGTGCCGGTCCCGCACAGCCGGCGCCCGGTCCAGACTGCCGTCGTGGATCCCGTCGATGATGGCGCGGGTGTGGGGAAGCGAGAACCGGCTCCCGACGCCGTAGGGACCTCCCGACCAACCGGTATTCACCAGCCAGACCCGGGCCTGGTGGCGCCGGATCTTCTCACCCATGAGTTCGGCATACCGGCTGGGGTGCAACGCCAGAAACGCCGCTCCGAAGCAGGCCGAGAAGGTGGCGCTGGGTTCGGTGACCCCGACCTCGGTCCCGGCCACCTTGGCCGTATAGCCGCTGATGAAGTGGTACATGGCCTGGTCCGGAGTCAGGCGGCTGACGGGGGGAAGCACGCCGAAGGCGTCGCAGGTCAGGAAGATGACGTTCCGCGGATGTCCGACCTGGCACGGGATCACCGCATTGGGGATGAACTCGATGGGATACGCCGCGCGCGTGTTCTCGGTAATGGAACCGTCGTCGTAGTGAACCTGCCGGCGATCCGGATCGTAGACCACGTTCTCCAGGATGGTGCCGTAGCGGATGGACCGATAGATCTCCGGCTCGTTCTTCTCGGTGAGCCCGATGCACTTGGCGTAACAGCCCCCCTCGATGTTGAAGACGCCCCGGTCGCTCCAGACGTGCTCGTCGTCGCCGACGAGCCGGCGGTTGGGATCGGCCGAAAGCGTGGTCTTGCCGGTTCCGGAGAGGCCGAAGAAGAGGGCGACGTTGTCCAGATCGGCGGCGGTGTTGGCGGAGCAGTGCATGGAGAGCTGACCCGCGTTGGGCATCAAGTAGTGCATCACGGTGAAGACGCCCTTCTTCATCTCTCCGGCGTACTCGGTTCCCAGGATCACCATCTCCCGGCGTTCGAAGCTCAGGTCGATGCTGGTCTTGGAGGTCATCTCCGCGGTGTGGCGGTTGGCCGGAAAGTGGCCGGCGTTGTAGATCATGAAGTCCGGTTCGCCGAAGTCTTCCAACTCCTCCTCCGGGGGCCGGATCAGCATGTTGTACATGAACAGGGCGTGGTAGGCGCGAGTGCAGATGACCCGGATCTTGAGGCGGTAGCGGGGATCCCACCCGGCGTAGCCGTCGGTGACGTACAGCCGTTCGCGGGTGTTGAGGTAGTCGACGGCCCGCTCCAGGTTGATGAGGAAATTGTTCTCCTGGAGCGGCACGTTGATGGAACCCCACCAGATCTGGTCTTTCGAATCAGGATGAACGGCGACCCGCTTGTCGCCCGGGCTGCGTCCCGTCTTGGCGCCCGAGGAGATGATCAGAGCCCCTGAGTCGGCAATCGCGGAACCGCGATCGTATTTCAGGGCCTCCTCGTAGAGTTGCGCCGGAGCGATGTTGCGGAGGACTCTCCGGACTTGAATGTCGTGATCGCTCAGGTCGACGTGGTGGTCCATTGGCGGTTTCATTGAAACTTCTCCTGATTGGCCCGTTTCTCGCGGATCGTATTCACAAAATTAGAATAACGGATAATGACATGGGGCAGGAACAATGCCCCGGGGAAGTCGTTAGACTGACTGTATGCCCGAGTTGCCGCCCGGACCGCGGGCCCCACGCCTCTTCCAGATGTTCCAATGGATCTTCCGCCCCGTTCCGTTCCTGCGGACATGTGACGAAACCTACGGCGACGCCTTCACCCTCCACCTGATCGGCGCTCCGCCGGTCGTATTTTTCAGCAATCCCGCAGCTATCAAACAGATTTTCTCCGGCAACCCCGAACACCTGCGGGCCGGACAGGCCAATAGGGTGAGCTTGGAGCACGTCCTGGGCCCCAACTCGATATTGCTGCTCGACGGCGCTCGGCACAAACGGGAACGCAAGCTGTTGATGCCGCCGTTCCACGGCGAACGAATGCGGTTGTACGGCGAACTGATGACTGGGATTACCGATCGATCGATCGATTCCTGGCCGGTCGAAACGTCCTTTTCAGTTCACTCGCGAATGCAGCAAATTACCCTGGAAATCATTCTACGCGCCGTTTTCGGAGTGGATGATGGTCCATCGCTGCACGACCTGCGCGCGCGGCTGATCCGTTGGTTGAACTCCATCGCGGGGCCGCTCGAGACCTGGATCGGTCTTACACTACGCCGCTACATCCCCCTTCGCGACCCCCTGCTCCGCCGCATCGACCGGCTCTTGTATGACCAGATCGCTCGCTGCAGAGAGTCACAACGGAGGAAGCGCACCGACATCCTGGCCATGCTGGTCGCCGCGCGCGACGAAGATGGCCGACCCATGAGCGACGAGGAAATCCGGGACGAAATCATTACCATGCTGGTGGCCGGGCACGAAACGACTGCCACCTCATTGGCGTGGGTGATCTACCGCCTGTTGCGGAACCCGCAGGTACTGGCCAGGGTCCGGGCCGAGGTGGAGCCGGTGACCGGGGAGGGACCTCAGGCGTCCGGGACGATTGCAGAGCAGGTCGCCGGGCTCAGCTATCTGGACTCGGTCATCAAGGAGACGGCTCGCCTCAATCCGGTTCTGCCCATCGCCGCCCGCCATCTGGGAAAGGACATGCGCATCGGAAACCATGAATTGCCGGCCGGCATCATCGTGGTGCCGTGCATCTACCTCACCCACCGCCGACCGGAATTGTGGCCGGAACCGGAGGCGTTCAACCCCGGCCGGTTTGTGGGGCGCCGGATCGATCCCTATACGTTTTTCCCGTTTGGCGGCGGTGTGCGCTACTGTCTCGGAGCAGCGTTCGCCAGCTATGAGATGAAGATCGTGCTGGCCCGCGTGTTGTCGCGCGTGGCCCTGCGGTTGGACCCTCGCCACACGGTTCGAGTGGTGCGGCGGGGCATTACATTTGCGCCATCCGGCGGTGTGCGGGTGATACGAGAGGCGGAGTGAGCCGGATCGACAGACAGTTACACCTGTTGCTGACAGGTGAGGTGCCAACACTTGTCGGGTCTACCGTGTCTCCCTACAATTTCCAATGGAGTCAGATTCCCGGCCGAACCCGGCCGCATTCCGGGGGCCGGTCCCCGACCTGAGACCAGGAGGCGCGACCCATCATGATTCGGACTAGGACCTGCTGCCTGATTTGCCTCTCACTGCTTGTCTTGGGCGGAGAGCTCTACGGGGAAGAGAAGATCCGGGTCCTTCTGCTCGACGGACAGAACAATCACAACTGGGTGGAGACCAGCGAGTCGCTCCGCGGCGCCCTGGAGCGCGCCGGACTGTTTCAGGTGGTCACTTCCAGCAGCCCGCCCCAAGATGCCGAATCGGGCGCATGGCGGCGCTGGTGGCCGGATTTCCGGGCTTTCGACGTGGTCGTCAGCAACTACAACGGTCAGTCCTGGCCCAGAGCGGTGGAGGAGGCATTGGAGGAGTACGTCCACTCCGGAGGGGGACTGGCCATCGTGCACGCCGCCAACAACGCCTTTCCCGAATGGGAGGAGTACAACCGGATGATCGGCCTGGGCTGGCGGGACCGGGACTACGGCGACGGCATCGCCGTCGACGACGCCAGCGGCCGCCTGCTGCGTATCCCTCAAGGCGCCGGTATCGGCTCGGGACACGGCCGGCGGCATTCCTACCTGGTCCGGATCCGGAAGCCGAAGCATCCCATCATGAAGGGAATTCCGGTCCGATGGATGCACGCCACCGATGAGCTGTACCACGGTCAGCGGGGACCCGCCTTGGACATGACCATTTTGGCGTCCGCCTATTCTGATCCGCGGCAGGCCGGTTCGGGCCAGCACGAGCCTTTGGTCTGGGTGATTCCCTACGGCCAGGGCCGGGTGGTCACCAATCTGATGGGCCATCATTGGTCCGGTCAGGAGCACCGGAACTCACTGCACTGCGTCGGCTTCCAGACCATTTTCACCCGCAGCGTCGAATGGCTCGCCAGGGACCGGGTCACCCTTCCCGTGCCTGATCGGTTTCCCACCACGACAGAGGTCGTGATGGTGGACCTGACACCGGCGCCCGGGCTCGAAGTGCCGGCGGGACACCGGCTGCTCTACAACCAGGCGATGGGGAGGAAAGAGGCGCTCCGGGACTTCGTCTTCTCCGATCCGGCGGCGTGGCGCTACTCCGGCCGGAGCCAGGGGGAGCCGGCGCTGGAGCATTATCAGCAGAGCCGGTACGAGCCCCCGCACCGGTCCCCCCTGAACATCGCCCTGATCGACGGTCAGCAATTCGGCAGTTTCGTGGCGGACCTGCGGGTCCGGCAGACGGGAAGGGAGTACGGTCACCGCGATCTCTGTTTCTTTTTCGGTTTCCAGGACCCGGCCCATTTCTACTACGCCCACATCGCTTCCCGTACCGACGACCATGCCCACAACATCTTTCTCGTCGACGGCCGGGCGCGGGTGAAGATCTCCACGACGACGACCGCCGGACACGACTGGGGCGAGAGGGATTGGCATCAGGTCCGGATCCGGCGCGACCTGGAGAGCGGTTCCATCCAGGTTTTCGTCAACGACATGTCCAAGCCCATCATGAGCGCCCGGGACAAGACGTTCGCGGAGGGCTGGATCGGCGTGGGCTCGTTCGACGACACTGGAAAGCTGTCCCGGATTCGCATCTGGACGCCGGAATTCGTGCGGAAGAACGCCGACTTTTTTTCCGGTCCCGGCGACTGATTCGGAGCGGACTCTCTACTTCCCAACCGGCGAAAGCGAGGACCAGGGATGGACGATCTGGCGGACAAGGCAGACCGGCACAGCTTCATGGACGCTGTGCTCGATGACCTTAGAGCCCTTCGTCAGATGCTCGAACAGGGCTTGATCGAGTCGGGCCCACCGCGGATCGGCGTCGAGCAGGAACTTTTCCTGGTGGACGGCTCCTGGCAGCCGGCTCCAGTGGGTCCCCGGATTCTGGCGGACAACCGGAATCCCCACGTCACCCCCGAGCTGGGGCGCTTCAATCTGGAGATCAACTTCGATCCCGTCGAATTCCGGGATGGCTGCCTGGAAGAGTTGGAGCGCCAGCTCAACCAATCGATCGGGGAACTGGCCGCGCTGGCCCGATCTCACGGGGCGCGGATCCTGCTCGCGGGCATCCTGCCCACCCTGACCCTGTCGCAGCTCACGACCCGGAACATGAGCCCGCAACCGCGTTACCGCGCCCTCTCGGCGGCGATCACCAAGCTGCGCGGCGAGACTCATTCGCTCCGCATCCGGGGGATCGACGAATTGATGGTCAAGGTCAAGACCATCATGCTGGAGGCCTGCAACACCAGCTTCCAGGTGCATCTTCAAGTTCCTCCGGATCAGTTTCCCCGGTACTACAACATCGCCCAGTTGGCGACGGCCCCCGTGTTGGCGGCCGCCGTCAACTCCCCCCTCCTGCTGAGCCAGAGACTGTGGCAGGAGACCCGAATCGCCCTCTTTCAACTCTCCGTCGACACGCGGAGGCCTTCCGCCTATCCGCGGAGTTCAAGACCTCGCGTCGGCTTCGGAGACCGGTGGGTCCGGGACTCGGTGCTGGACATCTTCCGGGAGGACGTGACCCGTTTCCGGGCTCTGATGAACGTCGAGAGCACGGAGGACCCTTTGGAGGTGCTGTCCCGCAACCGGCTGCCCAAGCTCAAGGCGCTCAGCATGTTCAACGGCACCGTCTACCGTTGGAATCGGCCCTGCTACGGTGTTCACGAGGGCCGGGCCCATCTGCGAATCGAGCATCGGGTCCTCCCATCCGGACCCTCGGTGCTGGACGAGGTGGCCAATGCCGCTTTCTTCTGCGGGCTGGTCACCGGCCTGGCCCAGGAGCACCAGGACGTCACCTCCCGGATCTCCTTCGCGGAGGTCAAGTCCAACTTCCAGTCGGCCGCTCGTTCAGGCTTGAACGCGCAACTGGCCTGGCTGGATGGAGAATCCATGCCCGCTCCCGAACTGATTCGCAGAAGGCTCCTGCCCGTGGCCAGGGAGGGTCTCCGGCACCGCGGCATTCGGGACGAGGACATCAAGCGTTACCTGGGAATCGTCGAGAAGCGCGCGGAAACCGGCCGGACGGGAGCGGACTGGCTGTTGCGATCGTATTCCGGGATGGGAGGGGATCGCCGCCGGGGGGAGACTCTGGTGGCCCTGACGGCGGCAACCTGCCAGCGCCAGACGCGAGGAAGGCCGGTCCATTCCTGGCCGTTGGCCGAGCCGGACGAAGGCGGCGACTGGCGGGCCCACTACAAGCGGATCGAGCAGTACATGACCACGGAGGTCTTCACCGTCCAACCGGAGGATCCCATCGACCTGGCGGCCAGCATCATGGATTGGGAGCGGGTCCGGCATATCCCGGTGGAGGATGAACGGAACCGCCTGGTCGGTCTGGTCTCCTATCGCTCGGTGCTCAACTTCTTCATTCGCCAAGGCGGAATCCAGCTCAAGAAGGAGCCGGTCCGGCTGATCATGAAGCCGGACCCCATCACTGTGACTCCGGAAACGTTGACGGTGGACGCCATCGCCCTCATGCGCCGCGAGAGAATCGGGTGCCTTCCGGTGGTTCAGGAAGATCGGCTGGTGGGCATCGTCACCGACCGCGACTTCATGGAGATCTCCGGCCACCTGCTGGAGCGGCAGTTGAGAGCCGGTGGCCAGGGCCAGGATTGAGAGGGACCCAGGCCCGGATCACCTCCCGACAGTGAGACGGACTCCTACCTCCCTGCGCTTCCTGAGCTACTCCGTCCGGTCCGGCGCCCGTGACCATGGTGCAGCATGCCGGCGGCCGCGATCCCCACGGTCGCCAAGCTCGAGAGCAGGAGAAAGGCGTTCTGATGCCCGCCGATGCCGGGTGACGCGTCCAGCAGCCGGCCGGCGATCATGTTGTAGAAGATGTCCGGTGTGTAGCCCACCAGGGAGATCACGCCGACTGCGGTCCCGGTCAGCGCATGCGGAACGTGAGTCTGCTCCAACAGCGCGGAGTAGAGGCCGCGTAGCGCGTACACGCCGAAGACCGTCACGATCAAGTTCGCGTACAGGATCAGCACCGATTCGGGACCGGTCCCCAGGAACGCCAGCACCCCCCAGCACGCGGCGAGGGAGGTGAACAGCACCGTGATTATCCAGGCGATGCCGAACCGGTCACCCACGATCCCCGCGATGATAGCGGCGCCGGGACGGAGGTAGCCCATGGTGGCGGCGAAGCCGGCGGCGTCGGTTTCATTCATCCCCAACACTTCGTAGTAGTAGAGGGAATAGTTGTCGAGTCCCTTGAAGCCGCAGTAGGCGCAGATCAAGACAACAGCCTGCAGCCACACCGCCCGAATGCCCAGAACCCGCTTGACGTTCGACCAGGTTTGTCGCTGTCGTTGTGGCTGGCCGGCGGGCGTCTTGGGTATGAGCCACCACACCGCGGCGGCCGCTGCCAGAGTGGAGACGGTGTAGAAGAGGATGACCGTCTGCAGGGCGGCCGCGC